>NZ_JAPEPF010000002.1:2353484-2689696 GCF_026340595.1 Streptomyces sp. NBC_01363
CGTCTTCGTGCCGCACGCTGGTCGGCGAACGGCGGCCGGAAACGACGACGGAGAGCGGGGCGGCGCCGTCACCCGCGAGCCGCCGCGCCACCTCGAAGGCGACCAGTGCGCCCATGCTGTGGCCGAGCAGCGTCAACGGCCGGTCCGCCCAGGGGCGCAGCGCCGTCGTGGCGTGCCGCGCCAGCTCGTCGACGGAGCGCAGCAGAGGCTCGGTCCTGCGGTTCTGCCGGCCCGGGTACTGGACTGCCAGCACGTCGATTCCTGGCGACAGCGCGGCCGAGACAGGGTGAAAATAACTTGCCGCGCCGCCCGCGTACGGAAAGCAGACGAGCCGGTTCTTGGCGTCCGGAGCCGGGTGGAAGCGCTGGATCCAATCGCTCTTTTCCTGCACGCTGCTCGTCAACTCACTTGCCCCTCATACGTGTGTCGTCCACCGGTGAAGGCTCTCACCGGGCACGTGTCCGGCCAACCCCTAACCACCCCCACCTAGGGGTGGGAAGAAGGTGAGGCCCCACCGCCTGCAAGGCGGTGGGGCCCGGCCGGAGAGTCTTACGGGGGATGGACTTCCGGCCCTTCACTTTGGTTTTCAGGGGCTTCCCTACGCGGCGGTCGCCGCTTCCACCGGTCGGATCCTGGTGGCCCGCCAGGTGGGCAGCAGGGTCGCCGTGAAGGTGATCACCACCGCGCCGGTCACGACCGCGAGGTAGATCCACACCGGTACGGACGGGACCACCCGGTCCAGCTTGGCGACGCTGTAGGGGAAGAGCGTGACCGCGGCGGCGACCGTGCCGAGCAGCACACCGACGACGGCGGTCAGCACGCTCTCCACACTCATCATCGTCATGATCTGCCGCCGCGTGAAGCCGGTCAGCTGCTGGAGGCCGAACTCCCGGCGACGCCGGCCGGTGGCCGCGATCAGCGTGTTCACCACCGAGATCGCGGTGTATCCGACGATCATGCCGACCACCAGGTAGTTGATGGTGGCCAGTTGCTGCTGGCCCTCGGTGCGCCCGGCGACCAGCGCGGCGCTGTCGGTCACCTTGACCCCCGGCTGGTCCTTGACCAGCGCGGACAGTGCCGCGGTCACCTCGGTGGAGTCGCTTCCGGCGGCGTGGCGCACCAGGATCTGGCGCGCCGCCCCGTCGGTGGTGTGGGCGGCCAGCAGTTGGGCGGGCAGCAGCAGTGCTGCCGCGTCGCCCTCGGCCCGGTAGGTGGCAGCCACCTTCACCTTGACCGGAGTGCCGTCCCCGAGCCGCAGGGTGAGGGAATCACCGACACCGCGCCCGAGGGAAGCGGCGTGCTCGACGGGCAGCGCGACGCTGTTCCCGCGCAGGCCGCCGAACGAACCGGCCGCGGCTTGCACCGAGAGGTTCTTGGCGTCGCTGACACCCTGGAGCGGCCAGCCGTCGCTGGTCTGCTCGGCGTCCTCGGGGCTCTGCACGAACCCGGTACTGGTCACGTAGTCGGAGGCGGCGCCGACTCCCGGTACCTGCCGCACCCGGTCCAGGGTGCCGGGGGGCAGGCCACCGGTCTCGGACGTCAGCACGTCGTCCGCCCGCAGGATCCCGGTGTGCGCGGAGCGGTTGGAGGCGTCCTCGATCTGCTGCATGTACAGCGTGCCGGTGGCGATGCCGGTCAGCAGGATGATCGGCGTGATGGTGGCGGCCATCCGGATCGTATGGGCCCGGGAGTTGAGCACCGCGAGCTGTCCCGGCAGTCCCGTGAGGGCACGCAGCGGGCCCTGGAGCAGCGCCACGATGGCCTTGGTGAAGCCGGGGGCGAGCAGCGCCAGGCCGATCGCCCACATGATGCAGGCCGGTCCCGCGGTACTGGCTGTCAGGTCGCCCTTCATCATGGTCATGGTCATCACGGCCATGCCGGCGCCGCCGACGAGGAAGAGCACGGACAGGACGACCCGGGTACGGGTCAGCCAGCGCCCCTCGATCGAGCTCTCCGCCAGCGCCTCGGTGGCCCGGGTCTTGGCGATCTTCCGGGCGGTGATGTACGCGGCACCGACGCCGGCCAGCAGCGAGGCGCCCACAGCCACCAGGGCCGGCACCACGCCGAGGTGGAACTCGACGGCCCCGGAGACCATTCCGGCGGAGACCAGCTTGTCGAAGATGAGCTCGCTGAGCAGCGCGCCGGGCAGGCAGCCCAGCACCGAGGCGACGGTCGCGACGACCAGCGTCTCGCCCAGGATCATGCGGCGCAGCTGCCGCGGGGTGGTGCCGATCGCCTTCATCAGGGCCATCTCGCGGTGCCGCTGCTGAATGGTCAGCCCCAGCGTGGAGGACGCCCCGAACATGGCGACCAGGATCGCCCAGCCGCCGAAGATCGCGGACAGCGTGACGAGGCTCTTCTGGCTGCTCGCGGCCTGCGGGAACTCGGCGAGCCCCCGGTTCTCGCCGGTCAGCATGACGGCCGCCTTGCCGTTCAGGGCGTGCTCGATCCTGCTGCCGAGCTCGGCGGTGTCGGTGCCCGCCTTGGGCAGCACACCGATCGCGTCCGCCGTGCCGGCCCGGCCGCTCAGCGCGCCGGCCTGCTCGTCGGTGAAGAACACCGCGGGCTGCGAAGCCGTACGGCCGCCTGCCTGCTTGACGATTCCGGCCAGCCGGAACTCCTGCGGCCGTCCGTCGGCCACGATCCGGACCCGGTCGCCGACGGAGGCGCCCGCCTGCCCGGCCAGCCCGGCGTCCAGCACCACATCACCGGCCGCACCGGGCCGGGCTCCCGAAATGAGGGTGTAAGGGGCCAGTTGAGCCGAGTCCCAGCCGTGGCCGAGCGGACGGTGCTCAGTGCCGGTAGCAGTGTCGGACAGGTCGGTCACCGGGCGGCCGTCACGTACGACCGCCACCGGGAAGGACACGTCGGCGACGGCCTTGCCGACACCGGGCACCGCGGCGACGGCGTGTACCTGCGCCGCGTCGAGCCGGACCCGCTCGGACAGCTGGGCATCGTCGTACTTCTGGTCGCCGGCCACCACGAGGGGAGCCGCGGCCAGCCGCTGGGGCGGCACCGCGTCGCGGACGCCGCTCTCCATGAGGCCGCCGCAGGCCGTGATGAGGGCCGCGCCGAAGAACATGGCGATGAAGGTGGCCACGAATCCGCCCTTGCGGAAGCGCAGCGTGCGCAGAGCCAGGGACAACATCAGTACGTGCCTCCGGCCGCGTTCGGCACATGCTGGCCGTAGGCCACGGGCTCTTCGTCGGCCCAGGCGCCCAGGCGAGTCATCCGCTCGGCGACCGCCTCGGCCGTCGGGTTGTAGATGTCGCCCACGAACCGGCCGTCGGCGAGGAACACCACCCGGTCCGCGTACGAGGCGGCCACGGGGTCGTGGGTGACCATCACGATGGTCTGCCCCAGCGACCGTACGGACTCCTGCATCAGCCGCAGCACCTCACGGGCGGTGCGGGTGTCCAGCGCACCGGTCGGTTCGTCGGCGAAGACCACCGCGGGCCCGGTGACCAGCGCGCGGGCGATCGCCACGCGCTGCTGCTGGCCGCCGGACAGTTCGGCGGGACGGCTTCCGGTACGATCGCCGAGCCCCACACGATTGATCACCTTGGTCACTTGGGCCCGGTCGGGGCGCCGGCCGGCGAGTTTCAGCGGAAGCGTGACGTTCTGCAGCACCGAAAGGGCGGGCAGCAGATTGAAGGCCTGGAAAATGAAGCCGATGCGCTCGCGACGCATCTTGGTCAGCGTCGTCTCGTCGTAGCCACTGAGATCTTCGCCGTCCAGCAGGACGGTGCCGGAAGTCGGCCGGTCCAGCCCCGCCGCGCAGTGCAGGAAGGTGCTCTTGCCCGAACCCGACGGGCCCATCACGGCGGTGAAGCTGCCGCGCTGGAAACTCAGGCTGACGCCGTCGAGCGCGGTCACGGCATTGGCGCCCTCGCCATAGACCTTGCGAACGGCGTCGAGCCGTACTGTGTCGTCGACTGCGGTGGTGTCCATTCAAAGCTCCCAGTGCCTGTCGCGAGGGGGACGCGATCACGACAACCACGCTACGGACGGGAAGAGCGACGACCGATGGGTCTGTGTCCACAAGGGGGGTAGAGAAAAGTCCACCCCTGACCTGGGCCTTTCCCCACTACTCCACCAGGGTTCACGCGCGATCCTTGAAACGCCGTGACACTGGGCACGGTCGAGTGAGACCGCCCGGTCACCGCCCGCACGTGTTGCATCATGGGCCCGTGGGGAACTCGATCGCCCGGACAGGACCTGAACGCTTCCGGGACACAGGAGGTTGGAGCAGTTGAACAAGAATTGGGCCGCACGATTACCGGCATCGTCCCGCGGCCTGGCGCAACGGCTGCACTGGTGCGCACGGGGCCTGACGGTCGCCGTGCTCTCCCAGATCGGCAGCCTCGTCCTGTTCACCGCCATGGTTGTCACTCTCGCCTCACTGGTCGTCGGAGTGGGCTTCCTCGTCCTCCCGGTCGTCATGATCGCGGTACGCGGTCTGGCCAACTTCCACCGGCGGACGGCCGAAGAATGGTCCGGCGTGCCCATCGAAACGCCCTACCGCCCCACCGACTCGAACGATCCCTACGACACCGCCGGGTCGGTCACGCACTGCCGCCAGTTGCTGTCCGACCCCGCCACCTGGCGGGACTTCCTGTGGACGCTGCTCGACACACCCGTCGGGCTGATCCTGGGACTGCTGCCCGCCTCGTTCGTCGCCTACGGCCTCAACGGCATGTTCGTCACCCCCCTCCTCTGGGAGAGCATGGGACCGCACTGGGGCTTCGGAGCGATCTGGTTCATCACCGACCAGACCGAGGCCAACCTCGCCATCCCGCAGGGCATGCTGTTCGTGGTCCTCGGCCTGCTGATCTCACCATCACTGGCACGGCTGCACATCCGCTTCAACCGACTGCTGCTGTCCCCCACCCGCAACGCCAGGCTCACCCTGCGGGTGGAGCGGCTGACCGAGACGCGCTCGGAGACTGTGGAGTCCCAGGCGGCCGAACTCCGCAGGATCGAGAGGGACCTGCACGACGGCGCGCAGGCCCGACTGGTGTCCCTCGGCATGAGCCTGGGACTCGCCGACACCCTGCTGGAAAGCAACCCCGCCATGGTGCGCAAACTCCTGGCCGACGCCGTGGAATCCAGCAGCCAGGCACTGACCGAACTGCGGGACCTGGTACGCGGCATCCACCCGCCCGTACTGGCCGAGCGCGGACTCGACGGCGCCGTGAGGGCGTTGGCGGTGAGCCTGGCCGTACCCGTCGAAGTGCAGATCGACCTCCCCTCCCGGCCCCAGTTGCCGGTCGAGTCGGCCGTGTACTTCGTGATCGCCGAGGCACTCACCAACATCACCAAGCACAGCGGCGCGGGCCGCGCGAGCGTGCGCCTCTGGTACGCCGGCGGGAAACTCCGGGCCCAGGTCGGCGACGACGGACGCGGCGGAGCGGACGCCGAGGGCGGCAGCGGCCTGCGCGGCCTGCAACGCCGACTCGCGGCCTTCGACGGAGAACTCGGCATCAGCAGCCCGACCGGCGGACCGACCCTAGTGACGATGGAGCTTCCGTGCGCGTTGTGATCGCCGAGGACCTGGCCCTGCTGAGGGAGGGACTGGTACAACTGCTCACAGTCCACGACTTCGAAGTGGTCGAAGCGGTGGACAACGGCCCCGCCGTGCTGCGGGCCCTGCTCCAGCACCGGCCCGACGTGGCCATCGTCGACGTACGACTGCCACCGACCTTCACCGACGAAGGACTGCACGCCGCCGTGCAGGCCCGCACGCAGGTGCCGGGGCTGCCCATCCTGGTGCTCTCCCAGCACGTCGAGCAGATGTACGCGCGCGAACTGCTGTCCGACCAGAACGGGGGCGTGGGCTATCTGCTCAAGGACCGCGTCTTCGACGTGCGCCGCTTCGTCGACATGGTCCGTCAGGTGGCCGCGGGCGGAACCGTCATGGATCCCAAAGTGGTCTCCGAGCTGCTGATCAAGCACGACACCGAGACCAGCCCGGTGCACGCCCTGACCGAGCGGGAACGCGAAGTGCTCGGGCTGATGGCCGAAGGACGGTCCAACGCGGCGGTCGCCGCCAAGATGTTCGTCTCCGAGAAAGCGGTCAGCAAACACACCAACAGCATCTTCACGAAGCTGGGCCTCACCGCGTCGGGAGACGACAACCGGCGTGTATTGGCAGTACTCGCCTACCTCAACGCGTAGGCGCAGAACCGGGCAGCGAAGCAGGAGCGGAACACGCCATGAGCAACGCAGACACAGCGGCGATACAGCCGACCAGGAGGGCCGGGCGGAAGCAGTGGACAGGACTCGCCGTCCTCATCCTCCCCGTCCTGCTGGTCTCCCTCGACATGCAAGTGCTGTCCTATGCACTGCCGTTCATCAGCGCCGAGCTGGGCCCGAGCAGCGCGGAACTCCTCTGGATCGTCAACATCTACCCGTTCGTCCTCGCCGGGCTGCTCCTGACGATGGGCTCGTTCGGCGACCGGATCGGCCGCAGACGGCTCCTGATGATCGGCGCGGTCGTCTTCGGACTGGCCTCGGTGGTGGCCTGCCTCGCGAGTGGACCGGCCATGCTCATCGCGACCCGCGCCCTGATGGGGCTCGGCGGCGCCACCCTGATGCCGTCCACCCTGTCCCTCATCCGCAACATGTTCAGCGACGACGGGCAGCGTCGCATCGCCATCGCCGTGTGGACCGGCGCGTTCGCCGCCGGCGCCATCCTCGGCCCGCTCCTGGGCGGCGTACTCCTCGAACACTTCTGGTGGGGATCGGTCTTCCTGGTCAACCTGCCCGTCATGGCGCTGCTGCTCATCCTCGCGCCGCCGCTGCTCCCGGAGTCCAAAGCAGAGAAGCCCGGCAGATTCGATCTGTTCAGCGCCGCGCTGTCACTGGCCGCGGTACTGCCCGCCGTCTACGGCATCCAGAAGATGGCCGAGGACGGAGTGAGCGCGGTACCCGTCGTCGTCTTCCTCGTGGGTCTCGGCATCGGCTGGTACTTCCTGAGGCGCCAGCGCTTCCTGGCCGAACCCCTGCTGGATGTAGGGCTGTTCCGCGACCGGGCGTTCAGCGCGTCCGTCGCGACCAGCGTGCTCGCGATCTTCTCCCTCGTCGGGTCCGGCCTCTTCACCTCCCAGTACCTGCAAATGGTGCTCGGGTTCGGGCCGTTGCAGGCGGGGCTCTGGGCGCTGCCCGCCGCGGGCGCCGCCCTGGTCAGCTCCGCGACGGCCCCGCTGCTGGTGCGGTTCGTACGACCCGGAGTGGTCGTGACCGGCGGCCTGGTGGTCGCCGCCGCCGGGTACGGCGTGCTCTCCCAGCTCCACGCGAGCTCCGGTGTCGGAGTGCTCGCCCTCGGCACGGTGATCATGGCGGCCGGCATCACGCTGGTCATGACGACCACGTCCGACCTGGTCATCGCCACGGCGCCGGCCGACCGCGCCGGATCGGTCTCCGGACTGTCCCAGACCGCCACTGAGTTCGGTGGCGCCTTCGGCGTCGCCATCCTGGGCAGCATCGGGACCGCCGTGTACCGGCACGACGTGGCCCGGGAGGCTCCGGCCGGTCTGCCGCGCGACGCGGTCGGTTCCGCGAAGGACACGCTGGGCGGCGCGGTGGAGACTGCGCAGCACCTGCCGTCCCGTACCGGTGAGGAGCTGCTCGACGTCGCACGGGAGGCCTTCGCGCACGGGCTGCGCGTCGCCTCCTGGACCGCGGTCGGCCTGCTCCTCGCGATGGCTGTGACCTCACTGATCCTGCTGCGACACACGCGGGCGGGGGCTCCCGAGACGAGGGCGGAGGTCCCCGGGGCGGCGGGGGCTCCCGAGACGGGGGAGGTTCCCGAAGCGAGGGTGGGCGAGGACGGTGCGCGTGAAGGTGGCGCGTCTTCGAGGGTGCCCGGCCGCGGCTGAACAACAGTGAGGGCCGGCCCCCCAGCCGACGACCGGGGGCCGGCCCTCACCATGTGCCTGACGCGTGGTCAGTCGGTTTCCAGCTCACTGTCGAGCATGTCGAACAGCTCATCGGCGGAGACCGACTCCAACGCCGCCCGGTCGTCGGCCGGCGTCTGCCGGCTTTCCGGCTCCGAGACCTCGCCCCACTGCGCCGTCAGCGCCCGCAGCCGCGCCGCGACCCTGGCGTGCTCGGCCTCGTCCGGTGCGGCGCCGCTCATGGCGGCTTCCAGGCCGGCGAGTTCCGCCTCCAGCGACGAACCCTGGGCGGCACCGTCGTCGACCAGTTCGGCCCGCAAATGCCGGGCCGCGGCCAGCGGAGTCGGGTGGTCGTAGATCAGCGTGGACGGCAGCCGGAGCCCACTGGCACTGCCGAGCCGGTTGCGCAGCTCCAGAGCCGTCAGCGAGTCGAAGCCCAGCTCCACGAACCCTCGCAGCGGATCAAGTGCCTGGCCCCGTGCGTGACCGAGCACCTCGGCGGTGTGACTGCGTACCAGGTGCAGCAGCGTCCGCTCCTGCTCCTCGGCCGACAGCGACGCCAACTGGCTCACCAGTAGGGCGCCTTGTGACTCGGACGCCGCTCCGCCGCCGTTGTCCACGGCCCGGCGGGACGGGGCCCGTACCAGTGCGCGCAGCATCGCCGGTACGCCGTCGGTGCCGCTGTCGGTACGGGCGCGGGCGATGTCCAGAGCCATCGGCAGCAGTACCGGCCGCCCGGACGTGCCCCGAGCGAGCGCGGCGTCGAACTGGGCCAGGCCCTCGTCCGCCGCGAGCGCCCGCATGCCGGAGCGCGCCATCCGGCGCAGATCGGCGTCGGCGAGCTGGTCGCCCATCCCCGTCCCCGCGTTCCACAGACCCCAGGCCAGCGAGAGCCCGGTGAGCCCCTGCGCCCGCCGATGCTGGACCAGCGCGTCCAGGAAGGCGTTCGCGGCGGTGTAGTTGACCTGCCCGGCCGCGCCGAGCGTGCCCGCCGCGGAGGAGAAGAGCACGAACGCCGCCAGCTCCGCGTCCGCCGTCAGCCGGTGAAGATTGAGCGCCGCGTCCACCTTGGGGCGCAGTACCGTCTCGAACTGCTCGGGTGTCACCGAGGCCAGCGTCGCGTCGTCCAGTACACCGGCGGCATGCACGACGCCGGTCAGCGGACGTGTGGCCGGAATGCGCGCGAGGACCGCGGAGAGTTCGTCCTCGTCCGCCGCGTCACAGGCCACGATGTCGACGCTCGCGCCGAGGTCCGCCAGTTGGGCGGCGAGCTTGTCGGCCCCTTCGGCCGCCGGACCGCGGCGGCTGAGCAGCAACAGGTGGCGTACGCCGTGTGCCGTCACGAGATGACGGGCGAGGGCACTGCCCAGGCCGCCCGTTCCTCCGGTGACCAATACGGTTCCGTCGGCGTCGAGTTGGCTGCTCGCGCGGTCGGTACGGTCCGCACCGGTGGCGAGGCGTACGAGCCGGGGGACGAGCGCGGCAGCGCCACGCAGGGCGACCTCCGGCTCCCCGATCGACACGGCTGCCGACAGCGCCTTCCGTGACTCCGGCGTACCGTCCACATCCACCAGCGCCACCCGGCCCGGGTGCTCCTCGCGCACCGCGCGCACCAGGCCCCAGACCGCCGAGCCTGCCAGGTCGAGCACGTCCTCGGCCTCCTCGCCGGGACGGGACGCGGCGACGGCGCGCCGGGTGACGACGACGATCCGGGACGAGGCGAACCGTTCGTCCGTAAGCCACCGCTGGAGCAGAATCAGGGCCCGGCCGGTGGCGGTGCGTACCGCTGCGGACGACGCGGCGCCGGCATCGGGCTCGTCGTCGCAGTGGACCAGTACGTCGGCCGGTATTTCGGCCGGCAGGAGCGCCTCGGCACCCGCCAGCCACTCGGCCGCTCCGGGGTACGCGCCGGCCGGACGGATCGTGAGGACGTCCGCGCTCCCGACGGCCGGTCCGGGCAGCGGAGCCGGCAGCCAGTCCACGCCGTACAGCGGCTGATGGCCACCGTGCGGGCCGCTGCTGGAGATGAGCAGCTGTTCCGTGCTGAGGGCACGCAGCACAAGGGACTGTACGGAGGCGACCGGCTCGCCCTGCGGGTCGGCTGCGACGACGGACAGCGCGTTGGCGGCGGTACGGCTGATCCGCACCCGCAGCCGCGTCGCGCCGGACGCGTGGAGAGTCACGCCCTGCCAGGCGAAGGGGAGCAGCATGCCCGACTGCTCGGGTTCGTCGTCGTGGACGTCGGCGCTGCCCAGGTCGGCGGCGTGGAGTGCGGCGTCGAGGAGGGCGGGGTGCAGCCCGAACGCGCCCACATCGCCGTGGGCCTCTTCGGGGAGGGCGACTTCGGCGTAGACGGCGTTGTCATGGTGCCAGGCGGCCTTGAGGCCCTGGAAGGCGGGGCCGTAGTGGTAGCCCTGGGTGGCGAGGTCTTCGTAGGTGTGGTGCAGGGGGATGGGCAGGGCGCCGACCGGCGGCCACGTGGTGAGGGCGGAGTCGGCGTCGGGCGTGGGGGACTGGGTGGTAAGAGTGCCTTCCGCGTGCTGGGTCCAGGCCGCGTCCGCGGACTGGGGGCGTGAGTGGATGGTGAGGGTGCGGCGGTCGGACGCGTCAGGGGGCCCGACCGTGATCTGGAGCTGGAGAGCCTGCTCCGGGGCGAGAACGAACGGCGCCTGGAGGGTGAGCTCTTCGAGGTGGGGGGTGCCGGTGTGGTCACCGGCGTGGATGGCGAGTTCGACGAGAGCGGTGCCGGGGAGGAGCACAGTGTCCCCGATGGCGTGGTCGGCGAGCCAGGGGTGGGTCTGGAGTGAGACGCGGCCGGTGAGGATGGATTCGTCGGTGCCGGCGCGGTGGAGTACGGCGCCGAGCAGGGGGTGACGGGCGGAGGCCTGGCCGAGGGTGGTGACGTCGCCGGCGCCCGGGGCCGACTCCAGCCAGTAGCGCCGGCGTTGGAAGGGGTAGGTGGGGAGGTCGACCGGGCGGGTGGGGCGGCCGGTGTGCAGGGCGGGCCAGTGGACGGTGTGCCCACTGGTCCAGAGGCGGGCCAGGGCGGTGAGGGTCTCGGCCTGCTCGGGGCGGTTGCGGCGCAGGAGCGGGACGAACACGGCTGTGGTGTCGTCGGGGAGGGCGTCGGGGGCCATGGCGGTGAGGACCGCGTCGGGGCCGATTTCGAGGTAGGTGGTGATGCCTTCGGTGGCCAGGGCGCGTATGGCGTCGTTGAAGCGGACGGCTTCGCGGACGTGGGTCACCCAGTAGTCGGGGGACGTGAGCTCACCCGGCGTGGCGGTGCGTCCGGTGACGTTCGAGACGACCGGGGTACGGGGCTCGCTGTAGGCGAGGCCCGACACCACCGTGCGGAACTCGTCCAGGATCGGGTCCATCAGCGGGGAGTGGAAGGCGTGCGAGACCTTCAGGTACGAGGTCTTGCCGCCCTGGGCGCGTACCGCCTCCACGACCTTGTCGACGGAGGCCGCCGTGCCGGAGACCACCACTGCGCGAGGGCCGTTGACCGCCGCGATCGCCGCGTTGCCGACGCCGTTGAGGTGGGTGCGGACATCGTCTTCGGTGGCCTGGAGGGCGGCCATGGTGCCGCCGTCGGGCAGGGCCTGCATGAGCCGGCCGCGCGCGGCGACCAGGGTGCAGGCGTCGGCGAGGGAGAACACGCCGGCGGCGTGCGCCGCGCTGATCTCGCCGATGGAGTGCCCGGCCAGCAGATCAGGGCGTACACCCAGCGACTCCATCAGGCGGAACAGGGCCGTCTCGACAGCGAACAGGGCGGGCTGGGCGTACTCCGTCCGGTCCAGCAGCACCGCCGGGTCCGAACCCTCCTGAGCGAAGAGCACGTCTTTCAGGGGGTGGTCCAGCAGGGGGTCCAGGTATCCGCACACCTCGTCCAGGGCTGCCGCGAACACCGGAAAGGCTGCGGCGAGTTCGCGTCCCATACCGGGGCGTTGGGCGCCTTGTCCGGTGAACAGGAAGGCGGTCCTGCCGCTGGTGCGGGCGACTGCGCGGACGAGTTCGGTGGCGGGGGTGTCCTGGCTCAGGGCGCGCAGTCCGGTGCTGAGTTCTGCCAGGTCGGTGCCGGTGATGACGGCGCGGTGTTCCAGGTGTGCGCGGGTGGCGGCCAGGGCGTAGCCGATGTCGGCCGGGGCGGGGGCGTCGGTGCGTTCCAGGAGGTTGAGCAGGCCGGCTGCCTGGGCGCGCAGCGCGTCCGGGCTGGCGCCGGACACCGGCCAGAGCACCGGCCCGGTGGTGTCACCGCGCTTCGGCCCGGCCGTCTCGGCCGAGGCCGGTGCCGGTGCCTGTTCCAGGATCACGTGCGCGTTCGTACCACTGATCCCGAACGACGACACCGCCGCACGGCGGGGCTCTTCACCAGTCCAGGCCATCGCCTCGGTGAGTAGTTCCACCTGTCCGGACGTCCAGTCCACCTTCGATGACGGCTCGTCCACGTGCAGGGTCTTGGGCAGTATGCCGTGGCGCATCGCCATGACCATCTTGATGATTCCGGCCACGCCCGCGGCGGCTTGGGTGTGTCCCAGGTTCGACTTGATGGAGCCGAGCCGCAGGGGGCTTTCGGCGGGGCGGTTCTGGCCGTAGGTGGCGAGGAGTGCTTGTGCCTCGATGGGGTCGCCGAGGACGGTGCCGGTGCCGTGTGCTTCGACGGCGTGGATGTCGGTGGGGTTGAGGCGGGCGTTGTGGAGGGCTTGGTGGATGACGCGTTGTTGTGAGGGGCCGTTGGGTGCGGTGAGGCCGTTGCTTGCGCCGTCCTGGTTGACGGCGCTGCCTCGTACGACTGCCAGTACGTGGTGTCCGTTGCGCTGGGCGTCGGAGAGCCGCTCCACCAGCAGCATGCCGACACCCTCGGAGAGGCTCGTGCCGTCCGCCGCTCCGGCGAACGCCTTCGTCCTGCCGTCCGGTGCCAGATTTCGCGCCCTGCTGAAGTCGATGAACGTTTCCGGCGTGAACATCACCGAGACCCCGCCGGCGAGGGCCAGCGAGCATTCGCCGTTGCGCAGCGCCTGCACCGCGAGGTGCAGTGCGACCAGCGACGATGAGCACGCCGTGTCGACGCTCATCGCGGGGCCTTCGAGGCCGAGGGTGTAGGAGATGCGGCCGGAGGCGACGCTGCCGAGGCTGCCGTTGCCGAGGTAGGTGTCGACGCCTTCGGGGAGTGGGGAGTTGCCGAGGCGGGAGGCGTAGTCGTGGTACATGATGCCGGCGAAGACGCCGGTGCGGCTGCCGCGCAGGGTGTGGGGGTCGAGTCCGGCGCGTTCGAGTGCTTCCCAGGATGCTTCCAGGAGCAGGCGTTGCTGGGGGTCGGTGGCCAGTGCTTCGCGGGGGGAGATGCCGAAGAACTCGGCGTCGAAGTCCGCCGCGTCGTAGAGGAAACCGCCTTCGCGCGAGTGACTGGTGTTCGCCCCCAGCCCGCTGGTGTCGCAGATCTCCTCGATGTTCCAGCCTCGGTCTTCGGGGAAGGGTGAGATGCCGTCGCGTCCCTCGGCGAGCAACGCCCAAAGGTCTTCGGGAGAGTTGACGTCGCCGGGGAAGCGGCAGCTCATGCCGATGATGGCGATGGGCTCGTCGGGGGCCGCGCCAGGGGTGACGACCGGGCCGGTGTTCTGGGGCTCGTCGGTGCCGATCAGTTCGGTGCGGAGGTACTCCGCCAGGGCGACCGGTGTGGGGTGGTCGAAGACAAGGGTGACCGGCAGCCGGATTCCGGCCGCCGTGCCGAGACGGTTGCGCAGTGCCACAGCGGCGAGCGAGTCGAATCCCAGGTCCTTGAACGCGCGGTCCGGGTCGACGGCGTCGCCGCTCTCATGACCGAGAATGCCGGCGACCTGAGTGCGTACCAGATCCAGTAGCAGGCGGTCGCGTTCGGGCACGGACATCCGCAGGAGCTGGTGGGCCAGCGTGTCGCCGCCGTCCGCAGCCGCGGACGCTACGGAGCGCCGGGTCACGGGGCGTACCAGAGAGCTCAGCAGCGGTGGCAGGTCGCCGGGGCGTTCGCGCAGCGCCTTGAGGTCCAGCCGGATCGGCAGCAGGACAGGCGTCCCGCTGGACACGGCGGTGTCGAAGAGAGCGAGGCCTTCGTCTCCGGACAGGCCGCGCACGCCGGACTTTGCCATCTGCTCGACGTCTGCCGTCGTCAGATGGGTGGTCATGTTGGTGTTCTGGGTCCAGAGTCCCCAGGCGAGGGAGTGTGCGGGTTGGTTCTGGGTGTGGCGGTGGGTGGCGAGGGCGTCGAGGAAGGCGTTGGCGGCGGCGTAGTTGGCTTGTCCTGCGCCGTCGAGGGTGGCGGCTGCGCTGGAGTAGAGGATGAAGTGGGTGAGGTTGAGGTGTTGGGTGGTGTGGTGGAGGTGCCAGGCGGCGTCTGCTTTGGGGGTGAGGGTGGTGTTGAGGTGGTGGGGGGTTTGGTTGGTGAGGGTGGCGTCGTTGAGGGTTCCTGCGGTGTGGATGATGCCTTTGAGGTGGGGGGTGTTGTTGATGAGTTGGGTGAGTTGGGTGGGGTTGCTGACGTCGCAGGTGGTGAGGGTGATGTGGGCGCCGAGTTGGGTGAGGTGTTGGGTGAGTTGGGTGGCGTTTGGTGCGTGGGGTCCTTGTCGGCTGGCGAGGGTGAGGTTTTTGATGTGGTGGTGGGTGATGAGGTGTGCGGCGATGAGGGTGGCGAGTCCGCCGGTGCCGCCGGTGATGAGGAGGGTGTCTTCGGGGCCCCAGTCCTCGAAACCGGTGAGGGCGGGGGTGGTTGAGGTGTCGGGGTGGGGTGTGGTGGCTCGTACGAGGCGGGGTACGTAGGTTTCGCCGTTGCGCAGGGCCAGTTCCGGCTCACCACCCGACACCACCGCGGCGGCGAGCTGCCGCGCGGACTCCGGCGTGCCGTCCGAATCGACCAGGACGAAGCAGTCCGGCGTCTCGGCCTGTGCGGCGCGCACCAGACCCCACACCGACGCACCGACGACGTCCACCGGCAGCCCCTCGGGGCCTGCGGCGCCCTGGGTGACCACGGCCAGCCGGGAAGAGACCGGCCGGTCCTCGGCCGACCACTGCTGCAGTGCGGCCAGCACGGTGCCCAGCACTTCGCGCAGTCGCTGCGGCACCCGCTCCGCGTCCGTGATGTCGACCGGCGGGCAGGGGAGAACCAGCACCTCCGGTGCCGGCCCGTCCGGCCCGTCGGTGCGCGTTGCGTCGCCGGCCGGCAGCAGCGCGGCGGACACGGCAGAATCTGCGGTTTCGTCCTCGGACAGGAGAGCCCAGGGCACCGCGCGTGCCGATGCCGCTTCGCCCGCCTTCGCCGCCGCCTGCCACTCCACCTGGAACAGGGAGTCGCGGTGCGGTGCCGGGGTGGCCGACAGTCCGCCGAGCGCGACCGGACGCAGCATCAGCGCGTCGACGGATGCGACCGGCGCTCCCGTCGCGTCCGCCAGACGCAGACTCACCGCGTCGTCGCCGGCCGGGGAGACCCGTACCCGCAGTGCGGCCGCGCCCACGGCTCGCAGGCTCACGCCGCTCCAGCTGAAGGGCAGCCGGATCTGTCCGTCGGAGGTGTCGGAAGAAGTGTCGAACGGGCCGAGGCCCGCGGCGTGCAGGGCCGCGTCCAGCAGCGCCGGGTGCAGTCCGAACCTGGCGGCCTCGGCGCGGGCGTCCTCGGGCAGGGCGATTTCCGCGAACACCTCGTCGCCGTGCTGCCAGGCGGCGCGCAGCCCCTGGAAGGCAGGACCGTAGCCGTAGCCCTGGTCAGCGAGCCGCTCGTACAGGTCCGTCACGTCCAGCGCGGTGGCGCCTTCGGGCGGCCAGACGGCCGACGTGTCGGCAGCCGCGCTCGCATCCGGCGCCGTCTCGGACACGAGGAAGCCGCTGGCGTGCCCCGTCCATGCCGTCTCGGCGCCGTCGGTGTTCTCCGCTCCGGGGGCGGTCAGCGGGCGCGAGTGCACGGCGACCGGTCGCCGTCCGGTCGCGTCCGGTACGCCCACGAACACCTGGAGCTGGACGCCGCCCTTCTCGGACAGCAACAGCGGTGCGGTCAGGGTGAGTTCGTCGACCCGACCGCAGCCGACCTGGTCACCGGCGCGTACGGCGAGCTCCACCAGCGCGGTGCCGGGCAGCAGTACCGTGCCGCCGGCCGCGTGGTCGGCCAGCCACGGGTGGGAGTCGAGGCCGATCCGGCCGGTCAGGAGCGCACCGTCCGCGTCGGCCAGCCCCACCACCGCGCCCAGCAGCGGATGGTCGGCGGCGTCGAGCCCGGCCGAGGTCACATCCGCACCGCCCGCGTCCGGTCGCGGCCAGTACGGCCGGCGCTGAAACGGGTAGGTGGGCAGGTCGACCCACGCCGTGGTGTACGGCGTGAACAACGACTCCCAGTCCACGGCCACGCCCTGCACCCAGGCCTCGCCGAGCGAGAGCAGGAAACGGTCCATGCCGCCCTCATGCCTGCGCAGCGAACCGATGGCAGCGGTGGGCCGCCCGGCCGCCTCGCCGGTCTCCTGGATGCCCATGGACAGCACCGGGTGCGGGCTGGCCTCGACGAAGACGCCGTGGCCGTCGGCGAGCAGGGCCCGGGTGGTCTCCTCGAAGCGCACCGTCTGCCGCAGATTGCGGTACCAGTACGAGGCGTCGAGCTCGCCGGTGTCGATCAGCGACGCGGTCACCGTCGAGTAGAACGGGATGCGCGAGGGGCGGGGCGTGATGTCCGCCAGTACTTCCAGCAACTCCTGCTCGATGGACTCCACATGGGCGGAGTGCGAGGCGTAGTCGACCGGGATCCTGCGCGCCCAGATGTCCTCGGCCTGGAGCTCGGCGAGGAGCTCGTCCAGTGCGTCGGAGTCACCGGAGACGGCGACCGAACCGGCGCCGTTGATCGCGGCGACGGACAGTCGGCCGTCCCAGCGGCGCAGCCGCTCGGCGACCTGCTCGGCGGGGGAGGACACCGACATCATGCCGCCGGGGCCGGTCAGCCGGCGGGCGATGGCCTGGCTGCGCAGCGTCACCACGCGGGCGGCGTCTTCGAGGGAGAGGGCGCCCGCGACGCAGGCCGCGGCGATCTCGCCCTGCGAATGGCCCACCACCGCGGCGGGCTTCACACCGTTGGCGTGCCACAGTTCGGCCAGCGAGACCATCACGGAGAACAGCACCGGCTGGACCACGTCGACGCGTTCGAGGATGGGCGCGTCAGGTTCGCCCCGCAGTACGGCGAGCAGGTCCCAGTCGACGTAGGGGCTGAAGGCGTCCGCGCAGGCACGTATCCGCTCGGCGAACACCGGTGCCCGGTCCAGCAGTTCCAGGGCCATGTCGGCCCACTGCGAACCCTGCCCGGGGAAGACGAACGCGACCTTGGCCCGGCCGGCGGCGATGCCGCTCGCCAGGTTGTCCGGGGTGTCGCCGTCGGCGGTGCACCGCAGCCCCGCCAGCAGGCTGTCCCGGCCGTCGGCGACCAGCACGGCCCGGTGCTCCAGCGCGGCACGGGTGGTCGCCAGGGAGTGCCCGAGGTCCGCGGGGCGCAGTCCGAGGTCGGCCGCGACCCGCTCGGCGAGCCGGTCGGCCTGGGCGCGCAGCGCCGCTGCGCTCTTCGCGGTGATGAGGTAGGGCAGCGCGGCCGAGGTGTCCGGCGCGGCCACCGCGGGCGCTTCGGCTTCGGGCGCCTGCTCAATGATGACGTGCGCGTTGGTGCCGCTGAGGCCGAAGGAGGAAACCCCCGCGCGGCGGGGGCGGTCGCGCTGCCACGGCACCGGCTCGGTGAGCAGCTTCACCGCGCCGTCCTCCCAGTCCACCTTGGTGGACGGAGCATCCACATGCAGGGTCCTGGGCAGTATGCCGTGCCGCAGCGCCATCACCGACTTGATCACCCCGGCCACGCCTGCGGCGGCCTGGGTGTGCCCGATGTTCGACTTGACCGAGCCCAGCCACAGCGGGTTGTCGGCCGGACGCCCCTTGCCGTACGTCGCCATCAGGGCCTGTGCCTCGATGGGATCGCCGAGCACGGTGCCGGTGCCGTGCGCCTCCACGACGTCGACGTCCCCGGTGGACAGACCGGCGTCGGCCAGGGCCTGGCGGATCACCCGCTGCTGCGAGGGGCCGTTCGGGGCGGTGAGGCCGTTGCTGGCACCGTCCTGGTTCAGCGCGGAGCCGCGTACCACCGCGAGGATGCGGCGGCCGTTGCGGCGCGCGTCGGACAGCTTCTCCAGTACGAGCATGCCGGCGCCCTCGCCCCAGCCCGTACCGGCGGCGGCGTCGGCGAAGGACCGGCAGCGGCCGTCGAGGGCCAGCCCGCGCTGCCGGCTGAACTCCACGAACGTACGGGCCGTGGACATCACGGTGACGCCGCCGGCCAGGGCCAGCGAGCAGGTGCCCTGGCGCAGCGCCTGCACGGCCAGGTGGAGCGCCACCAGCGAGGACGAGCACGCCGTGTCGATCGATACGGCGGGCCCCTCCAGACCGAGGGTGTAGGAGATCCGTCCTGACACGATGCTGCCGTCGGTGCCGGTGACCATGAATCCTTCGGCACCCTCGGGCACCGTGCCCACCCGCACCGGGTAGTCGGTGGCCATGACGCCTGCGTACACCCCGGTCCGGCTGCCCGTCAGGCTGTGTGGATCGACTCCGGCCCGCTCGAACGCCTCCCAGGCGACTTCTAGCAGCAGTCGTTGCTGGGGGTCTGTGGCGGTCGCCTCGTGCGGGCTCATCCCGAAGAACGCCGGGTCGAACTCCGGCGCCCGGTGCAGGAATCCGCCCTGCCCGGTGTAGCTGGTGTGCGGCCGTACGCCGTCCGGGTCGTACACCCCGTCGAGGTCCCAGCCCCGGTTGTCCGGGAACCCGGTGATCGCGTCGGTGCCCGAGTCGACGAGCGACCACAGGTCCTCCGGAGACTCCACCCCTCCCGGGAAGCGGCAGCTCATGCCCACGATCGCCACCGGCTCCGCAGCGGCGGCCGTGGCCTCGTCATAGCGCCGGCGCAGCCGCTCGTTCTCCAGCAGCGATTTGCGCAGCGCCTCTGCGATCTTCTGGACAGGTGTATCCACGGTCGTCACTCGCACTCCTCGGTCGCTCGTGTCACTTGAGTCGCTTCGCCCGGACGGTGCTCCGTCCCCTCGTCCGGACAGTGCCCCGTCCCCGTCGACCCCGGTGGAACCGGAGACGACGGGGACGGCAGGGACGGTGGAACTGGCGGGGCCGGAGCCCGCGCGCGGTCACTCAGGCTGTTCGGAGTCGCTGCGCTCGAACGCCTCGCGTACGAGGTCCTCGATGTCCATCGCCAGGATCGCGTCGCTCTGGTCGCCTTCGGCCTCGGCATTCCGGTGCGCCGCTTCCGCACTCTGTGCCGGGAGCCCGGACGGGGCCAGCGCCAGCAGTGCGTCCAGCAGGCCGGCTTCCCTGATACGGGCCAGCGGCACCGAGCCGAGCACCCGGCGCAGCGTGTCCTCGTCCTCGTTGTCCTCGTTCCCGTCCGCCGCCGGCACCTGCTGCTGCGCCCGGATCTCCTCGATCTCCGGCAGCAGTTCCTCCAGCAGGTAGCTCGCCAGGGTCTGGGGCGTCGGGTAGTCGAAGACCAGCGTGGCGGACAGGCGCTGACCGGTGGTCTTCTTGAGCCTGTTGCGCAGCTCCACCGCGGTGAGCGAGTCGAATCCGGACTCCTGGAACGACCGCGCCGGGTCGAGCGACGAGGCGTCGGCGTACCCGAGCACCGCGGCCACCTCGACGCAGATCATGTCCTCCAGCAGGAGGCGGCGCTCGTCGTCGGCGAGCGGTGCCAGCCGCTGCTCCAGCGAGGAGGGATCAACGGTGGTGGTGTGGGTGGTGGTGTGTGCGGTGGGGCGGGTGGGTGTTGTGGGGTGGAGGGTGTGGAGGAGGTGTTGGGTGGGGTGGTGGGGGTTGAGTTTGATGGGGAGGAGGGTGGGGTGGTTGGTGGTGGTGAGGGCGGTGTCGAAGTGGGTGAGGTTTTGGGTGGTGGTGAGGGGGAGGAGGGGGCCGTTGTTCATGCGGTTGAGGTTGGTTTGGGTGAGGTGTGTGGCCATGCCGTGGTTGGTGTTCCAGAGTCCCCAGGCGAGGGAGTGTGCGGGTTGGTTCTGGGTGTGGCGGTGGGTGGCGAGGGCGTCGAGGAAGGCGTTGGCGGCGGCGTAGTTGGCTTGTCCTGCGCCGTCGAGGGTGGCGGCTGCGCTGGAGTAGAGGATGAAGTGGGTGAGGTTGAGGTGTTGGGTGGTGTGGTGGAGGTGCCAGGCGGCGTCTGCTTTGGGGGTGAGGGTGGTGTTGAGGTGGTGGGGGGTTTGGTTGGTGAGGGTGGCGTCGTTGAGGGTTCCTGCGGTGTGGATGATGCCTTTGAGGTGGGGGGTGTTGTTGATGAGTTGGGTGAGTTGGGTGGGGTTGCTGACGTCGCAGGTGGTGAGGGTGATGTGGGCGCCGAGTTGGGTGAGGTGTTGGGTGAGTTGGGTGGCGTTTGGTGCGTGGGGTCCTTGTCGGCTGGCGAGGGTGAGGTTTTTGATGTGGTGGTGGGTGATGAGGTGTGCGGCGATGAGGGTGGCGAGTCCGCCGGTGCCGCCGGTGATGAGGAGGGTGTCTTCGGGGCCCCAGTCCTCGAAACCGGTGAGGGCGGGTGAGTCGGCGGCCGTCACATCGGGTGCGACGCGTCCCAGCCGGGCCGCGTACACACCGTCCGACTGGACCGAAACCTGCGGCTCACCACTGGCGACCGCGGCCGGGAAGTGACGGGCCGAGGCCTCGTAGCCGTCCCAGCGGGCCAGTACGAAGCAGCCCGGATTCTCCTCCTGGGCCGACCTGACCAGCCCCCCCACCGCCGCATTGATCAGGCTTCCCGGGCCATCCGTGTCCTGAGTCACGACGACCAGCCGCGAGGACGACAGCCGCTCCTCCGCCAGCCACTGCTGCAGAGTGCCCAGCACATCGCCGAGGACCTCACGAAGCCGCTCCGGCATCGTCGTCCTGCCGTCCGGGTCCGTGGCGTCGAACTCGACGACCGGGCACGGCAGCAGCACCACCGGTGGCACCGCATCGCCGAGCGAAGCCAGGTCCGGGTACGAAGTCAGGCCTGCCCAGGCCCACTTGTCAGCATCCGGACCGAGCACCGCCCAACTGGTGCCGGTACCCTCGCTCGCGCCTTCCGTCGGGATCGGGGTCCACTCCATGTGGTACAGCGGCAGCGAACCGCCACGCGCCGTCGCGATCTGCTCGGCAGACACCGGCCGGGCGACCATCGAGCGGACGGTTGCCACCGGTGCTCCGGCCGCGTCGGCCAGGTCCAGCGACGTCGTGTCCGCACTGCCGTCGACCGCCGCGACCCGGATCCGCAGCGCGGTCGCCCCCGAGGCGTGCAGCGACACGTCGCTCCACGCGAACGGCAGGGCCGCGCCGCGTCCGAGCTGCCGGCTGTCGCCGCCCACCAGCTCGGTGGCGTGGAGTGCGGCGTCGAGGAGGGCCGGGTGGAGACCGAACGCACCGGCGTCGCCGTGCGCCTCTTCGGGCAGGGCAACTTCGGCGAAGACGTCACCGTCCCGGCGCCAGGCGGCGCGCAGGCCCCGGAACACCGGGCCGTACTCCAGGCCGTCGGCGGCCAGCGTCGAGTAGAGCTCACTCACATCGACGGGGGCGGCGCCCTCGGGCGGCCATACGCTCAGATCGGCCCCGGAGCGGGACGCGCTCGCGCCGACGGCGAGCAGACCGCTGGCGTGCCGGGTCCAGGCGTCGGCAGGGGCCGCGTCCTGGACTCGCGAGTACACGTTGACCGGCCGCCGTGCGGACTCGTCGGGCTCACCCACGGACACCCGGAGGTCGCAGGCGCCCTGCGGCGGAAGGACGAGCGGCACTTCGAGGGTGAGCTCTTCCAGCAGGCCGCAACCCACCTGGTCGCCCGCCCGCAGGGCGAGTTCGACGCAAGCGGTGCCGGGCAGGAGGGTGGTGCCCATGACGGCGTGGTCGGCGAGCCACGGGTGGGTCTGGAGACCGATGCGTCCCGTCAGGACCACCGCACTCGACTCCGGCAGCGTGATGGCGGCGCCGAGCAGCGGGTGCTGCGCGGGAGCGAGGCCGGAGGCGGACACGTCGGCCTGCTCGGCCACCGCGTTGATCCAGTAGTGCCGGCGCTGGAAGGGGTAGGTGGGGAGGTCGACGTGCCGGGCGGTTCCTGTGGTGTGCAGGGCCGGCCAGTGGACGGTGTGGCCGACGGTCCAGAGGCGGGCCAGCGCTGTGAGGGTCTCGGCCTCCTCGGGGCGGTTGCGACGCAGGAGCGGGATGAATGCGGCCGTGGTGTCGTCGGGCAGGGCGTCGGGGGCCATGGTGGTCAGGACCGTGTCCGGGCCGACCTCCAGGAACGTCGTGACGCCTTCGCCGGCCAGAGTCTGCACGCCGTCGGCGAAGCGGACCGCCTCGCGGACATGGGACACCCAGTAGTCGGGTGAGGTGAGTTCCCCTGCCATGGCGGTGCGTCCGGTGACGGTCGAGACGACCGGGGTACGGGGCTCGCTGTAGCTGAGGCCCGACACCACCGTGCGGAACTTGTCCAGCATCGGGTCCATCAGCGGGGAGTGGAAGGCGTGCGAGACCTTCAGACGCGACGTCTTGCCGCCCTGCGCCCGTACTGCCTCCACCACCTTCTCCACGGAGGCCGCAGCGCCGGAGACCACGATCGCGCGGGGTCCGTTGACGGCGGCGATGGCCGCGTCCTCGACTCCGTCGAGAATGGTGAGGATCTCGTCCTCGGTGGCCTGGACGGCCGCCATCACACCGCCGTCGGGCAGCGCCTGCATCAGGCGGCCGCGCGCCGCGACCAGAGCAGACGCGTCGGCCAGCGAGAACACTCCGGCCGCGTGCGCGGCGCTGATCTCGCCGATGGAGTGCCCGGCCAGCAGGTCGGGGCGTACCCCCAGCGACTCGGCCAGCCGGAACAGCGCAGTCTCGATGGCGAACAGGGCCGGCTGGGTGTACTCCGTACGGTCCAGCAGTGCAGCCTCCGCCGAGCCCTCCGCCGCGAACAGCACGTCCTTCAGCGGCCGTTCCAGCAGCGGGTCGAGGTGTGCGCACACCTCGTCGAGTGCGGCCGCGAACACCGGGAAGACCTCGGCGAGTTCACGGCCCATTCCGGTGCGCTGCGCGCCCTGTCCGGTGAACAGGAACGCCAGCCGCCCCTCAACCTGCGTGCCCAGTACGGTCCCTGCCGCTTCCTCGCCGGCCGCGAGTGTCCGCAGTCCGGCGAGCAGCTCATCGCGCCCTGCACCGGTGATGACCGCGCGGCGTTCCAGCTGCGCGCGGGTCGTGGCCAGTGCGAGCCCGACATCCACTGGCTCGGGGGCGTCCGTCCCCTCCAGCAGGTCCAGCAGGCCGGCTGCCTGCGCCCGCAGTGCGCCATCGGTCCGGGCACTGAACACCAGCGGCAGCACCGGCACCTCAGCATCCCGAGGTTCCGCCGCCGTCTCCTCCTGCGGTGCCTCTTCGATGATCACGTGGGTGTTGGTGCCGCTGATCCCGAACGACGAGACGCCCGCCCTTCGCGGCCCCTCGCTCTCCCAGGCCATCGCCTCGGTGAGTAGTTCCACCTGTCCGGACGTCCAGTCCACCTTCGATGACGGCTCGTCCACGTGCAGGGTCTTGGGCAGTATGCCGTGGCGCATCGCCATGACCATCTTGATGATTCCGGCCACGCCCGCGGCGGCTTGGGTGTGTCCCAGGTTCGACTTGATGGAGCCGAGCCGCAGGGGGCTTTCGGCGGGGCGGTTCTGGCCGTAGGTGGCGAGGAGTGCTTGTGCCTCGATGGGGTCGCCGAGGACGGTGCCGGTGCCGTGTGCTTCGACGGCGTGGATGTCGGTGGGGTTGAGGCGGGCGTTGTGGAGGGCTTGGTGGATGACGCGTTGTTGTGAGGGGCCGTTGGGTGCGGTGAGGCCGTTGCTTGCGCCGTCCTGGTTGACGGCGCTGCCTCGTACGACTGCCAGTACGTGGTGTCCGTTGCGCTGGGCGTCGGAGAGCCGCTCCACCAGCAGCATGCCGACACCCTCGCCCCAGCCGGTGCCGTCGGCCGAGTCGGAGAAAGAACGGATGCGGCCGTCGTGCGCCAGACCGCGCTGCCTGCTGAAGTCGATGAAGGTGTCAGGCGTGGACATCACGGTCGCGCCGCCGGCCAGGGCCAGCGAGCATTCGCCGTTGCGCAGCGCCTGGATTGCCCAGTGCAGTGCCACCAGCGACGACGAGCACGCGGTGTCCACCGTCACCGCGGGGCCTTCGAGGCCGAGGGTGTAGGAGATGCGGCCGGAGGCGACGCTGCCGAGGCTGCCGTTGCCGAGGTAGGTGTCGACGCCTTCGGGGAGTGGGGAGTTGCCGAGGCGGGAGGCGTAGTCGTGGTACATGATGCCGGCGAAGACGCCGGTGCGGCTGCCGCGCAGGGTGTGGGGGTCGAGTCCGGCGCGTTCGAGTGCTTCCCAGGATGCTTCCAGGAGCAGGCGTTGCTGGGGGTCGGTGGCCAGTGCTTCGCGGGGGGAGATGCCGAAGAACTCGGCGTCGAAGTCCGCCGCGTCGTGCAGGAAACCGCCCTCACGTGAGTAGGTCTTGCCGGACTTGCCGGGCTCCGGGTCATAGATGTCGTCGACGTTCCAGCCGCGGTCTTCGGGGAAGGGCGAGATGCCGTCGCGTCCTTCAGCGAGCAACTGCCAGAGGTCTTCAGGGGAGTTGACGCCACCGGGGAAGCGGCAGCTCATGCCGACGATGGCGATGGGCTCGTCGGGGGCCGCACCGGACGGGACGACCGGGGTCGCGGTCGAGGCCGGGGCCGCGCCGAAGAGCTTGTCGCCCAGGTACTCGGCGAGTGCCTGCGGTGTCGGGTAGTCGAAGACGAGAGTCGCGGGCAGCCGCAGGGCGGTCGCCTTGTTCAGCCTGTTGCGCAGTTCCACGGCGGAGAGCGAGTCGAAACCGATCTCGGTGAACGCGCGCCGGGCGTCGACGGCGCTCGCGGTGTCGTGGTGCAGCACTCCGGCGACGTGCGTGCGTACGAGGTCCAGCAGGGCGCGCTCGCGCTCCGTCGCGTCCAGGCGGTGCAGCCGGGTGGCGAGTTCGGAGCCGGTGGTGGTGTGGGTGGTGGTGTGTGCGGTGGGGCGGGTGGGTGTTGTGGGGTGGAGGGTGTGGAGGAGGTGTTGGGTGGGGTGGTGGGGGTTGAGTTTGATGGGGAGGAGGGTGGGGTGGTTGGTGGTGGTGAGGGCGGTGTCGAAGTGGGTGAGGTTTTGGGTGGTGGTGAGGGGGAGGAGGGGGCCGTTGTTCATGCGGTTGAGGTTGGTTTGGGTGAGGTGTGTGGCCATGCCGTGGTTGGTGTTCCAGAGTCCCCAGGCGAGGGAGTGTGCGGGTTGGTTCTGGGTGTGGCGGTGGGTGGCGAGGGCGTCGAGGAAGGCGTTGGCGGCGGCGTAGTTGGCTTGTCCTGCGCCGTCGAGGGTGGCGGCTGCGCTGGAGTAGAGGATGAAGTGGGTGAGGTTGAGGTGTTGGGTGGTGTGGTGGAGGTGCCAGGCGGCGTCTGCTTTGGGGGTGAGGGTGGTGTTGAGGTGGTGGGGGGTTTGGTTGGTGAGGGTGGCGTCGTTGAGGGTTCCTGCGGTGTGGATGATGCCTTTGAGGTGGGGGGTGTTGTTGATGAGTTGGGTGAGTTGGGTGGGGTTGCTGACGTCGCAGGTGGTGAGGGTGATGTGGGCGCCGAGTTGGGTGAGGTGTTGGGTGAGTTGGGTGGCGTTTGGTGCGTGGGGTCCTTGTCGGCTGGCGAGGGTGAGGTTTTTGATGTGGTGGTGGGTGATGAGGTGTGCGGCGATGAGGGTGGCGAGTCCGCCGGTGCCGCCGGTGATGAGGAGGGTGTCTTCGGGGCCCCAGTCCTCGAAACCGGTGAGGGCGGGGGTGGTTGAGGTGTCGGGGTGGGGTGTGGTGGCTCGTACGAGGCGGGGTACGTAGGTTTCGCCGTTGCGCAGGGCCAGTTCCGGCTCACCACCGGACAGAATTGCGGCGAGCCGGGGGAGCGGAGGCTGTGTGCCGTCCCAGTCCAACAGGGCGAAACGGTCCGGGTGTTCGGCCTGCGCGGAACGCACCAAACCCCACACGGCCGCACCCGCGAGGTCCACCGGCTCATCGAGCCCGTCACGGGGGCCGACCGCGCCTCGGGTCACCACCACCAACTGGGAGGACGAAAACCGCTCGTCGGCCAGCCACTCCTGAAGGGCCGTCAGCACACCGCCGGTGGCTTCGCGCAGCCGCTCCGGCATGTCGGCGGCGCCCGGCCCTTCCGGGCAGGTCAGTACGACGACATCGGGCACCGCGTCGGCCTCCGCGGCGAGGGCTGCCAGGTCGGTGTGCGTCGTGGCGCCGGTCCACTCCCACTGTGTCGCCCGCTCGCCGAGCGCCGCCCAGCTCGTAACACCGGGGTCCGCCTGGTCCGCGGCGACAGGCAGCGTGTTCCATTCCACGACGTAGAGCGGCGTGTCGGCGCCGTCGCGGGCCGCCGCGATCTGGTCGGCCGACACGGGACGCATGGCCAACTGCTCGACCACGGCGACGGGTTGACCCGTCGGGTCGGCGAGGTGGAGACGTACGCCGTCGTTGCCCGCCGGGGTGATGCGTACGCGCAGGGAGGTCGCGCCTGTCGCGTAGACGCAGACGCCGCTCCACGCGAAAGGCAGAGCCGTCTGCCGAGCGCCCTCAGGATCGTCGCTCTGGCCGAGGTCCGTGGCGTGGAGTGCGGCGTCGAGTAGGGCCGGGTGGAGACCGAACGCACCGGCGTCGCCGTGCGCCTCTTCGGGGAGAGCCACTTCGGCGAAGATTTCGCTGCCCTGCTGCCAAGCGGCCTTGAGCCCCTGGAAGTAGGGGCCGTAGTGGTAGCCCTGGGCGGCGAGCTGTTCGTACGTGTCGTGGAGGGGGATGGGCCTGGCGCCCGGCGGCGGCCAGCTGGCCAGATCGAATTCGGCGCCGGGTACGGGGAGTTCAGAATTGAGGCTGCCCGTGGCGTGGAGGGTCCAGGGTGTCGCGTCCGCGGCGCCGTGGGGGCGGGAGTGGATGGTGAGGGTGTGGTCGGGGGCGTTGGTCTGGATGCGCAGATCGGTGTGCTGGTCGGGGTGGAGTGCGAGGGGCGCGTGGAGGGTGAGTTCTTCGAGGTGGGGAGTGTGGGTGTGGTGGCCGGCGTGGAGGGCGAGCTCGACGAAGGCGGTGCCGGGCAGGAGGGTGGTGCCCATGATGGCGTGGTCGGCCAGCCAGGCGTGACTCTGCGTGCTGATGCGTCCGGTGAGGACGGTCGTGTTGGTGCCAGGGGCGGTGATGAGGGCGCCGAGCAGCGGGTGGTCCGCGGGGGCCTGGCCCAGGGTGGTGACGTCGCCGGTGTCAGGGACGGCGTCCAGCCAGTAACGCCGGCGTTGGAAGGGGTAAGTGGGGAGGTTGACAGGGCGGGTCGGGTTGCCGGTGTGGAGGGCGGTCCAGTGGACGGGGTGGCCGCCGGCCCACAGCCGGGCCAGGGCAGTGAGGGTTTCTGGCTGCTCGGGGCGGTTGCGGCGCAGCAGCGGGACGAACACCGCCGTGGAGTCGTCGGGCAGCGCGCCGGGGGCCATGGCGGTGAGGACGGCGTCCGGGCCGACCTCAAGGAACGTCGTCACACCCTCGTCGGCCAGGGCCCGTATCCCGTCCGCGAACCGGACCGCTTCGCGAACATGCGACACCCAGTACTCGGGGGACGTGAGCTCTCCCGACTTGGCGGTACGTCCGGTCACGTTGGAGACGACCGGGATACGAGGCTCGGTGTAGTCCAGCACCTGGGCGATCTGCCGGAACTCGTCGAGCATCGGGTCCATCAGGGGTGAGTGGAAGGCGTGCGAGACCTTCAGCCGGGATGTCTTGCCGTCCTGCGCCCGTACCGCCTCCACCACCCCCTCCACGGAGGCCGCAGCCCCGGAAACCACCACCGCGCGCGGCCCGTTGACCGCCGCGACCGCGGCGTCCCCGACCCCGTCGAGCAGCGCGCGGACCTCCTCCTCGGTGGCCTGCACGGCCGCCATCACCCCGCCCTCGGGCAGCGCCTGCATCAGCCGGCCGCGCGCCGCGACCAGCGCACACGCGTCCGCCAACGAGAACACTCCGGCCGCGTGCGCCGCACCGATCTCACCGATCGAATGCCCGGCCAGCACATCGGGCCGCACACCCCACGACTCCACCAGCCGGAACAGCGCCGTCTCCACCGCGAACAGCGCCGGCTGCGCGTACTCCGTACGATCCAGCAGCGCAGCCTCCGCCGACCCCGCCTCAGCGAACAGCACATCCTTCAAGGGCCGTTCCAGCTGAAGGTCGAGATGACCGCACGCCTCGTCCAGCGCGGTCGCGAACACCGGGAAAACGGCGGCCAGTTCACGACCCATACCGACCCGCTGCGCACCCTGCCCCGTGAACAGGAACGCCAGCCGGCCTTCAGCCGCGGCCCCGCTGACTACACCCGGCGCAGGCTCGCCGGCAGCCAGTGCCCGCAGCCCTGCGACCAGTTCATCGCGCCCGGCGCCCGCGACCACCGCACGGTGCTCCAGCTGCGCGCGCGTCGTCGCCAGCGCGACACCCACGTCCACCGGATCCGGAGCATCCACACGCCCCATCAGGCCCAACAGCCCCGCCGCCTGCGCGCTGAGCGCGTCGCTCGTACGGGCGCTGAGAACCAGCGGCAGCGCTGCCGGGTCCGTGGAGTCCTGCCGCTCCGGGGTCTTTGCCGCCTGCTCCTGCGGTGCCTCTTCGATGATCACGTGCGCGTTCGTACCGCTGATGCCGAACGCGGAGATGCCCGCCCGGCGCGGCCGTCCGTCCGGGGCGTCCCACGGCATGGCCTCGGTGAGCAGTTCCACCTCACCTGCCGACCAGTCGACGTGATGGCTCGGAGCATCCACGTGCAGCGTCTTGGGCAGCATGCCGTACTGCATGGCCAGCACCATTTTGATCACGCTGGCCGCACCGCCGGCGGCCTGCGTGTGCCCGAGATTGGACTTGGCCGACCCGAGTCGCAACGGCCGGTCGGCGGGCCGTTCCTGACCGTACGTCGCCAAGATCGCCTGGGCCTCCATCGGGTCGCCGAGCTTCGTTCCCGTACCGTGCGCGTCGACCGCGTCCACATCGGCCGGGCTCAGTCCCGCGTTGGCCAGGGCCTGCAGGATCAGCCGCTGCTGCGACGGGCCGTTCGGCGCGGTGAGGCCGTTGCTGGCGCCGTCCTGGTTGACCGCGCTGCCGCGCAGTACCGCCATCACCCGGTGACCGTTGCGCCGTGCGTCCGACAGGCGCTCCACCACGAACACGCCGGCGCCCTCGGCGAATCCGGTGCCGTCCGCGGCTTCGGCGAAGGCCTTGCAGCGGCCGTCGGCCGCGAGACCGCGCTGCCGGCTGAACGCGGTGAACATGCCGGGGCTGCCCATGACGGCTACGCCGCCGACCAGGGCGAGTGAGCACTCGCCGTTGCGCAGCGACTGGGCCGCCAGGTGCATGGAGACCAGCGAGCCTGAGCACGCCGTGTCCACCGTCACGGCCGGGCCTTCCAGACCCAGGGTGTACGAGACGCGGCCGGACGCGACGCTGGGCGCGTTGCCGGTCATCAGGTAGCCGTCGAGGCCCAGCGGGGCTTGGTGCACCCGGGTGCCGTACTCATGCACCTCGGCGCCGAAGAAGACACCGGTCCGGCTGCCCCGGAGCGAGGCCGGGTTGATCCCGGCGCGCTCCAGCGCTTCCCAGGAGGTTTCCAGGATCAGGCGTTGCTGCGGGTCCATCGCCAGCGCCTCGCGGGGGCTGATCTTGAAGAAGTCCGCGTCGAAATCGGCCGCGTTCGCAAGGAAGCCGCCCTTGTCGACGTACGACTTGCCAGGCTGGTCCGGGTCCGGGTCGAACATGCCGGGAACGTCCCAGCCGCGGTCGGTGGGGAAGTCCGAGAGCACCTCACGGCCCTCGGCCATCAACGCCCAGAAGTCCTCGGGGGAGTTGACACCGCCGGGGTAGTGGCAGCCGATGCCGATGATCGCGATGGGGTCGTCGTCGTCCCCCGATGTCTGCCGGACGGCCGCGGCGACGGGCTCGGGGGTCAGGCCGAGGGCCTTGGTGCGTACGAAGCGGCTCAGTTCGACCGGGGTGGGGTGGTCGTAGACCGCTGTGATGGGCAGTTCCAGGCCGGTGGCCGCGGACAGCCGGGTGTGCAGGTCCACTGCCGCCAGCGAGTCGAAACCCAGCTCCAGGAACGGGCGTGCGGTGTCCACCGCGTCCTTCGTTTCCGGACGGGCCCGGCGCAGCGCGGCGACGGTCTGATCGTGCACGATCTCCAGTACGGCGCGTTCCTGCTCGGCCGCGGTCAGCCCCGTGAGCCGCCGCACCAGAGCGGACTGTGGCGCCTCCGGCTTGCTCCTCGGCTTGCCACCGGACTCGGAAAGAACGTTCTCAGACTCGGTCATTCGGTGCACTCCAAAAAGAATTCCGCGGGCGAGGAACAAGGCGGGGAGGGACGGACGGGGAAGGACGGGGGCACGGGCCGGACCGGTGGGCGGTCAGGACAGCGGCCGGTCCCCGTACAGGAACGGTTGGTCGTAGCTGCGCTGCACGAAGGACAGCGCTTCGAGCAGGTCTGAGGAGGTGACGGGACGGGCCCGGCGGCTGCCCACCAGGCCGTCAAGGGGCAGCGATCCGGTGTCGGCCCAGCGCAGCCAGCCGTCGCCGTCGATGTGGCTACGACTGCGGCCGGCGTTGTCCGGATGCAGGCAGTAGGGAATGTCCAGGTAACCGCGCTTGAACGCGAGCAGCAGGGCGTGGCCCAGGTCCGGGTGGCTGTTCAGCACCGCGTCGACGAGCGAGCGCGCCTCGGCGTACGTCTGCGAATCCTGCGTCGCGGCTTCCGCGGCCGCGGTGGCCGTGGCAGCCGGCACCCCTGGGGCTCCGGTGGCTACGGTCGTGCGGGCCACTCGGTCGGCGTGCTCCAGCGCGGCCACGTTCTCGGCGATGGTGGGGATGCGCCGGGCCTCGGCGACGGTCTTGACGATCAGCCGTTCCGAGCCGGTGCTGACCGCGAGTTCGGCGGCCTGGCCGAGCAGCCGGTAGCAGCCCTCGGGCGTCGTGGGATACACACCCATGTAGGCGTAGATCACTACGTGCCAGTCGGCGTCAGGCAGCAGCTCCGCGCACAGCCTGCGGAGCGCGAGCACCGCTTCGCGGTCCTGCGCGCCATTGGTCTGCTGGGCGTAGCTGACGGACAGGTCGCCGATCCCGAGACGGTGGAAGAACAGCGCCTCCAGGACGCTGACGGCGACGAGCATGCTCGGCGGGCACAGCTGGCCCAGCATGCAGCCGCCGAAGGTCTCCATGTGGGGATTGGCGCCCCACTCGCGAAGCTGTGCGAACAGGGTGCCGCTGCGCTGCCAGTTGCGCATCGACTCGTCGAGCGGGGTACGGCCGTACGGCAGGCAGTATGAGACCGGGCCGCCCTCGGTGGCGCTGAGCCCGGCCCGCATCAGGGCGACGAAGATGTCGAACGGCACCGCGGAGCCGTGCCTGACCTGCACCGGGAAGTCGTCGGAGAGCACGTCGCGCAGTACCGAACGGGTGGTCTCGACGTCGTAACTGACAATGGGGAAGCCGTTGAGGCCGATGCCTTCCCGCAGCGCCGTCTCGATCGCGGCGAGGTCCCCGACCCGGGTGTAGCTGTCCAGGGTGAGGGTGCCGACGGTGGTGGCGTCGGCACGCCGGGTGGCGAGCAGCCCTTCGCGCATGGTCGCTGGGTCGCCGAACCCCATGCGGGGCTGCACGACGAGTCGGCCGGCCCGGTGCGAGCGGCGTACGAACGCGCCGAAGTCGCCGACCGGGGAATCCGGAGCGCCGACCGCCCGCACGGCCGAACCGGGCGGGTCCACGGGCCGGGTGCGCGCCGGGATGACGCCGGGCACGGACGTACCCCCCGTACTGCCGGCGACAGCACGGACTGCCGGGCTCCCACCGGACACGGAACCGCTTGCCGGGGAGCCACCCTGCGGGACAACGCTCGTTGGGTCTCCGTCCAACGGGACGTTCCCGGACGCGGCGCCGTCCAGCGTGGCACCGCCGGGCGTGCCGTCCGGTGCCAGGCCCGGCTCCGCACCGGCCGTCGCGGCAACTCCCGGCTCGGCACCGGCCCCGCCGGCGCCTCGCCGGGCCGGACCGTTCTCCGGCGCCGCAGCGAAGCGGTCGTTCACGACAGCGCTCTCTGCGGTATGCCACCGATGAAACGCTGGAAGGCGGCGATCTCCTGCGCGCCGTCCTCGAATACACTGTCGAAGCCCGCGGCGACCAGTTCCGCCACGCGCCCAGCGCCCTCGCCGCCGGAGATGCCGAGCTTCCCACCGATCACCGCGGGCAGCTCCGCCAGTCCGCGCTCGTCGCGGAGCTTCCTGATGACGCGCAGACCGTCCTGGGCGCCGTGACCGTTGACGCTGCTCAGTACGAGCATGGCCGGCGCGCGCTCCAGGCACTCCTGTACGAGCAGCTCGTCCGGGACACACGGGCCCAGATTCACCACGTCGTACCCCTGCTCCTCGATCAGCAGCTGCATGAACACCAGGTTCCAGGTGTGCGAGTCGGAAGCCAGCCCGCTGACCAGGACCGTCTGCCGGCGTCGCGCCGTGGCCACCGCTGCCGTGTTCGCCTCGGTGCTCGCCGGTCCCGGTCCCGTCAGCTGCCGCGCGAGTAGGGTCATGCCCGCCCTCCACCGACCGGTGCCGGGCCTTCCGACGGGGCCGACGGGGCCAGCGGGACCCGGCTGTGCTCCAGCCGGGACGCGGACACCACCTCACCACCGCGCACCAGCACCTCGGCGGGAGCGGGCCGGCCCAGAAACATCAGGAGGCTCGCGGTGGGGCCGTACGCCCCTGCGTTAGGGATGGTGAGGATGTCTCCGACGCGCAGATTCGGCAGGTCCACCTGGCGGCCGAGCACATCGCCCGGCGTGCACAGCGGACCGACCAGACTGGCGCTCAGCCCTCTGCCGTCCTCGATCTCCGCGGCCTGCTCAGGGCCCTCCGGCTGGACCGCCACAGGCAGCAGCCGGCCCAGGCCCGACATCCCACCGAAGGTGTTGATGCCGGCGTCCAGGATGACGAACGTACGGCCGCGGCTCTCCTTGATGTTGACCACCCGGGTCAGCAACACACCGCTGTCGCCCACCAGATAGCGGCCGGACTCGCAGGCGAGGTGCGGTGTGCCCCGGCGCCAGTCGGGGAACAGCTCGTCCAGCGTGGTCTCCAGCCCCTCGCGCAGCTTCTCGTACACCGGGCGCTCACCGGGCACGGCGTACGGTGCGGCGAAGCCGCCGCCGATGTCCAGGAACCGCAGCGGCAGCCCGTGTTCGCTCTCGAGATCGGCGGCGACCGACAACGTGTGCCGGAACTCCCCGACCAGGCTGTCCTCGTCCCTGGCATTGCTGAGCGGGAAGAAGTGCGCACCCGCGACCCGGGTGCCGGGCACCGCGCGCAGTTTGGGCAGCATCTCGCCCAGCGTCTCGGTGTCGATGCCGAACTGCGAGGGCGTGCCGGTCATGCGGATGCTGGTGGTGGCGCTGGCCGAGGCGCTGTTGATGCGCAGCAGACAGTCGGCCACCACCCCCTGGACACCGGCGGCGGCGCCCACATGCTCCATGTCGGTGAGGGACTCCACCGAGAACAGCCGCACCCCGGCGCCGATGGCGTCGATCAGCTCGCCGTCCGTCTTGCCAGGACCGGTGTAAAGGATCTCCGCCGGATCGAACCCGGCCTCCAGTGCGGCGGCCAACTCGCCCAGCGAGCTGATCTCGGCCCGGCAGACGCGCCCGTCGCCCGCGCCAAGGGCGCGCAGCACCTCCGGGTGCGGATTGGCCTTGACCGCGCTGAACAGACTGAACGGTTCAGGCAGAGCGTCGAACAGGTCCTGCCGCGCCGCGGCGATCCGGTCCAGGTCGTACACGTACAGCGGAGTACCGTACCGCTCGGCCAGCTCGGTGTACCGAGTCACTGGTCGCTCCCGTCGAGCAGCTCGGCGAGCTGCTTCTTCTCGTTCTTGCCGTGCAGGGTGAGGGGGAAGTCACTGAGTACCCGACAGGTCGCGGGAACCTTCTGCCGCTCCAGCCGGCCTGCCAGCTCGCGCAGGATCGCGTGTGGCGCGAGATCGGACTCCACGAACAGCGCCAGGTCGTGCCGGTCCGAGGGCGGCAGCACCGCCGCCTGCCGCACGCCGGGAATGTCCATGGCGGCGGCCTCGATCTCGATGGTGCTCATCCGGATGCCCTTGCGCTTGAACATGTCGTCGCGGCGGCCCTGGAAGTACAGATAGCCGTCCTCGTCGAGAGAGCCGTAGTCCCCGGTGTGCAGCCGCAGCTCTCCGGAGGGCTCGTGGCGGCGGAAGTTGCGCGCGCTCACCTCCGGATTGCGCCAGTACCCGGGCATCACGTGCGGGCCCGCGGCGACGATCTCGCCGGACTCCCCGGCGGGCACGGGCTCGCCGTCCTCGCCCAGGATGAGGACCCGGGTGCCGGGCAGCGGCAGACCGACCGAGTCGGGCCGCTCGCGGTCCTGCCCCGGCGGCATGATGGAGACGCGCTTGCATTCGGTCTGCCCGAACTGGCGGACCACACGCACACCGGGGAACGCGTCGCGCAGCGTCTCGATGGTCGGCTGGGGCAGTGCGGCACCGGTGTTGGTGAACATCCGCACCAGGGGCGCGGGATTCTCGGAGCGGCGCGCCAGCGTGGCGATCATGGCGGCCAGCGACGGCACGATCGGGACGACGGTGGCCCCGCTGTCCCTGATGGCGGACAGCAGCCGGAGGTCCGACTCGCCGTCGGCCAGCACGATTTCGCTGCGCCCGACCGCGCACATCAGGACCTTGTACAGGCCGTAGTCCCAGGACATCGGGAAGCGGCAGAACACCACGTCGTCGGGGCGGTAGCCGAGCACCTGGACCATCGACCGGGTGGCGAAGGTGATCTGCGCGTGCGGGCAGATCACCGCCTTCGGGGCGGCGGTGCTGCCCGAGGTGTAGACGAGGACCGCGGGCTGGTCCGGCGCGACGTCGACCGCCGTCTGCGGCCGCGGACCCCGGTCGGCGATCTTCTCCACCTCGCTCCACACACCGCCGAACGGGTGGACGGGGGCCGTGGTGACCGTGCTGAGCGTCTCGTGCTGTCCCTCGGCGCCGACGACCAGGGCGGGCTCGGCGTTCTCCAGCACCGAACGCAGGTGGAATGCCTTCATGTTCGGGTTGAGCGGTACGAAGACGACTCCGCGCCGGGACGCGCCGTAGAACAGGGCGACCAGTTCCCGGTTGGTCGGCAGTTGTACGACCAGGCGATCGCCCGGTCCGAGACCCTGCGCCTCCAGCCAGTCGGCGAAGGCGCGGCTGTACTTGTCGAGACGGGCGTAGCTCCACTGCCCGTCGGCGTCGCTGACCGCCGCCGATGAGGGCGTGGAGGAGACGGCCTCGTCCAGCAGGGTGTGGACAAGGCTGCCATGACTGTGGCCGGGCACGGGGACCCCGTGCACCGCGCCGGAAGTGCTGTCCAACGCTCTTCTCCTGTCAGGTCGTCGGCGTGCTGGGCTTGCTGGACGTGCTGGTGGTCTCAGTGGTGGCGCCGGGGGCGCTGTGCGTACGGGCCGCTCCCAGCCACGCCTCGGCACGGCCCCGCAGTACACCCCGGTCGGTCTTCCGGTTGGAATTGAGCGGGAACTCGTCCAGCCGCCAGTAGTGCCTGGGCGTCATGCCCTGCGGCAGGACCGCCCGCAGCTGCCGGGCGAACGTGGCGGCGGGCACGGCCGAACCGGTGTAGAAGACCGCGAGTTCGGTGCCCGAAGCGCCGGCCACATCGACCGTGACCGCCTCGGTGACGCCCTCGCAGCCGCGCAGCGCGTGGTCGATCTCGGGGAGCTCCACGCGCCATCCCGCGATCTGCACCTGCGAGTCCAGCCGTCCCAGGTAGGCGAGTTCGCCGTCCTCGCCGATTCGCCGGACCCGGTCTCCGGTGCGGTACCAGGTGCGCTCGTCGTGCTCCAGGAAGCGGCCTTCATTGTCGGCCGGATCCAGGTAGCCGCGAGCCATCTGAGGTCCCGTCACACACAACTCACCCTCACTGGATGCAGGTTGACCGCCTTCGTCGAGCAGGAGGTGGTCGTGTCCGTCGTTGACCCGGCCGATCGGCACCACACCGTTCACCGCGATCCCCGGGGAACGCTCCGGCTCCCACCGGTGCGCGGCGATCGTGATCGTCAGCTCGGTCGGTCCGTACAGGTTCTCCAGCGTCGAATGCGGCGCGGCCGTCTGCCAGTCGGTGGCGTCCTGACAGGTCAGTGCCTCACCGGCGAAGAAGCTCCAGCGCAGTCCGGACAGCGCGCCGGGAACCAGCCCGCCGAGCCGGCGCACCAGCGGGATCGCGCTGGGCGTGGAGAACCACACCGTCGTCCGGCTCTCGGCCAGGAAGGTCGGCATCGCGCGGTACGCACCGGGCGGCGCCCACAGTGCGGTCGCCCCCGCACCCCAGGCGCAGAACAGATCGAACATCGCGCAGTCGAAGTTGAGGTCGAAGGTCTGGGAGAAGACGTCCTGCGGCGTGAAGTCGTAACGCTCGTCCTGGAGCCGGAAGTAGTGCGAGGCACTTCCGTGGCTGATCGGCACGCCCTTGGGGCGGCCCGTCGACCCGGAGGTGAACAACACGTACGCCGCGTCGGCCGGCCGCACCGGGCGCGGCTCGCTCAGCGCGCCGGCCGCTTCCGGGACGATCCGGTCGACACTCGGATGCGTACCGGGTCCGCAACCGGGCGCGAGGACGGGCAGTACGGCGTCGGGGCCACCAGTGTCGAGCGGCTCCTCGCCGTCCGGCCCCGGCGCCATCAGCTCCGGCAACTGCGCCCAGCCGGCCGCGTCGGCGATGACGGCGGACACCTGAGCGGCCCGCATCATGCGGCGGGTGCGCGCCGGGGGGAAGCTCGGTTGCAGCGGCACGACGGTGGCTCCCGCGTACAGCGCGGCGAGGATGCCGACGTACGCGTCGACTCCCTTCGCCGCCAGCACCGCCACGGTGCCCGGCGGTTTGCGCACCGCGCGCAGCAGCGCACCTGCCCAGACGAGCGCCCGCTCGTGCGCCTGCTCGTACGTGACCGAGTCGGCCCCGACCCGTACCGCGTCGTTGCGCGGCGCCAGGTCGACTCCGCGCAGAAAACGCCCGTGCAGCGCCTCTCCCATGGCTGCGTCCACTGCTCCTCCTTCGATGCTCGACCCTGCGGGTCCCGGGTGCCGCGGATTCAGGCGGCCTGCTCCTCGACCAGACCGGACAGCACCTTCCACAGCACACCGGGGGTCTGGAACGTCTCCTGGCCGAGTGCCTCGTCCTGGAACCGCACGTCGTACGTCTGCTCCAGCGCCGCGAGCAGCTCGACGATGCCGAGCGAGTCCAGGCCCAGGTCGCGCAGCGTGGTGTCCTCGGCGAGCTTCTCGCCGGCGCCGAGGAACGGCAGGAACCTGCGTAGCAGATCCTCGAACTTCTGGTCCCACATGGTGAATTACCTTTCGGAGGAGGTGAGAGAGGAACGGTTCAGGTACGGGCGGGCTGCGGCCTCGGCTGGAGAGCGACCCGCGGCGTGACCGGTACCACCTCGAAGTTGGACGTCGTGCGCCGCACCCGGCCGAAGAGACTGTCCTTACCGGCCACGCACACGGTGCCGACGCCGGCTTCGCGCAGCGCGTCGACGACCGCGGGCCAGCGCATCGGGCGTACGCAGCTGTCCAGCAGCATGGTGCGCACCCCCTCACCCGTGGTGATCAGCGAGCCGTCCTGATCCGCGACGACCGGGATCCGCGGGTCGGCGAAGTCCAGGGGCCCGAAGACCTCTTCCTGGGCGCGGGCGCGCAGTCCTCCGAATGCCGAGCAGTGCATCGGCGGCCGCATCGAGTACAGCGACATGCCGCCCAGTGAACGCAGCCTGGGCTTCAGCCATTCGAGGTTGTGCTCGCGCAGCGTGAGCATGTAGAAGTCGTCGTCGATGTAGCAGGAGATCTCGTACGTCTCGCCGCGTTCGTCCAGCTCCGCCAGTACTTCTCGCAGCTTGTCCTCGGGCACACGCACGAAGGAGTGGGTGACCAGGTCCTTGAACTCCGTACTGAAGTAGTCCTCCAGCAGGCGCGCGAATCCGGCGGTGGCGCGGACGGCGTCGGGGAAGTCCAGCGCGCCGCTGAACGCGGCGGCCGGCTTCTCGCCGAAGCTCGGGCCCGTGCACAGCTCGGCCTCGACACCCAGCGTGTGCCCGGCCCACTGGGCCAGCGCCAGCGAGTTGACCATGAACGCGACCTGGGCGTATTCGCTGTAGTCGCCCTCGGTCTGCCGGTAGCGGTCGAGCAGCGAGTACCCGAGGACCTGGTCGGCGGTGGCGATCAGCTTCCGGGCGTAGGGGTTGATGACCATGAACTTCCCGACCTCCGCGAAAGGGGTGGGCCCCATGCCGGGGAAGATCATCGCGGTACCGGTCGGGGATGCGGTGGTCATGTGCATGGTCCCTTCGAGATGTACAGGCATACGGAGGCACAGACGTTGAGTGGCGGGGGTGATGGAGCGGGCGGGGCGGACGGGTACGGGGAGCGGTGCCCGTACCCGTACCGCTACTCCTCGGGAGCGAGCAGCACGCCGGTGCTGGTGTCGTGCACCGTGATCGCGGACACCGGGCAGGTCTCCGCGGCGTCCAGCGCCGCCTCGTCGGGTTCCGTCGTCCCGACCCGCGGGTAGGACTTGCCGGACCGCAACTCGAAGTGGCCGGGCGCGTAATTGGCGCACACCGACGCGCCGATGCAGGCCGTCCGGTCGACGGCGATGGCCCAACTGCTCACCAAGTCACTCGCAGCCGCTTCGGACCGCGCACCAGCATTCCCTGCTTCCAGACGACACTGTCCTCGACATCGGCGATGTCCAGGGTGGGGAAGCGCTCGATGAGGGTGCTCAGCACGCTCTGGAGCTCCATCCGCGCGAGCTGGGCGCCCAGACAGTGGTGCGGCCCGTGACCGAAGCCGATGTGCGGATTGTTCTCGCGGGTCACGTCGAGCCGCTCGGGGTCCTCGAAGATCTCGGGGTCGCGGTTGGCCGAGGCCACCGAACCGAGCACCGGTTCACCGGCCTTCACCGTGACATCACCGAACTGGACGTCCTCCAGGGCGTACCTGGCGAACATCGCGGAGTAGTTCAGCGGGATCCAGCGCACCAGTTCCTCGACCGCCTGCGGCACCAACTCCGGTTTCGAGCAGAGCAGTTCCCACTGGTCGCGCTGGCTGAGCAGTGCGTAGAGGAAGTTGGGGATCTGCGAGGCGGTCGTCTCGGTGCCGGTGATGAGCAGGCCACCGGTCACATGCATGACCAGCTCCTCCTCGCTCAGCCGGTCGCCGTCCTCGTCACGCGTCTTGACCAGCGCGCCGAGCAGGTCCTCGGTGGGATTGCGACGCCGCTCCGCGACCAGCTCGCCGATGTAGGCGAACAGCTCCTTGGCGTTGCGCTCCATCTCTTCCCACGGCAGCGCCGTCGTGGAGACCATCGCCTCGGACCAGACGCGCAGCTTGGGGCGGTCCGCCGCCGGCACACCCAGCATCTCGGAGATCACCGTCACCGGCACGGGGACGGCGAAGTTCTCCACCATCTCGAAGGGGCCGCCCTGCTCGACCATGGTGTCGGCCAGGCCGTTCACGATCCGCTGGGTGTCCGCGCGCATCAGCTCCACGCGGCGCCCGGTGAACGCCTTGGCGACCAGCTTGCGAAGTCGGGCGTGGTCCGGTGCGTCCATGCCGACCAGGCCGTCGTCCAAGTGCTCGCCGGGGTGGGTGCGCGGCTGGTTGCGCGTCCTGGCCATCGCCCGGCTGAAGCGGGGGTCGGCCAGGACGGTGCGTACGTCCTGGTAGCGCGTGGCCAGCCAGGCGGGTTCGCCGATCGGGAACTGCACCCGGCTCAGCGGTTCCTCCGTACGCAGCTTCGCGTACATGGGGTCGAGTATGAGCCGGTCCGGCTCGCTGAACGGATATGCGCGAACCTCCTGAGCAGTGGTCACCCGCGTGCCTCATCCTTCAAGTTGTTGAGTTCTTGGTGTTCTTGGATTTCCTTGAGAAAACCGACCATGACCGAGGTGAAACGCTCGGGCTCTTCGATGTGCGGCATGTGACTGGATTCCTCGAAGATTTCCCAGCGCACTTTCGGTATGCGCTCGAAATAGGGTCGGACGGTGGCCGGCGTGGCCTCGTCGTAACGCCCGCTGATCAATAGGGTCGGTACTTCGATGTGCGGCAGCCGGTCTTCGACCGACCAGTCCTTGAGCGTCCCGATGACATGGAATTCATTGGGCCCGTTCATGGCGTGGTAGACGGTCGGATCGTCATTGATCTCCATGAAGGTGGCCAGATAGTCCCGGGGCCACGGAAGGACGCGGCACACATGACGGTCGTAGAAGACCCGCATGGCCGCGAAGTATTCGTCGGTGTCCGTGGTGCCCGCGGCCTCGTGCTGGAGCAGCGTCTCCTGCACCTCTGGCGGAAGCTGCTCCCTGAGCACCTTCATCTCCTGGAGCCACAGCGGCATCGACGCCGGTGAGTTGGCGATCACCAGGCCGCGTAGTCCGGCCGGCCGGTCGGAGGCATGAGCCGCGGCCAGCATCCCGCCCCAGGACTGACCGAACAGAATGTAGTTGTCGGCCACCCCGAGGTGCCGCAACAGGTTGTCGAGTTCGTCCCGGAAGAGCTGGACGGTCCAGAAGTCCGTCCCGTTGTCCGGCAGCCGCGTCGACCCGCCGTTCCCCAGCTGGTCGTAGTGGACTACCGGCCGGCCGGCCTCCGCCAGGGCCGTCATGCTCAGCAGGTAGTCGTGCGTGCTGCCGGGACCACCGTGCAGTACGACGACGGGCGGCAGTCCGCAGCGGAGATCCCCGGTGACGCGGTACCAGGTCTTGTAATCGCCGAAGGGGGCGGTTCCTCTGGCGGTCGGTGTCGCGGGCATATTCCCACCCCAGGTCAATGTTTCGCAGCCTTCAACGGGAAGAACGCTATAGCAGCGAAGTAGTCAGGCAGACCCCTAGCAACCCCTATGAGCCCTTAGTTGAAGGGCTTCTTCGCCGACCCCTGGATATGGTGGTTCACCAAGTGATTCTTAAGAGTGCCCATAGCTTCGGTATTTGCGTAGGGGCCCCTGTCGGCGACCGCTAGTAGGGGTGGCTAGGGGGGGTTATGGGTGGTCGGCGGATGAGGGCCGCCCGTAGCGTTCGGATGGACAATCCGACCGGGTTCAGGGGGTTCTTGGGTGGAAAGCGAGAAGAAGCTTCTCGACTACCTCAAGCGAGCGACGGCCGATCTTCGGGAGGCACGCCGCCAGTTGCGCGAAGCCGAGCGCAGGGAACACGAGCCCATCGCGATCGTCGGCATGAGCTGCCGCTATCCGGGTGGCGTCACATCTCCCGAGGAGCTGTGGCAACTACTGGAAACCGGCCGGGACGGAATCTCCGGATTCCCTGCCGGGCGTGGCTGGGACATCGAGGGACTGTACGACCCCGACCCTGACCAGCCCGGTAAGACCTATGCCCGTGAGGGCGGATTCCTGCACGACGCGGCCGACTTCGACGCCGAGTTCTTCGGCATCGGCCCGCGTGAGGCGCTGGCGATGGACCCGCAGCAGCGGCTGCTCCTGGAGGCCTCCTGGGAAGCACTGGAGCGCGCCGGGCTCGACCCGCACTCACTGCGCGGCAGTCGGACCGGTGTCTTCGCCGGAGTGATGTACCACGACTACGCCTCGCGCCTGTCCAGCATTCCGGACGAGGTGGACGGGTACATCGGCAACGGCAATTCAGGCAGCGTCGTGTCGGGCCGCGTCTCCTACGCCCTGGGGCTGGAAGGCCCGGCGGTGACGGTGGACACGGCGTGCTCGTCGTCGCTGGTGGCGCTGCACTGGGCGGTACAGGCGCTGCGCAACGGCGAATGCTCGCTGGCCCTGGCCGGCGGTGTGACGGTGATGTCGACGCCCGACACCTTCACCGAGTTCAGCCGGCAGCGCGGGCTCGCGGCCGACGGCCGCTGCAAGGCCTTCGCCGAAGCCGCGGACGGCACCGGGTGGGGCGAGGGTGTGGGTGTGCTGTTGGTGGAGCGGCTCTCCGACGCCCAGCGCAACGGCCACCGCGTGCTGGGAGTGGTACGGGGCAGCGCGGTCAACCAGGACGGGGCAAGCAGCAGTCTGACGGCGCCGAACGGCCCGTCGCAGCAGCGGGTCATCCTGCAGGCACTGGCAAACGCGCGGCTGCGTCCGGCTGACGTGGACGCGGTGGAGGCGCACGGTACGGGTACGAAGCTCGGCGACCCGATCGAGGCGCAGGCGCTGCTGGCGACGTACGGTCAGAACCGTTCGGACCAGGGCCCACTGTGGCTCGGATCGGTGAAGTCGAATCTGGGTCATACACAGGCTGCGGCGGGTGTGGCCGGGATCATCAAGATGGTCATGGCGATGCGTCATGGTGTGCTGCCCAAGACGTTGCATGTGGATGAGCCGTCGTCGAAGGTGGACTGGACGGTGGGGCGGGTGGAGCTGCTGACCGAGGCGGTGGCCTGGGACAGTGAGCGGCCGCGCCGGGCGGGAGTCTCGTCGTTCGGGATCAGCGGGACGAACGCGCACGTGATCATCGAAGAGGCGCCCCAGGAGGAGGCGGCCCCGGAGCGTCAGGATGCCGCGCAGCCGACGCTGCCACTGTTGCTCAGCGCGCGGACCGATGGTGCGCTGCGGGCACAGGCGGCCGGTCTGGTGGGCCTGCTGGAAGGGGCGGAGGCCCCTCATCCGGTGGATGTGGCCCTGGCCCTGGCCACGTCCCGTGCGCAGCTGGAGCGTCGTGCGGTGGTCACCAGTGCGGAGCGTGGGCAGTTGCTGTCCGGGCTACGGGCACTGGAGGCCGGCGAGGAGGCGGGTGTCGTGCGGGGCACGCAGGTTGAGGGGCGGCTGGCCTTCCTGTTCACCGGACAGGGCGCGCAGCGCCCCGGTATGGGACGCGAACTCGCCGCAGCCTTTCCGGTGTTCGCGGCAGCCCTGGACGAGGTGTGCGGACACCTGGACCCCCTGCTGGACCACCCCCTGAAAGACGTGCTCTTCGCTCAGGAGGGTTCGGACCCGGCGGTGCTGCTGGACCGGACGGAGTACGCCCAGCCCGCCCTGTTCGCTGTCGAGACGGCCCTGTTCCGCCTGATGGAGTCGCTGGGTGTACGCCCCGATCTGCTGGCCGGGCACTCCATCGGCGAGATCAGCGCGGCGCACGCCGCCGGCGTGTTCTCCCTCGCCGACGCCTGCACCCTGGTCGCCGCGCGCGGCCGGCTCATGCAGGCCCTGCCCGACGGCGGCACCATGGCCGCCCTCCAGGCCACCGAAGACGATGTCCGCACCCACCTCAACGGCGTCGGCAACGCGGCGATCGCGGCGGTCAACGGCCCTCGCGCAGTGGTGGTCTCCGGCACGGCGGCCTCCGTCGACAAGGTCGTGGAGGCGGTACGCGCCCAGGGCGGCAAGACCTCGTACCTGAAGGTCTCGCACGCCTTCCACTCCCCGCTGATGGACCCGATCCTGGACGAGTTCCGCACGGTGGTGTCGGGCCTCGCCTACAGCGAGCCCCGTACCCCGGTCGTCTCGAACGTCACCGGACGCACCGCCACGCCGGGTGAGCTCACGTCCCCCGACTACTGGGTGACCCACGTCCGCGAAGCCGTCCGCTTCAACGACGCCATACGCGCCCTGGCCACCGAAGGCATCACCACCTACCTCGAAATCGGCCCCGACGCGGTCCTCACCGCCATGGCCCCCGACGCCCTCCCCGACGACACCACAGCCGTGTTCGTCCCGCTCCTGCGCCGCAACCGCCCCGAGCAGGCCGAGACCCTCACCGCCCTGGCCCGCCTCTGGACCAGTGGGCACACCGTCCACTGGCCCGCCCTGCACACCACAGGAACCGCCCGGCACGTCGACCTCCCCACCTACCCCTTCCAACGCCGGCGCTACTGGCTGGAGTCGGCCCCGGGCGCCGGCGACGTCACCACCCTCGGCCAGGCCTCCGCCCGTCACCCCCTGCTCGGCGCCGTACTCCACCGCGCCGGCACCGACGAATCCATCCTCACCGGGCGCATCAGTACCCGCACCCACCCCTGGCTGGCCGACCACCGCATCATGGGCGCCGTGCTTCTGCCCGGCACCGCTCTCGTCGAACTCGCCATCCACGCCGGTGACCACACCGGCACCCCCCACCTCGAAGAGCTCACCCTCCAGGCGCCGTTCGTTCTCGCCCCGGAGCAGGCTCTCCAGCTCCAGATCACGGTCGGGCCCCCTGACGCGTCCGACCGCCGCACCCTCACCATCCACTCACGCCCGGACTCGGGCGACGTACCCAGTGATGCGCCCTGGACTCAGCACGCCCAAGGCACTCTCATTCCCCAACTCCCCTCGGTCGAGGCTGACTCCATCTCCGATCTCAGCAACTGGCCGCCCACCGGCGCCCATCCCATCACGTTGCACGACACCTACGAAGACCTCGCCACTCAGGGTTACCACTACGGCCCCGTGTTCCAGGGGCTCAAGGCCGCCTGGCGCGCCGGCAGCGACATCTACGCCGAAGTCGCCCTCCCCCCGGAAGCTCACCAGGACGCCGGCGCCTTCGGCGTCCATCCGGCCCTGCTCGACGCCGCCCTCCATGCCAATCTCTTTGATGAGGGCGACAGCCAGGCCAGTGCCGAAGGGCCGCGGCTGCCCTTCGCGTGGAGCGGCGTTTCGGTGCACGCGGCAGGTGCTACCTCATTGCGTGTACGCGTGACGTCCCATGGTCCTGACGAGGCGTCAGTGCTGGCCACGGACTCGACCGGTGCTCCGGTGATATCGATACGTTCGCTGGCCGCGCGTGCCGTCAGCGCCGAACAGCTGGCGGCGGCCGGTAGTGACGACGACGCACTGCTGCGGCCGAGCTGGGCCGAGCGGGCCGGATGGTCTCCGTCCGAGGAACCGGCCGGCAGCTGGGCGGTCATCGGCAGCAGCGAGGACGACCGGCTCGTGGCGGCTTTCGGCGCCGAGGCTCCGGTGTTCTCCGATCTCGCGGCACTCAGGGCGACGTCCGGCCCCGTACCGGACTTCGTGGCCCTCGCATGCACAGGAGCCCTCGCGTGCACAGGAGGCGAGGATCACGGAACCGGTCTGCTGGACCGTATGCGCACCGCGATGGTCCGTGTGCTGGAGGCCGTGCAGGAGTGGCTGGCCGACCCGAGGTTCGTCGACTCCCGGCTGGTGATCCTCACCAGCGGCGCGGCCGGCCCAGACGCCGAGCCCGGCACGGCCGTGGACCTGGCTCACGCTCCGTTGTGGGGCCTGGTGCGTTCCGCACAGGCCGAACAACCCGGTGGGAGGCTGCTGCTCCTCGACTGGGACGGCACCCCGGCCTCCGCGCAGCTTCTGCGATCTGCTGCAGCCACTGACGGAACCGAACTCGTTCTGCGTGACGGCAAGTTGTTGGAACCGCGGCTCGTGAGAGAGCAGCAGAGCGCAGTCGAGGTCATCGGCGCGCCCCGGGGGGATCCGGAAGGCACCGTACTGATCACGGGCGGAACCGGCGGCCTCGGTGCCGCTGTCGCCCGCCACCTGGCCGCGCGGCACGGCGCCCGTCGGCTGCTGCTGGTCAGCCGTCGCGGTGAGAAGGCGCCCGGTGCTCTTGAACTTGCTCAAGAACTGGCCGAGTTCGGGACCGAAGCGGTACCGGTGGCATGTGATGTCGCGGACCGCGCCGCACTGGAGAAGCTGCTCGCCGAGATCCCGTCCTGTCACCCCCTCACGGCTGTGATCCATACAGCAGGTGTGGCCGACAACAGCCTGATCGAGACGCAGACCGCGCGAAGCGTGGACTCGGTACTGCGTCCCAAGGCGGACGCAGCCTGGCATCTGCACGAGCTGACGCAGCATCAACCACTTGTCGCCTTCGTGCTGTTCTCCTCCACCGCAGGCCTCTTCGTCGGCGCCGGACAGGCCAACTACGCCGCCTCGAACGTCTTCCTCGATGCCCTCGCCCGCCACCGCAGGACCCAGGGCCTGCCTGCTCTCTCCCTCGCCTGGGGCCTGTGGGCCGAGACCCAGGGCATGGCGGGCCGGCTGACCGAGGCCGATCTGGAACGGATACGGCGGATGGGCATGCGCCCGCTGCCCACCGGCCGGGCGCTGGCCCTGCTGGATTCGGCCATGGCTGTCGATGCCCCGGTGCTCGTACCGGTCGGGCTGGAGGCGGCGGTGCTGCGCTCGCCGGGCGGACCGGTGCCCGCGCTGCTTCGTACGCTCGTACGCAATCCGATGCGCCGCGCCGTCCCGGCCGCGGCGACAGCGGCTCCTGCGGCGGCCGCCGAAGCGCTCTCGCTGCGGCTGTCCGGCCTGTCGGAGGCCGACCGCGACCTCCTCCTCCTCGATCTGGTCCGGGACAGCGCGGCAGCCGTGCTCGGTCACGGCAGCGGCCAACACATCGACCCTGAGCGGGCGTTCAAGGACATCGGCTTCGATTCACTGGCGGCCGTCGATCTGCGCAACCTGTTGGGCGCGGCCACCGGCCTGCGGCTGCCGGCGACCCTCGTCTTCGACTTCCCCGCGCCGGCCGTGCTGGCCGCGCACCTGGCGGCCGAGCTCGTGCCGGCCCTTTCCTCGGGGCAGTCGCTGTTCGCCGAGATCGACCGCCTGGAATCGGCTCTGCTCGCCTCGCCCCCGGACGAGGGCCAGCGCGACGGGGAGCATGCGGAAGTCGCCGCGCTACTGGAGACACTGGTACGCAAATGGCGGGACCGGCGCGGTGCGGGGCAGGACGCCGTAGTCCGTGCGGATTACGAGTCGGCCACCGACGACGAACTGTTCGCCGCTCTGGACGGCGAAATCGGACTCCCGTAGCAGGAGCCGGGCCGACGGCACCGACGGCCCGGATGCCCTCCCCGTATTTCCGCTCCGCCCGCCCCGAATCGCTCGACAGACCTCAGATTGGCTCAGACACCGATGGCGAACGACCAGAAACTGCGTGAGTACCTGCGGCGTGCGACGGCTGACCTCCAGGAGACCCGCCGCCGTCTGCGCGAGGTGGAGGACGGCAAGCACGAGCCGATCGCGATCGTCGCCATGGGCTGCCGCTACCCGGGCGGCGTCACATCTCCCGAGGACCTGTGGCGGGTGGTGGACGAAGGCACCGATGTGGTCGGTCAGTTCCCCAACGACCGCGGCTGGGACATGGACTCGCTGTACGACCCCGCGCCGGGTCGCCCCGGCCGCAGCTATGTGCGCGAGGGCGGATTCCTGTACGACGCCGCGGAGTTCGACCCGGTGTTCTTCGGTCTCAGCCCCAGGGAGACGCCGGAGACGGACCCCCAGCAGCGGCTGCTGCTGGAGACCAGCTGGGAGGCGTTCGAGCGCGCGGGCATCGACCCGGCCACGCTCAAGGGCAGCAGGACCGGGGTGTTCGCCGGCCTGATGTACCACGACTACGCCGGCGGCAGCGCGGCCGGCAGCCTCGTGTCCGGCCGGGTCGCCTACACCTTCGGCTTCGAGGGCCCCGCGGTGACGGTCGACACGGCGTGCTCGTCCTCGCTGGTGGCGCTGCATCTGGCCGCGCAGGCGCTGCGCAACGGCGAGTGCTCGCTGGCGCTGGCCGGCGGCGTGACCGTGATGGCCGGACCGGAGATGTTCATCGAGTTCAGCCGGCAGCGCGGGCTCGCCTCGGACGGGCGATGCAAGTCCTTCGCCGGCGCGGCGGACGGCGCGGGCTGGTCCGAGGGCGTGGGCGTGCTGCTGGTGGAGCGTCTCTCGGACGCGCGGCGCAACGGGCACCCCGTACTGGCAGTCGTACGCGGCTCCGCCGTGAACCAGGACGGCGCAAGCAACGGCCTCACCGCCCCCAACGGCCCCGCCCAGCAGCGCGTCATCCGTCAGGCCCTCAACAACGCGGGACTCACCACCAAGGACGTCGACGCGGTCGAGGCACACGGCACGGGCACCGTACTCGGCGACCCCATCGAGGCGCAGGCGCTCCTCGCCACCTACGGCCAGGACCGCCCCGCCGAAAGCCCCCTGTGGCTCGGCTCGGTGAAGTCGAACATGGGGCACGCGCAGGCCGCCGCAGGCGTCAGCGGCATCATCAAAATGGTGCAGGCGATTCAGCACCAGGTGCTGCCCCGCACACTGCACGTGGACGAGCCCACACCGCAGGTCGACTGGACCACCGGGAACGTACGGCTGCTGACCGAGCCGGTCGCCTGGCACAGCGACGCGCCGCGCCGGGCGGGCGTCTCCTCCTTCGGACTCAGCGGTACGAACGCGCACATCATCATCGAGGAAGCGCCCGCCGAAGCCGCGTCCGAGGCATCCGAAGCAGCTGAACCGTCCGGAGCGCCCACGGCCCCCGCTGAGCCGCAGGTGCTTCCGTACCTGCTGTCGGCGCGCGACGAACGGGCGCTGCGCGAGTCGGCAGGCCGGCTGCGTGCCCACCTCACCGCCGACGGCCGCGACACGGCCGCGGACGTCGCGTTCTCGCTGGCCACCACCCGGGCAGTCTTCGATCAGCGGGCTGTCGTCGTCGCGGACGACCACGACAGCCTGCTGCGCCGGCTGGACGCACTGGCCGCAGGTGACGACAGCGCGGGACTGGTATTCGGTACGCCGCAGGGACCGGGCGGGCGCACCGCCTTCATGTTCACCGGCCAGGGTGCTCAACGCCCCGGCATGGCACAGGAGTTGTACGCCTCCCAGCCCGCTTTCGCGGCGGCGCTCGACGCGGTCTGCGCAGAACTGGACCCGAGGCTGGAGACACCCGTCCGTGACGTGATGTGGCGGTCCAAGGACGAGCGGGGCGCGGAAGAACTGGACCGTACGGGCTACGCGCAGGCCGCACTCTTCGCCGTCGAGGTGGCACTATTCCGCCTGCTGGAGAGCTGGGGGATACGCCCCGACCTGGTGATCGGCCACTCGATCGGGGAGATCGCAGCGGCGCACGCCGCAGGTGTGTTCACCCTGGCGAACGCCTGCGCGCTGGTGGCGGCCAGGGGCCGGCTGATGCAGGAACTGCCCGCAGGCGGCGCGATGGTCGCCGTCGAGGCGTCCGAGGAGGACGTACTCCCACTGCTCGGCGAAGGCGAACGGATCGCCGTGGCCGTCGTGAACGGCCCGTCGGCCGTGGTGCTCTCCGGCGACGAGGATGCCGTCCTGCGCGTCGCGGAACAGCTCCGGGAACAGGGCCGCAAGACGTCACGACTGCGCGTCAGCCACGCCTTCCACTCGCCCCGCATGGACCCGATGCTCGCGGACTTCCGTAAGATCGTCGCGGACCTCCCGATGCACGCGCCGCAGCTCCCTGTCGTCTCCAATCTCACCGGAAAGCTTTGCACCGAGGGCGAGTTGATTTCTGCCGACTACTGGGTGCGGCACGTACGCGAGACGGTCCGCTTCAGCGACGGCATCGCCACCCTGCGTGAACACGGCGTCAGCACCTTCGTCGAGCTGGGTCCCAGCGCCACCCTCACCGCCCTCGCCCAGCAGTGCGTGACGGACGACACCGACTCCCGGAGCACCACCTTCGTACCGGTGCTGCGCGCCGACCGCCCCGAGGCGCAGTCGCTGACCACCGCGCTCGCCGAACTGCACGTACGCGGTACGGCGGTCGACTGGCCCGCGACCGCCGCGGGCTGGGGCGGGCGCAGGGTGCAGCTGCCCACCTACCCGTTCCAGCGGCAGCGTTACTGGTGGGAGAACGACGCCTCCGACGCCTCCGGTACAACGATCCGGTCCACGCCCGGCAGCGCGGGCGCCCAGGCCTTCTGGGACGCCGTGGAATGCACCGACACCGGCGCGCTCGCCGAGGCACTGCACGCGGACAGCGACGCCCAGCGGGAATCGCTGGACACCGTGCTGCCCCTGCTCGCGTCCTGGCGCTCGCAGCGGGTGAAGGAGGCGACCGCCGACGCCTGGAGCTACCGGATCGACTGGCTGCCCCTCGCTGAACCCGCCCAGGACACCGCGGCCGCGGCAGGCACCTGGCTCGTCCTGGCACCGGAGGGAGCAGCCGCCGGCCGCTGGGCAGAGCGGCTCGGCGAGGCAATGCACGCCCGGGGCGCGCAGCCACACCTCATCACGGTGGACGCCGCCGAACTGGCCTCCCTCGCCGGCGAAGGGGACCCCACCGGCACCGCCGCGGCACGGACCGCGCTCACGGACCGGCTGCGTACCGCGTCCGAAGCGGGCTCACCGGTACGCGCGGTGCTCTCCCTGCTCGCTCTCGCCGACCCGTATGGCCTGACCGCCACCCTCGCGCTCGCCCAGGCGCTGGGCGACGCCGCGATCGATGCGCCGCTGTGGTGCCTGACCAGCGGCGCGGTCGCGGTGGGCGGGGCGGAGGAACTGCCGAACCCGGAGCAGGCCCAGGTGTGGGGACTCGGCAGGGTCGTCGCCCTGGAACAGCCGCAGCGCTGGGGCGGCCTGATCGACCTGCCGCCGACGGCCGACGAGCGTACGGCCGCCCGGCTGGTGTCCGTACTGGCAGGAGGCGCCGCCGACCAGGGGGCCGGAGCGGAGGACCAGATCGCGGTGCGCGCCTCGGGAACCTTCGGCCGCCGGCTCGTGCACGTCCCCGCCGACACGACCATCGCGGGCACCGGGAGCCGTGGCAGCGGCGACACGGACACGCACGGCGACGACGAGACCGCGACCGAGGGCGACACCGCCGCCGCAGGGAACTGGACGCCGCACGGCACCGTCCTGGTCACCGGCGGCACCGGCGCACTAGGCGCGCACGTCGCCCGCTGGCTCGCCAAACGCGGCGCCGCCCATCTCGTACTGACCAGCCGCCGTGGCCCGCAGGCACCGGGCGCCGAGGAACTGACGGCCGAACTGACCGCGCTCGGAGCCCGGGTCACCGTGGCGGCCTGCGACGTCGCCGACCGCGCGGCCCTCGCCGCGCTGCTCGAAGGCCTGCCCGACGACCAGCCGCTCACCGCCGTCATGCACACCGCCGGCGTGCTGGACGACGGCGTGCTGGAGTCCATCACCCCCGAGCGGCTCGCCGGCGTACTGCGCCCGAAGGTGGAGGCGGCCCGGCACCTGCACGAGCTCACCAGGCACCACGGACTGACGGCGTTCGTCACCTTCTCCTCGATCGCCGGACTGCTCGGCAGCGCGGGACAGGGCAGCTACGCCGCCGCGAACGCCTACCTGGACGCACTCGCCCAGCACCGCCGGGCCCTGGGCCTCGCGGCCACCTCGGTGGCCTGGGGACCCTGGGACGGTGGCGGCATGGCGGGCGAGGACGCCTCGCAGGACCGCTCCTGGTGGCGCGGCCTGGCCCCGATGGACGCCGAACTCTGCCTGACGGCCCTTCAGCGGGCCCTGGACCGGGCGGCGACCTGCGTCGGCGTACTGGACGCCGACTGGCCGCAGCTCGCGGCCGGTTTCACGGCGACCCGGTCCAGCCCGCTGATCGCAGGCCTCCCCGAGGTACGCACCGGTGCCACCGCGGCCGGCGGCACCGGCGGGCCCGCGGGCCCGTCCGAAGCGGCTTCGGACCTGGTTGTCCGGCTGTCCGCCCTGCCCGAGAGCGAGCAGCGGCGCGAAGTGCTGGACCTGGTACGCGGACAGGTGGCGCTCGTCCTCGCCTACGACAGCACCAGCGCGGTGCAGTCCAGCCGCGCCTTCAACGAGCTCGGATTCGACTCGCTCACCGCCGTCGAATTCCGCAACAGGCTGAGTACCGTCACGGGTCTTAAGCTCCCGGCCACGCTGCTCTTCGACTACGCGAACCCCGACGTGCTGGCCGGGCATCTGCACGGCGAACTGTGCCCGAGCGGAGCAGCTCCCGCCGTACCCGTACTGGCGGAGCTGGAGCGCATCGAATCCGTGGCGGCGGCCCTCTCCGTGGAGGAGATCGAACGCAGCCGGATCAGCCACCGGCTCCAGGAACTCGTCACCCGGCTCAACGCGCGAATCAACGACGACAACGACGCGGGGAACACCGAGCCGGCAAAGGGTCCCACCGTCGCCGACCGCCTCGGCGCCGCGTCGGCCGAGGACGTCTTCGACTTCCTCGACAAGGAACTCGGGCTCTCCTGACCCACTGATCCGCCCCAGCCCCCTTCTGCTCATTCACCCCACTTCCCGAACCTCCCGCATGCGCAGTTCCCGGGAAACGACACACGGTGAGGCCCTGATGGCGAACGTGAACGAAGCTAAGCTCCTCGACTACCTCAAGCGGACGACCGCGGACCTGCATGCCACGAAGCAGCAGCTGCGGGAGATCGAGAACGCCGGACAGGAGCCCATCGCCATCGTCGCGATGAGCTGCCGCCTCCCCGGCGGCGTGCGTTCGCCCGAGGAGCTGTGGCAGCTGATCGCCGGAGGGGTCGACGCGATCGGGGACTTCCCCGAGGACCGCGGCTGGGACACCGGGTCCGACGCCGGAACGGGCTCGGGCGCGGATGACGGCGCGGACTACCCGCGCAAGGGCGGCTTCCTTTACGACGCCGCGGAGTTCGACCCGGCCTTCTTCGGCATATCGCCGCGCGAGGCACTGGCGATGGACCCGCAGCAGCGGCTGCTGCTGGAGGCCTCCTGGGAGGCCTTCGAGCGCGGTGGCATCGCGCCGGACTCGGTGTACGGCGGCCGCGTGGGCGTCTTCATGGGCACCAACGGCCAGACCTACTTCGACCTGGAACTGCCGGAAGAGGCCGAGGCATACATGGCCACCGGCAGCAACGCGGCCGTGCTGTCCGGCCGTATCTCCTACGTACTCGGGCTGGAGGGGCCGGCCGTCACGGTGGACACGGCGTGCTCGTCGTCGCTGGTCGCACTGCACCTCGCGATCCAGGCACTGCACAAGGGTGAGTGCACCCTCGCGCTCGCAGGCGGCGCGACCGTGATGGCGACCCCCGGCCCCTACGTCGCGTTCAGCAAGCAGCGCGGTCTCGCGGCCGACGGCCGCTGCAAGGCGTTCTCCGAGGCGGCGGACGGCACCGGCTGGTCCGAGGGCGCGGGCGTACTGCTGGTGGAGCGGCTGTCCGACGCGCGGCGCAACGGACATCCCGTACTGGCTGTCGTACGCGGCTCCGCCGTGAACCAGGACGGCGCAAGCAACGGCCTCACCGCGCCGAACGGCCCGTCTCAGCAGCGCGTCATCTGGGACGCGCTGGCGAGCGCGCAGCTGTCTGCGGACCAGGTGGACGTGGTCGAGGCACACGGTACGGGCACGGTCCTGGGCGACCCGATCGAGGCGCAGGCACTGCTGGCGACGTACGGGCGCGACCGTGCGGCGGAGAACCCCCTGTGGCTGGGGTCGGTGAAGTCGAACATGGGTCACACGCAGGCCGCTGCGGGTGTCGCCGGGATCATCAAGATGGTCATGGCGATGCGGGCCGGCGTCCTGCCGAAGACGCTGCACGCGGACGAGCCGTCGACGAAGGTGGACTGGACGGCCGGCCATGTCCGGCTGCTGACCGAGGAAGTGGAGTGGGACGGCACGACGCCGCGCCGGGCGGGTGTCTCGTCGTTCGGGATCAGCGGTACGAACGCGCACGTCATCCTTGAGGAGGCGCCGGCGGCGGAGCCCATGGGGGCGGAGCCCGTGGAGCGCCCCGACTCGGACTCCACAAGCACCACGGGACCGGTGCTGTGGCCGGTCTCCGGGGCGAGCGCGGAGGCGTTGCGTGCGCAGGCGGCGGGGCTGTTGGGCCTGATGGGGCGTGTGGATGCTCCGGATCCGGTGGATGTGGGTGTCGCGCTGGCGACGACGCGGGCGCAGCTGGAGCACCGTGCGGTGGTCGCGGGGGCCGGGCGCGATGAACTGGTCGCAGGGCTGCGGGCACTGGCTGCCGGCGAGCCTGCGCCGGGTGTAGTCAGCGGGGCCGCGGCTGAAGGCCGGCTGGCGTTCCTGTTCACGGGGCAGGGTGCGCAGCGGGTCGGTATGGGTCGTGAACTGGCCGCCGTTTTCCCGGTGTTCGCGACCGCGCTGGACGAGGCGTGCGGTCATCTCGACCTTCAGCTGGAACGGCCTTTGAAGGATGTGCTGTTCGCTGAGGCGGGGTCGGCGGAGGCTGGGCTGCTGGATCGTACGGAGTACGCGCAGCCGGCGCTGTTCGCGGTGGAGACGGCGCTGTTCCGGCTGGTGGAGTCGTGGGGTGTGCGGCCCGATGTGCTGGCCGGGCATTCGATCGGTGAGATCGGTGCGGCGCACGCGGCCGGAGTGTTCTCGTTGGCGGACGCGTGTGCGCTGGTCGCGGCGCGCGGCCGGCTGATGCAGGCGCTGCCCGAGGGCGGGGTGATGGCGGCCGTGCAGGCCACCGAGGAGGAGGTCCGCGCGCTGCTCGACGGGGTCGGGGACGCCGCGGTCGCGGCGGTCAACGGGCCGCGCGCGGTGGTGGTTTCCGGGGCTGCGGCCTCCGTGGAGGGGGTGGTGGAGGCGGTACGGGCGCAGGGCGGCAAGACATCCCGGCTGAAGGTCTCGCACGCCTTCCACTCACCCCTGATGGACCCGATGCTCGACGAGTTCAAGGCGGTGGTGTCGGGTCTCGCCTACAGCGAGCCTCGCATCCCCGTGGTCTCGAATGTGACCGGCCGCATGGCCACGGCGGGGGAGATCACCTCTGCCGAGTACTGGGTGTCCCACGTCCGCGAGGCGGTCCGCTTCGCCGACGGCGTGCAGACCCTCGCCGACCAGGGCGTGACGACGTTCCTGGAGGTCGGCCCGGACGCCGTCCTCACCGCCATGGCCCCCGGTGCACTCCCCGACGACACCACGGCCGTCTTCGTCTCCCTACTGCGCCGCAACCGCCCCGAACAGACGGAGACCCGCACCGCGCTGGCCCGCCTCTGGACCACCGGCCACACCGTCAACTGGCCCGCCCTGCACCCCGGCGGCCCGACCCGGCCCGTCGACCTGCCCACCTACCCCTTCCAGCGCCGGCACTACTGGATCAAGAACGTGGCGACCGTCGGAAACATCGCCTCGATCGGGCTCGACGCCGCCGATCACCCGCTGCTGGGTGCGGCGATGATGCTGGCGGACTCCGACGGTGCGCTGTTCACCGGGCGACTCTCCGTGGCTACGCACACCTGGCTGGCCGACCGTGCCGCCGCGGGCTCCGTCGTGTTCCCGGAGACCGGGTTTGTGGAGTTGGCGATTCGAGCGGGGGATCAGGTCGGGTGTGGGGTGTTGGAGGAGTTGACGCTGGAGGCGCCGTTGGTGTTGCCGGAGCGTGGTGGTGTGCAGGTGCAGGTGGTGGTGGGTGCGCCTGAGGGTGGTTCTGGTAGGCGTGCGGTACGGGTGTTCTCGCGCGGTGAGCATGTGGCGGGTGACGCGTCGTGGACGCGGCACGCCACAGGCGTGCTCGATGCCGGTGTCCGCGCTGTCGCGGACGAGCCCGCTTTCGGTGTATGGCCTCCGGCGGGGGCGGCGCCGGTTTCGGTTGAGGACATGTACGAGCGGTACGCGGATGCGGGGCTGACCTACGGGCCGGTATTCCAGGGCCTGAAGGCCGCCTGGCGCCATGACGAGGAACTGTACGCCGAGGTCGTCCTGCCTGAGCAGGCGGCAAAGGATGCCGAGCGATTCGGCCTGCACCCTGCGGCCCTGGACGCCGCAGTGCAGAGCCTGGCACTCCTGAGCTCCGCGCCGGTCGCCGAGGCGGCAGTGAACCTGCGAATTAACGCGGAGTGGCGCGGAGTGGCGCTGCACGCCACCGGTGCGTCCGCGTTGCGGGTACGGCTCTCGCCGTTGGGCGCGGACAGCTTCGCGGTGGACATCGCCGACACGGCCGGCGAAGCGGTCGCCTCGATCGAGTCGCTGACCGTACGTCCCACCCAGGCCTCGGAGTTGGCCAGTGGTGGCGGGGCCGAGTTCCACGACTCCTTGTATCGGGTGGATTGGGTGCCGGCTGGGTCGGGTTCGGTGGCTGTGGGTGCTGGGTCTGGTGTGGTGGATTTTGCCGATGTGGTGGGTGCTGCTGCCGATGTGCCGGTTCCGGGTGTTGTGGTGTTGCGGGCGTTCGGTGATGTTGGTGGGGGTGCGGATGGTGTGAGTGGTGTGTTGGAGGGTGTGTTGGGTGCTCTTCAGGTGTGGTTGGGGGAGGAGCGTTTTGGTGGGTCGACGTTGGTGGTGGTGACGCGGGGCGCGGTGTCGGCCGGCGGTGGTGAGGTGTGTGATCTGGCGGGTGCTGCGGTGGGTGGTTTGGTGCGGTCGGCGCAGGCGGAGCATCCGGGGCGGTTTGTGCTGGTGGATGTGGACGATGCGGGGTTGTCGCTGGATGCGGTGACGGGTGTGGGTGAGCCGCAGGTGGCTTTGCGGGGCGGGGTGTTGTTTGTTCCGCGTCTGGTGCGTGCGGGTGTAACTGCTGGTTTGGCTGGGGGTGTTGATGGTGTTGCTGGTGGTTGGTCGTCGGGTGGGACGGTGTTGGTGACGGGTGGTATGGGTGGTTTGGGTGTGGTGTTGGCGCGGCATTTGGTGTCGGTGTGTGGGGTGCGGCGGTTGGTGTTGACGAGTCGTCGTGGTGGTGGTGCTGAGGGTGCGGGTGAGTTGGTGGCGTCGTTGTTGGGGTTGGGTGCGGTATCGGTGGAGTTGGTGGCGTGTGATGTGGCGGATCGTGGTGCGTTGGAGGGGGTGTTGGCGGGGATTCCTGAGGAGTTTCCGTTGTGTGGGGTGGTGCATGCGGCGGGTGTGCTGGATGACGGTTTGGTGGGTTCGCTGACTGCGGAGCGGTTGGGTGCGGTGTTGCGGCCGAAGGTGTTGGGTGGGTGGAATTTGCATGAGTTGACGCGGGGTTTGGCGTTGGATGCGTTTGTGGTGTTTTCGTCTGCTGCTGGTGTGTTGGGGGTGCCGGGGCAGGGGAATTATGCGGCGGCGAATGCGTTTTTGGACGGTTTGGTGGAGTTTCGGGTGGCGGAGGGGTTGCCGGGTGCTTCGTTGGCGTGGGGTCTCTGGGGTGACACGGGTGTGGGGGGTATGGGTGGTGGGTTGTCGGAGGGTGATCGTTCGCGGATGGCGCGGGGTGGTGTGTTGCCGTTGTCGGTGGTGGACGGCTTGCGGTTGTTTGATGCGGGTGCGCGGGCGGACGCGGCGTTGGTACCGGTACGTCTTGATGTGGAGGCGCTGCGAGCACAGGGCACCGCCCTGCCCCCCTTCTACCACCACCTCACCGGACGCCCGGCACGCCGACAGGCCACCTCGCGGACCGCGATCGCTGCTGCCAGCTCGCTCGGTGAACGCCTCGCCGTACTCACCGAGTCCGAACGCCACGAAGCGGTCCTCGACCTGGTGCGGGGACAAGTCGCCGCAGTACTGGGTCATGCGACGCCCGCGGCCATCGCGCCGGACCGCGCCTTCAGCGACCTGGGTTTCGACTCGCTGACCTCGGTGGAACTGCGCAACAGCCTCAACAACACAACCGGCCTGCACCTGCCGGCCACTCTCGTCTTCGACTACCCGACCGCCGGCGACCTCGCGGACCACTTGCTGTCCGAGGTCTCCGGAGACGTGGCCGCCGCCACCGTCCTGCCGACGACCGGCGCGCTCGCCGACGACCCGATCGTCATCGTGGGCATGTCCTGCCGCTTCCCCGGCGGCATCGAGTCGCCCGAAGACCTGTGGAAACTGGTCTTGGAAGGCGACGACGCCATCACCGACTTCCCCGAGAACCGGGGCTGGAACGTCGACCGCCTCTACGACCCCACCGAGTCCCGCCCGGACACCACGTACGTACGCAGGGGCGGGTTCCTGCACGACGCGGCCGACTTCGACGCGGACTTCTTCGGCATCAGCCCGAACGAGGCCCTCATCACCGATCCGCAGCAGCGATTGCTGCTGCAGACGTCCTGGGAGGCGTTCGAGCGGGCGGGCATCGACCCCGCGACGCTCAAGGGCAGCGCCACCGGTGTCTTCGCCGGTCTCGTCTACCACGACTACACCGGCAGCAACAGCTCCGGCAGCATCGTCTCCGGGCGCATCGCCTACACGTACGGCCTGGAAGGGCCGGCCGTGACCGTGGACACGGCGTGCTCGTCATCGCTGGTGGCCCTGCACCTCGCGATCCAGGCCCTGCGCAACGGCGAGTGCGATCTCGCCCTGGCAGGCGGTGTGACGATCATGGCCTCGCCCGCCGCCTTCGTGGAGTTCAGCCGCCAGCGCGGTCTGTCCCGCGACGGTCTGTGCAAGGCGTTCGCCGCCGGAGCGGACGGTACCGCCTGGGGCGAGGGCGTGGGCCTCCTGGTGGTCGAGCGGCTGTCGGACGCGACGCGCAACGGTCACCGGGTGCTCGCGCACGTACGCGGCTCCGCGGTCAACCAGGACGGCGCCAGCAACGGCCTCACCGCGCCGAACGGCCCCGCCCAGCAGCGCGTCATCCGCCAGGCACTGGCCAACGCCCAGCTCACCGCCGCAGACGTCGACGCGGTCGAGGCGCACGGCACCGGCACGGTCCTGGGTGACCCGATCGAGGCCCAGGCCCTGATGGCGACGTACGGACAGGAGCGCGCCGCCGACCGGCCGCTGTGGCTGGGCTCGGTCAAGTCCAACATCGGCCACACCCAGGGCGCCGCCGGCGTCGCCGGAATCATCAAGATGGTCATGGCGATGCGCAACGGCGTACTGCCCAGGACCCTGCACGTGGACGAGCCGTCCACCCACGTCGACTGGACGGCGGGCGCGATGCGGCTGCTGACCGAGGAAGTCGCGTGGGACGTCGACCGGCCGCGCCGAGCGGGCATCTCGTCCTTCGGCATCAGCGGTACGAACGCCCACGTGATCATCGAGCAGGCTGCGCACGACCGTGACGACGAGCCGGCAGCCGACTCCTCGGAGGCCGGGCCGTCGAGCGACACCGTGGTGCCGTGGGTCATCTCCGCCCGCGGCGAGGAAGGGCTGCGCGCCCAGGCGGCGCGACTCGCGTCGTACGTGGAGGAGCACGGCGAACTCCGTCCGGCGGATGTGGGCTGGTCCCTGACGACGATGCGCGGCGCGCTGGAGCAGCGCGCGACCGTTCTCGGCGCGGACACGGCCGAGCTGGTGGCCGGCCTGCGGTCCCTCGCCGAGGAAACGGCCGCGCCGGACGCGGTGCGTACCAGCGGCAAGACCGCGTTCCTGTTCACCGGGCAGGGTGCGCAGCGCACCGGCATGGGCCGCGAGCTGTACGACACGTACCCCGTCTTCCGACAGGCTTGGGACGAGATCTGCGAGCAGTTCGACGGTCTGCTGGAACGGCCCGTGAAGGACGTGCTGTTCGCGGACGAGGGCACGGCTGACGCGGCATTGCTGGACCGTACCGAGTACGCCCAGCCCGCCCTGTTCACGGTCGAAGTGAGCCTGTACCGCCTGGTCAACTCCTGGGGTGTACGTCCCGACTTCGTGATGGGGCACTCGATCGGCGAGATCGCCGCCGCGCACATCGCCGGGGTGCTGACCCTGGCGGACGCCTGCACGCTGGTCACCGCGCGCGGCCGGCTGATGCAGGCGCTCCCGGCCGGCGGCGCGATGGTCGCGGTCGAGGCGACGGAGGAGGAGACGCTGCCGCTGCTCGCTGAGTCGGCGGGAGCCGGCCTGGCCGCGGTCAACGGCCCGCGGTCCGTGGTCCTTTCCGGCCCCGAAGCGGCGGTGGAGGAGGTCGCGGAGCGGCTGCGGGCACAGGGCCGAAAGACGTCCCGGCTGAAGGTGTCGCACGCCTTCCACTCCACGCTGATGGAGCCGATGCTGGCCGACTTCCGGCAGGTCCTGGAGGGCCTGTCGTTCGCTGAGCCGAAGCTGGCAGTGGTGTCCAACGTGACGGGCGACGTGGCCGCCGAGCAGGAGCTGTGCTCGGTGGACTACTGGTTGCGGCATGTGAGCGAAGCGGTGCGCTTCAGCGACGGCGTGCGCAGCGCCGCGGACCGTGGAGTGACACGGTTCGTGGAGGTGGGCCCCGACGGTGTGCTGACGGGCCTCGCGCAGACGTGCCTCGCGGAGAGCGCGGAGACCGAGGAGTCGGAGCGGGCGGGGCAGACGGAGCAGACGGTGTGCGTGCCGCTGCTGCGCAAGGGACGTCCGGAGGCGCGGTCCCTCCTGGCCGGACTGGGGCGCCTGTACGCCGCCGGTGGCGAAGTCGCCTGGCCCGCCGTCTTCGAGGGCAGCGGAGCCCGCGAGATCGATCTGCCCACGTACGCCTTCCAGCGTCGCCGTTTCTGGTCGCAGACGCCGACCGATCACGGTGACCCCGCGGCCATCGGCCTCGGTGCCACCGACCACCCACTGCTGGGCGCGGCCGTCGTGCTCGCCGACTCGGAGGGGGTCCTCTTCACCGGTCGGCTCTCTGCGCAGACCCAGCCCTGGCTGGCCGACCATGTCGTGGGTGGCTCGATCTTCTTCCCCGGCACCGGGTTTGTGGAGTTGGCGATTCGGGCGGGGGATCAGGTCGGGTGTGGGGTGTTGGAGGAGTTGACGCTGGAGGCGCCGTTGGTGTTGCCGGTGCGTGGTGGTGTGCAGGTGCAGGTGGTGGTGGGTGCGCCTGAGGGTGGTTCTGGTGGGCGTGCGGTGCGGGTGTTCTCCCGTGGTGAGGGTGCGGTGGACGACACGTCCTGGACCCGGCATGCGACGGGTGTGTTGGGTGCTGGGGTGCGGGGCGGTGTGGGCGAGGCTGATCTGACCGTGTGGCCTCCGGTGGGTGCGGTGCCGGTTTCGGTTGAGGGTGTGTACGAGCGTTATGCGGAAGGGGGGTTGGTGTACGGCCCGGTGTTCCAGGGTCTGAGGGCTGCGTGGCGGCTGGGCGAGGATGTGTTTGCTGAGGTGGTGTTGCCGGAGGGTGTGGGGGTTGAGGGGTTTGGTGTGCATCCGGCGGTGTTGGATGCGGCGTTGCATGCGGTGGGTCTGACGGGTGCGGGGGAGCGGGCTGGTCTGCCGTTCGCGTGGTCGGGTGTGGAGTTGTTCGCGACGGGTGCGTCGGCGCTGCGGGTGCGGGTGCGTCCGCTGAGCTCCGGTGCGGTGTCGCTTGAGGTGGCGGATGCCGCGGGTCGTGCGGTGGTTTCGGTGGAGCGGCTGGATGTCCGGCCGATCTCCGAGGAGCAACTGGCCCAGGCACGCGCCGAGTTCCACGACTCCTTGTATCGGGTGGATTGGGTGCCGGCTGGGTCGGGTTCGGTGGCTGTGGGTGCTGGGTCTGGTGTGGTGGATTTTGCCGATGTGGTGGGTGCTGCTGCCGATGTGCCGGTTCCGGGTGTTGTGGTGTTGCGGGCGTTCGGTGATGTTGGTGGGGGTGCGGATGGTGTGAGTGGTGTGTTGGAGGGTGTGTTGGGTGCTCTTCAGGTGTGGTTGGGGGAGGAGCGTTTTGGTGGGTCGACGTTGGTGGTGGTGACGCGGGGCGCGGTGTCGGCCGGCGGTGGTGAGGTGTGTGATCTGGCGGGTGCTGCGGTGGGTGGTTTGGTGCGGTCGGCGCAGGCGGAGCATCCGGGGCGGTTTGTGCTGGTGGATGTGGACGATGCGGGGTTGTCGCTGGATGCGGTGACGGGTGTGGGTGAGCCGCAGGTGGCTTTGCGGGGCGGGGTGTTGTTTGTTCCGCGTCTGGTGCGTGCGGGTGTAACTGCTGGTTTGGCTGGGGGTGTTGATGGTGTTGCTGGTGGTTGGTCGTCGGGTGGGACGGTGTTGGTGACGGGTGGTATGGGTGGTTTGGGTGTGGTGTTGGCGCGGCATTTGGTGTCGGTGTGTGGGGTGCGGCGGTTGGTGTTGACGAGTCGTCGTGGTGGTGGTGCTGAGGGTGCGGGTGAGTTGGTGGCGTCGTTGTTGGGGTTGGGTGCGGTATCGGTGGAGTTGGTGGCGTGTGATGTGGCGGATCGTGGTGCGTTGGAGGGGGTGTTGGCGGGGATTCCTGAGGAGTTTCCGTTGTGTGGGGTGGTGCATGCGGCGGGTGTGCTGGATGACGGTTTGGTGGGTTCGCTGACTGCGGAGCGGTTGGGTGCGGTGTTGCGGCCGAAGGTGTTGGGTGGGTGGAATTTGCATGAGTTGACGCGGGGTTTGGCGTTGGATGCGTTTGTGGTGTTTTCGTCTGCTGCTGGTGTGTTGGGGGTGCCGGGGCAGGGGAATTATGCGGCGGCGAATGCGTTTTTGGACGGTTTGGTGGAGTTTCGGGTGGCGGAGGGGTTGCCGGGTGCTTCGTTGGCGTGGGGTCTCTGGGGTGACACGGGTGTGGGGGGTATGGGTGGTGGGTTGTCGGAGGGTGATCGTTCGCGGATGGCGCGGGGTGGTGTGTTGCCGTTGTCGGTGGTGGACGGCTTGCGGTTGTTTGATGCGGGTGCGCGGGCGGACGCGGCGTTGGTACCGGTACGTCTTGATGTGGAGGCGCTGCGAGCACAGGGCACCGCACTCCCGTCCCTCTACCACCACCTGGTCCCCACGGTGCGACGTACCGCTGCCATCAGCGACGGCACCACCGCTGACACGCTGCACCATCAGCTGTCCGCACTCACCCCGGCCGAGCGGGAACGCGCGCTGCTCAATGTGGTGCGGGGACAGGTCGCCGACGTATTGGGTCATGCGACGCCCGCGGCCATCGCGCCGGACCGCGCCTTCAGTGACCTGGGCTTCGACTCGCTGACCTCGGTGGAACTGCGCAACGGGCTGAACGCGGCGACCGGCCTGCGCCTGCCGGCCACTCTCGTCTTCGACTACCCGACCGCCGGCGACCTCGCGGACCATCTCCACGATGAACTCCTCGGCACGCTCGACACCCCCCCTGTTGCGCCGGTGAGCCACGAGGGGCTCGTAACCGACGACCCGATCGTCATCGTGGGCATGTCCTGCCGCTATCCCGGCGGCATCGAGTCGCCCGAAGACCTGTGGAATCTGGTATCCGAGGGCAATGACACCGTCTCCGAGTTCCCGCAGGACCGCGGCTGGGAGACCAGCGCGATCTACGACCCGAACGGCGAGCGGCCGGACACCACGTACGTGAACAAGGGCGGCTTCCTGCACGACGCGGCCGACTTCGACGCCGCCTTCTTCCGGATCAGCCCGAACGAAGCACTGAGCACGGACCCGCAGCAGCGACTGCTGCTGGAGGCCTCCTGGGAGGCGTTCGAGCGGGCAGGCATCGACCCCGCGACCGTGAAGGGCAGCTCGACCGGCGTCTTCGCAGGCCTGATGTACCACGACTACCCGACCAGTCACAGCGCGGGCAGCATCGTCTCCGGCCGTATCGCTTACACCTTCGGCCTGGAAGGGCCGGCCGTGACTGTGGACACGGCGTGCTCGTCGTCCCTGGTGGCCCTGCACCTGGCGGGCCAGGCTCTACGCACCGGCGAATGCTCCCTCGCCCTGGTCGGCGGCGTGACGGTGATGTCCACACCCGCCACTTTCATCGAATTCAGCAGGCAGCGCGGCCTGGCGGGCGACGGTCGTTGCAAGTCTTTCGCCGAGGCGGCGGACGGCACCGGCTGGTCCGAGGGCGTCGGCGTGCTGGTGGTGGAGCGGCTTTCGGACGCGCGACGCAACGGCCACCAGGTGCTTGCGGTGGTACGCGGCAGCGCAGTGAACCAGGACGGCGCGAGCAACGGCTTGACGGCGCCGAACGGCCCGGCCCAACAGCGGGTGATCCGGGCGGCCTTGGCGAATGCCAGGCTGTCGGCGGACCAGATCGACGCGGTGGAGGCACACGGTACGGGCACGGTCCTGGGCGACCCGATCGAGGCCCAGGCGCTGTTGGCGACGTACGGACGTGACCGCGCCGCCGAGCACCCGCTGTGGCTCGGCTCCATCAAATCGAACCTGGGACACACCCAAGCCGCCGCGGGTGTGGCCGGGATCATCAAGATGGTCATGGCGATGCGCAACGGCGTACTGCCCAAGACCCTGCACGTGGACGAGCCGTCGTCAAAGGTGGACTGGACGGCCGGCCGTGTGGAACTGCTGACGGAGTCCCGGCCCTGGGAGGCCGGGGAAGTGAGGCGCGCGGCCGTCTCGTCCTTCGGGATCAGCGGCACGAACGCGCACGTGATCATTGAGCAGGCCCCCGAGCCCGTCGGCTCCGGGTCCGCCTCCGGGCTGCGGCCGGCGAACGAGCTGGCCGGCCGTCCCGGGACCTTGGCGTGGCCGGTGTCCGCCACGAACGCGGCGGCGTTGCGCGCGCAGGCGGCGGGGCTGCTGGGCCTGGTGGGGCGCGAGGACGCTCCCGAGCCGGTGGATGTGGGCGTCGCACTGGCGACGACGCGGGCGCAGCTGGACCACCGTGCGGTGATTGCGGGTACCGGACGTGATGAACTGGTCGCAGGTCTACGGGCATTGGCTGCTGGCGAGGGTGCGCCGGGTGTGGTCGAAGGGGCGGTGACCGAGGGTCTGCTGGCGTTCCTGTTCACGGGCCAGGGCGCGCAGCGGACCGGTATGGGCCGTGAGCTCGCTGCGGCGTTCCCGGTGTTCGCGGCAGCCCTGGACGAGGTGTGCGGGCACCTGGACCCCCTGCTGGACCACCCCCTGAAGGATGTGCTCTTCGCTCAGGAGGGTTCGGACCCGGCGGTGCTGCTGGACCGGACGGAGTACGCCCAGCCCGCCCTGTTCGCTGTCGAGACGGCCCTGTTCCGCCTGGTGGAGTCGCTGGGTGTACGCCCCGATCTGCTGGCTGGGCACTCCATCGGCGAGATCAGCGCGGCGCACGCCGCCGGCGTGTTCTCCCTCGCCGACGCCTGCACCCTGGTCGCGGCGCGCGGTCGGCTCATGCAGGCCCTGCCCGACGGCGGCATCATGGCCGCCGTCCAGGCCACCGAGGACGAGATCCTCACGCTCCTGGACCGCGCCGAGGACGCTGCGGTCGCGGCGGTCAACGGCCCCCGTGCGGTGGTCATTTCCGGCAGCAAGGACACCGTCGACTCGGTGGTGGAAGAACTGCGGGCACAGGGCCGAAAGACGTCCCGGCTGAAGGTGTCGCACGCCTTCCACTCCCCGCTGATGGACCCGATGCTGGAGGAGTTCAAGGCAGTGGTGACGGGATTCATTTACAGCGAGCCCCGTATCCCCGTCGTCTCGAACGTCACCGGACGTACCGCCGCACCCGGTGAACTCACTTCCCCCGACTACTGGGTGTCCCACGTCCGCGATGCCGTCCGCTTCGCCGATGGCATCCAGGCTCTGGCGGCCGAGGGCGTCACCACCTTCCTGGAGATCGGCCCGGACGCGGTCCTGACCGCCATGGCCCCCGACGCCCTGCCCGACGACACCACAGTTGCATTCATCCCCCTCCTACGCCGCAACCGCCCCGAACAGGCCGAAACCCTCTCCGCGCTGGCCCACCTCTGGACCAGTGGCCACACCGTCCAGTGGGCGGGCCTGCACGCCTCAGGAACAGCTCAGCAGGTCGACCTTCCCACCTATCCCTTCCAGCGCCGGCGCTACTGGATCGACGGTTACTCCCCGTTCGGTGCGGCATCCGGCGCAGGCGATCACCCGCTGCTGGGAGCAGCCGCCGTGCTCGCCGAGTCGGACGGTCTGCTCTTCAGCGGCCGGCTCTCCACCCGGACCCAGCCATGGCTGGCCGACCACGCCATCGGTGACACCGTGCTCTTCCCCGGCACAGGCTTTGTCGAGATGGCGATCGGGGCCGGTGACCAGGTGGGCTGCGCGCTGCTGTCGGAGATGACCCTGGAGACTCCGCTGGTGCTCCCGGAGCACGGAGTGATCCACACCCAGCTCGTGGTCAACGCGCCTGACGACTCGGGCAGCCGCACGTTCAGCATCCACTCGCGTGGCGAGGAGGACGTGATGGGTGACGCGTCGTGGACGCGGCACGCCGCGGGTGTGCTCGGCACGGGGACGTGCGGTCGCGCGGACGAGTCCGAATTCGCCGTGTGGCCTCCGGTGGGTGCGGTGCCGGTTTCGGTTGAGGGTGTGTACGAGCGTTATGCGGAAGGGGGGTTGGTGTACGGCCCGGTGTTCCAGGGTCTGAGGGCTGCGTGGCGGCTGGGCGAGGATGTGTTTGCTGAGGTGGTGTTGCCGGAGGGTGTGGGGGTTGAGGGGTTTGGTGTGCATCCGGCGGTGTTGGATGCGGCGTTGCATGCGGTGGGTCTGACGGGTGCGGGGGAGCGGGCTGGTCTGCCGTTCGCGTGGTCGGGTGTGGAGTTGTTCGCGACGGGTGCGTCGGCGCTGCGGGTGCGGGTGCGTCCGCTGAGCTCCGGTGCGGTGTCGCTTGAGGTGGCGGATGCCGCGGGTCGTGCGGTGGTTTCGGTGGAGCGGCTGGATGTCCGGCCGATCTCCGAGGAACAACTGGCCCAGGCACGCACCGAGTTCCACGACTCCCTGTACCGGGTCGACTGGGCTCCGTCACCCTCGGCTCCCGCTCTGGCCGACAACGGCAAGTGGGTAGTGGTCGGTTCGAATGCCGTCGAGTGGTCGGAATCTCTCGCCACCGTGGTGGCGAGCAGCGCGGTGGTACCGGAGCTGCGCGACGCCGGCGACGCGAGCGTAGTCGTCCTGCCGGTCGTCGGAGACACACGTACGGCCGAGGCTGGAGTGGATGTCGCGGCCGCGGTGCGCGAGCGTACGCATCGGACCCTCGCCGACCTTCAGACATGGCTGGCGGACGAGCGGTTCGCCGCGTCGACCCTGGTGGTGGTGACACAGGGCGCGGTCCCGACGGCGGCCGGCGACGTGAGTGATCTCGCGGGTGCCGCAGTGGGCGGTCTCATACGGTCGGCGCAGATGGAGAATCCGGGCCGGATCGTACTGATCGACGTGGACGGCCACGATGCCTCTCTCGCCGCACTGCCTCGGGCCGTGCATACAGATGAGCCGCAACTCGCGCTGCGTGAGGGCGACGTGTACGTCCCGCGATTGGCGCGGGTGTCTGCCGCGGCCCGGCCCGCCGATGCCGACGTCCCGTCCGAGCGGAAGGTGTGGGACGCCGACGGCACGGTTCTGGTGACTGGTGCCACTGGCGCGCTGGGGGCCTTGGTCGTACGCCACCTGGTGGCCGAACACGGGGCCGGCCATGTACTGCTGGCCAGCCGCCGGGGTCCGGACGCACCCGGTGCCGCCGAGCTGAGTGCCGAGCTGGCCGCGCTGGGCGCCGGCGTGACACTTGCTGCCTGTGACGTCGCCGACCGCACCCAACTGGCCGCCCTGCTGGCGGCAGTTCCGGCCGACCACCCGCTGACCGGTGTCGTGCACGTCGCCGGCACGCTCGACGACGGAGTCATCGGCTCGCTGACTCCGGAACGCATGGACACCGTGCTCCGGCCCAAGACCGACGCGGCCTGGAACCTGCACGAGCTGACCCGCGACCTCGGCCTGTCCGCGTTTGTGCTCTTCTCCTCCATCGCCGGGGCGCTGGGCGTACCGGGGCAGGGCAACTACGCGGCAGCCAATGCCTTCCTGGATGCGCTGGCCCAGCACCGCCGGGCCCATGGCCTGGTGGCCAGCTCGCTGGCCTGGGGCATGTGGGCGGACGACGGCGGCATGGCCGGCACGCTGAGCGGCACCGATGCGCACCGCATGGCACGCGCGGGTGCCGGGGCACTCTCCGCCCAGCAGGGCCTGGCCCTGTTCGATACGGCTGTGCTCGACCAGGACCAGATCGGCAACCCGGCCGACGCGCTCCTCGTACCGGCTGTGTTGGACGTTCGCGCCATGGCGCAGAGCGGTGACGGGGAACTTCCGCCGCTCTTCCGCGGCTTGGTGCGCGCGCCCGCACGGCGGATCGCGCACTCCCTTTCGCAGTCGCCCGCCGACTCGCAGAGCTTGCGCGCCCGGCTCGCGGACACGCCCGCACACGAGCGGAAGGATCTGCTGATCGAGGTGGTGCGCGCGCAAGCCGTGGCGGTACTCGGCCATGCCGATACCGAAGCCGTGGACTCCGACCGGTCGTTCAGCGACCTGGGGTTCGACTCGCTCACCGCCGTGGAGTTCCGCAACCGCCTCAACGCGGCCACCGGCCTGCGTCTGCCGGCTGCGCTGATCTTCGACTACCCCAGTACTCGGGCGGTCGCGGGTCACCTGTGGGAGGAGCTCGCTCCGCAGACAGAGGACGACCCGAGCGCAACGGATAGCAGGTCGGCGGAGAACCGTATCCGTACCGCGCTCGCCGCGATCCCGCTGTCCCGGCTGCGGGAGGCCGGCCTGATGGACAGCCTGCTGGAACTCGCCGGAATCGAAGCCGGACTCGCGGCGGAAGAGGCGGACGAAGCCGCAGACTCCATCGATGCCATGGACACCGAGGCCTTGATCAGCATGGCTCTCGCGGACTCTGGTTCCGCCCACGACGACCTGTCCGAAGACCCGGCCCACGAAGCGGCCTACGAATCCGACTACGTATACGACGAATTCGACGTCAACGACATGACGCGGGAGAAGTGACACCGCAATGACTGAGCCCAGTCGTCCCAGCCGGCCCACTCAGACCCCGCAACCCGATCGGCCCGACGCGAGGCTCGTCGACGCCCTGCGGACATCCGTCAAGGAGACCGAGCGTCTGCGCGAGCAGAACCGCAAGCTGACCGGCATGGCGCAGGAGCCGCTCGCCATCGTGGGCATGTCCTGCCGCTACCCGGGCGGTGTCCGGTCGCCGGAGGATCTGTGGCGGCTGGTCTCCGAAGAGGCTGATGCCATAGCCGGGTTTCCCGAGGACCGGGGCTGGGACCTCGATGCCCTGTACGACCCCGACCCGGAGCACGACGGCACCTCGTACTCCCGTCACGGCGGGTTCCTCTACGACGCCGCCGACTTCGACCCGGCCTTCTTCGGCGTGGCACCGCGTGAGGCGCGTGCCATCGACCCGCAGCAGCGGCTGCTGCTGGAGGCCTCCTGGGAGGCGCTGGAGAACGCGCGGCTGGATCCGGGCACTCTCCGCGGCAGCCGCACGGGTGTGTTCGCCGGTGTGATGTACCACGACTACATCAACAGCTACGGAAGCGGCAGCGTTGTCTCGGGCCGTGTCTCCTACACCCTCGGTCTTGAGGGGCCGGCGATGACGGTGGACACGGCGTGCTCGTCGTCGCTGGTAGCCCTGCACCTGGCTGGCCAGGCGCTGCGCAACGGCGAATGTTCGCTCGCGCTGGCGGCAGGCGTCACGGTGATGTCGACACCTGGGACCTTCGTCGACTTCAGCCGGCAGCGCGGGCTTGCGGCCGATGGCCGTTGCAAGTCCTTCGCCGAGGCGGCTGACGGCACGGGGTTCTCCGAGGGCGTCGGCGTGCTCGTGGTGGAGCGACTCTCCGACGCGCGGCGCAACGGGCATCGGGTGCTCGCGGTGGTGCGGGGCAGTGCGGTCAACCAGGACGGCGCCAGCAACGGTCTCACCGCGCCCAACGGCCCGGCCCAACAGCGGGTGATCCGGGCGGCGTTGGCGAATGCCAGGCTGTCGGCGGACCAGGTCGATGTGGTGGAGGCACATGGAACGGGCACGGTTCTGGGTGACCCGATCGAGGCGCAGGCACTGCTGGCCACCTACGGCAGGGGCCGGCCGGCCGAGAGCCCGCTGTGGCTGGGGTCGGTGAAGTCGAACCTGGGGCACACGCAGGCTGCGGCAGGTGTGGCCGGGATCATCAAGATGGTCATGGCGATGCGCAACGGCGTACTGCCCAAGACCCTGCACGTGGACGAGCCGTCGTCGAAGGTGGACTGGACGGCCGGCGGCGTGGAACTGCTGACGGAGTCCCGGCCGTGGGCAGCGGGCAGGCCCAAACGTGCGGCGGTGTCGTCGTTCGGGATCAGTGGTACGAACGCGCACGTGATCCTGGAACAGGCACCGGCACCGGCCTCGGCCGAGACGGCCGGGCCGAAGCGCGGTGACACCACCGGGCCGGTGCTCTGGCCGGTGTCCGGCGCCAGCCCGGACGCGCTGCGCGCCCAGGCAGCCGGCCTGCTCAACCTCCTGGAACGCACCGACGCCCCCGCCCCGGCCGACATCGGCTACGCCCTGGCCGCCACCCGCGCACACCTGGAACACCGCGCCGTCATCACCGGCACCGACCTGGCAGAACTCAGCACCGGACTGCGCGCCCTGAGCCAGGACACCCCCGCCACCGAACTCGTCCGCGCAGTCGCCCGCACCAGCGGCAGGACCGCCTTCCTGTTCACCGGACAAGGCGCCCAACGCCCCGGTATGGGACGCGAACTCGCCGCAGCCTTTCCGGTGTTCGCGGCAGCCCTGGACGAGGTGTGCGGACACCTGGACCCCCTGCTGGACCACCCCCTGAAAGACGTGCTCTTCGCTCAGGAGGGTTCGGACCCGGCGGTGCTGCTGGACCGGACGGAGTACGCCCAGCCCGCCCTGTTCGCTGTCGAGACGGCCCTGTTCCGCCTGATGGAGTCGCTGGGTGTACGCCCCGATCTGCTGGCCGGGCACTCCATCGGCGAGATCAGCGCGGCGCACGCCGCCGGCGTGTTCTCCCTCGCCGACGCCTGCACCCTGGTCGCCGCGCGCGGCCGGCTCATGCAGGCCCTGCCCGACGGCGGCACCATGGCCGCCCTCCAGGCCACCGAAGACGATGTCCGCACCCACCTCAACGGCGTCGGCAACGCGGCGATCGCGGCGGTCAACGGCCCTCGCGCACTGGTGGTCTCCGGCACGGCGGCCTCCGTCGACAAGGTCGTGGAGGCGGTACGCGCCCAGGGCGGCAAGACCTCGTACCTGAAGGTCTCGCACGCCTTCCACTCCCCGCTGATGGACCCGATCCTGGACGAGTTCCGCACGGTGGTGTCGGGCCTCGCCTACAGCGAGCCCCGTACCCCGGTCGTCTCGAACGTCACCGGACGCACCGCCACGCCGGGTGAGCTCACGTCCCCCGACTACTGGGTGACCCACGTCCGCGAAGCCGTCCGCTTCAACGACGCCATACGCGCCGCAGTGGCGCGTGGCGTAACGCGATTCGTGGAGCTGGGACCGGACGCGGTGCTGTCAGGACTGGTACAGCCGTGCCTGGAGGCGGGCGAGGCCGAGCGGGTGACCGTGGTGTCCATGATGCGCAAGCGGCGTGACGAGGCCCGGGCGGTTCTGGCAGGACTGGGACTGCTGCACGCCGGCGGAGCCGCAGTGGACTGGCAGGCGCTGTACAAGGGCAGTGGCGCACGGGCAGTGGACCTGCCCACCTACGCCTTTCAGCATCGCCGCTACTGGATCGACTCGCCCGCGCTCTTTGGTGGAGCTGTCACCGACGGGCTTGATTCTGCGGCCGGCCAGGAGCCCTCCGACGGCCTGGCGGCGGTCCGGCTGCTCGCACGCCTGGCCGAACTCCCCGCACCTGAACAAGAGAAGCTGCTGATTGAAGTGGTGGTGGGACACATGGCTGCGGTCCTGGGCCATGACTCTGCCGGTGAGGTCGATCCGGAGCGCGGCTTCCTGGAGGCCGGAGTCGACTCGCTCTCCGCGACAGAACTGCGGATGAGTCTGCAACGCGCCACCGGGCTGGAAGTCCCGGCCGCAGCGGTGTTCGATCTCGGCAACCCGGCCCGGCTCGCCTCGTACTTGCGTACCGAACTGGGCTCCGCCCCGTCAGCGCAGGCATCCGCTGTCGCTGCCCCCCGTGTCGCCGTTGCCGCCGCTGGCCCGTCGCGCATGCCGGAGACCCTCAGCGAGCTGTTCCGGGCCGCGGTGAAGGAGGGAAAGATGGCAGAAGGCACCGCACTGCTGAACGCAGTGGCCGAGCTGCGTCCTTCCTTCCGGACTGCCTCCCAACTGCATACCGTGAGCCCGCCGGTGAGGCTGGCCCGCGGCCCCCGCGGTCCGTCGCTGATCTGCTTTCCATCGCCGATGGCGCTCGCCGGAGCCCAACAGTACGCGCGGCTCGCCGCGAACTTCAGGGGTGTGCGCGATGTGCATGTGGTGACGCCGCCCGGATTCGTGGACGGGGAGCAGCTGCCGGACTCGGTGGACGCAGTCGTCGACCACTTCGCCGAGAGCGTACGGCGGCTGGCTGGTGACGAACCGTTCGCACTGGTCGGCTACTCCTCCGGCGGCCAGCTCGCGCATGCCACGGCCAGCCGCCTGGAGAGCGAAGGGGTGATGCCTGCCGCGATCGTGCTGCTGGACACCTATCTCCCCACCGACGAGAGCGATGAGCAGGCTGCCGCGGACGGCTCGGCGAACGCGGACGACTCGTCCGACGGCCTCTGGGCACAGATGCTGGACGGGATGCTGGAGCGCGAGGATGCCTTCGGCATCTTCACCGCGGCCAGGCTGTCGGCCATGGGCCGGTACAGCTCACTCATCACCCAGTGTGGTCCGCAGTCAGTCGCGGCACCCGTCCTGTTCGTACGACCGACAGAATCATTCATGGGTCGAGCCGGGGAGCCCGGGGCGGCCGTGAGCGCCGATGGCGACGAGAGCTGGCGCTCCTCCTGGCCGGCCCCGCACACACTGCGTGAGATTCCGGGGAACCATTTCACCCTGCTGGAGAATTCGGCCCCCACCACGGCCGAATCCGTCGAGAAATGGCTTGGATCCCTCCCGGAAACCATCAGAATTGAGCCTTCTGGAAACTGAACCTTCCGGAGATCTGACGTTCCCGCATCCGCTCGCGGGAACGGAATATTCCGCAAGCGGCCCCGGTGACGCCCACAGCGCACCGGGGCTTCGTGCTCCCCACCCGGCGTGAGTCAGCCAATCGTGGAATTGGGTGGCTTGAATTCAGCAATAATCACCCCTTAGGGGGTTGGTTAGGGGCTTTGTTGTGTCCAGCGAAATAGTTTACAGTAAATTATTCTCGATGTAAGCGTGCGCCTCCTCTCCTGGATCAAGGTATTTTCCCGTGTTGTGAAAGATTCATGTGCGGACCGGTTATTTTCCCAGAAGTAAGGATATTTGTAGTGCGTTCGGATGGTTCCCGCGCAGACCGGACATTACTGAGTCGGCCAGATGAAGTCGGTCGACTGTATTCGCATGGCGCCTCGTGCGTGGTACGCTCCGGCGCCTGACCACAGGACGCGATCTCAATTTGAGCGAGTTGTTAACAAACCAAGTTCCCCGTGGAAATCCACCCGGGCCTTGCGGGAGGCGACGAACCGCGCCTCGGGCACAGGGAGCGAGGGAGGTCGTATTCATGGCCGAAGATCCCCCCCCGTCGCGCTACAGCATTGTCGTTCTCAGCGCTCCTGCCGAGACCCAGAGCCGGTCGATGCTGCCGATAGCCCAGGAACTGAACCGCAGGGATCACCGGATCACCTACGTCACCACTCAGGAGTTCGCCGAGCGTGCCGTCATCACCGGCGTCGACGTCCTGGTCCACGAGTCCTGCCCCACCTACGGACTGCAGACTGACCTCTGGGGATGCAGCGGGCCGGCGGACCCCGTGTGTGTCGAAGCCACGCTCGACTGGGCGGAGGCGATCTATGCCGACTTCGCCGACGACGTGCCCGACCTGGTGCTGTACGAGGCTTCGACCCGGATTACCGCTCGATTGCTGACCTTTCGCTGGAACCGGCCGGCGGTGCAGATCTACCCGTCCTTCGCCAACGGCGACGTCCTGGTTCGTGACGACGCCGCCGTATCCGATTCCGGTATCGACGAGTGCGTCAGTGGCCTTCCCGCGGACATCCGGGAGCGGCTGTTCCGCTTTCTCTCCCCGGCGGAGCAAGCAGGTTTGTCGCCAAGCGACTTCTGTACGAGACCCGAGCCCCTGTCGATTGCTCTGCTGCCCAAGGAGTTTCAGGCAGACGGGCACCTCTTCGACAGTCGCGTGGCGTTCGTCGGTCCCTGCATACCGGAACGCCGGATGAATGAGCGCTGGCAGCTGCCCGCGACCGGCCTGCCCGTGGTGTGCCTCGCCCTCGACCCCGAACTCCTCGGTGCGGACGCGGATTTCCTCCGGAGCTGCGTGGATGCCCTCGCCGGACAGCCGCTGCACGTGGTGATCATGACGAACAGCAATTCGAAAGGTGTGCTTCAGGCGGCCGAGCAGTTGCCCAACGTCGAAGTGCATGAATGGGTTCCGCGTTCGGTGGTGCTGCGCTGCGCGTCGGCGTTCGTCTGCCACTCGGACCTGAACAGCGTCATGGAGTCTCTCTATTTCAATACGCCACTGGTCACAGTGCCCACGTGCGCCAGCGAACGTGCGGTGGCCGACCGGGTGGTGGAGCTTGGACTCGGGGTGCAGATGCCGCCGGAGGCCGCCGGTCCGCAATCGCTCGTGGACGCGGTCGTCGTGCTCGTCGGCGACTTGGAGACGGGCCGCCAAGTACGTGCACTCCAACGCCAGGCACGCCGTGCGGGAGGCGCGCGGCGCGCGGCGGACGAGATCGAGCGTTACCTGGAATGGATCTACGAACCCTAGACCCAATACCAGTGACTTTGGGCTTTTTAGGTCGTTGGGTGTGGTGTGCCAAGGCCTGGACAGACGAAGTCATCGCTAGGTGATCGGGTTTCGGATCGGATTGCGATCGGGGTGCTGACCCGCGCGTTTCCGCCGGAGTTGGTGGATGAGGTGGTGGTGGAGTGCGGGCGGGTCGAGCAGCGTCAACGGTTGCTGCCCGCAAGGGTGGTGGTGTATTTCGTGCTCGCGATGTGCTTGTTCTCCGGCCAGGGGTATGAGGAGGTCGCGCGCCTGCTCACCCAGGGGCTGGAGCGGGAGCGCCGGTGGCAGGGGGCGTGGTGGGTGCCGATGACGGCGGCGATCGGCAGAGCGAGGCTTCGGCTGGGGCCCGAGCCGCTGAAGGCGCTGTTCGCCCGGGTGTGCCGGCCGGTGGCAACGGCGGAGACGGCAGGTGCCTGGTATCGCGGGTGGCGGCTGGTCGCGGTGGACGGCACGACCTTCGACCTGCCCGACACCGAGGCCAACGCGGAGTTCTTCGGCCGTCCGGGGACCTCCCGGGGGCAGGGCAGGAGCGCGTACCCGCAGGCCAGAGCCGCCGCACTGGTCGAGTGCGGGACTCACGCGGTCTTCGCCGCTGAGGTCGGCCCACTGTCGGATGCCGAGACGGTCCTGGCCCGACGCCTGTTCCCGCGTCTGAGCGCCGGGATGCTCCTGCTGGCCGACCGCGGCTTCCACGGCTTCGACCTGTGGCGGGCAGCCGCCACGACCGGCGCCGACCTGCTGTGGCGGGCCAGGAACAACACGGTCCTGCCCCTGCTGGACTCCTTCGACGACGGCTCCTACCTGTCCGAGATCGTCGCGCCAAGGACAAGAACCGCCGCACCGACCCGATCCGGGTACGCGTGATCGAGTACACCCCGGGCCCGCGCGGTGCCGAAGGCACCGTCTACCGGCTGGTCACCACGATCCTGGACCCGCGGGCCGCACCGGCGGCCGAAATCGCCCTGCTATACGCCCAGAGGTGGGAGATCGAGACCACACTGGACGAGATCAAGACGCACCAGGGCGGGCCCCGCCTCGTCCTGCGCTCCCGGCACCCGGCCGGGGTCGAGCAGGAGATCTTCGGCTTCCTCCTCGTCCACCACGCGCTGCGCGGCCTGATTCACGAAGCCGCCCGGCACACCGGCCACGATCCCGACCGGATCTCCTTCACCCGCACCCTGTGCGTCGCCCGCCGCCACGTCACCGGCCAGGCGGCGCTTTCCCCCCTCCCGACTCGCCCGGGCACTCACCGCGACCCTGCGTGAGATCCACGAACGGCTCCTGCCTCCACGGCGATTGCGCTCCAACCCCCGCGTGATCAAACGCAAAATGTCCAACTGGGCCCTCAAACGCCCCGAACACCACACACCACCACGACCCGAGGCCCCAACCGCCACGATCGCCGAACCCACGAAGACCACCTACACCCCCAGAAAGCCCTAAATCACTGGTATTGACCCTAGACCCGGACTTCGCGGGTCGTTGATTCGTATGGTCTGAACGATCGGGGTGTCCTCGGGCCGGGGTGTGGCGTTGGGTGGGGTGTGCCGAAGACTTCCCGGTCCCCGCGGCCATGGTCTCAGCGTCAGCGTTTTGAAGTAGCGGTGACGTCCGTGGTGGAGAAACGTCTGGGCGCTCTGCCTGTCGTTTCCGAGTTCACTCGTCGGCTGGATCTGGCCGGGATCACCGATGAGGTGTGCCCTGGTGGCGTCAGCGCGCTTGTGACGCACGGGCAGGTCATCGAGGCGCTGGTGGCCAACCGGCCGACCGGGCCTGCACCGTTGGTGCGGGCCGGGGACTGGGCTCGCACGTGGGCGGTGGAGGAAGTCTTCGGGATCGAGCCGGGATGATGGTCGCCGACTCCAAACTGGTGTCGTACTCCTACGCCGCCGCCCTGCTGAGGGCCGGGGTTCAGTTCATCGCTCCGTCCCCGGCCGCGCAGGTCAAGGACGAGGTCTATGCCGCCCTCGACCTCACCCGGGCCACGACCGTGGACCGGGTACCGGGCAGTGACGCGGGCAAGGCAGCCGTGCGGCGTGAGAGCTACCGGGTGCTGGAGGACACCCATACCCTGAAGGGGGCGAGGAAGAGCGATCCCGAGCTCACCGTGCGGCGGATCCTGGTCCACTCCACCGCGAACGCCGCCGGCCAGTAGGCCCCTCGGGGCAAGCGCTTGACCAAGGCGGCTGAGGACCTCGGCAAGCTCGCCGGGGCGGCCGGCGGACGGCATTACAGGAGTGCCGAGAAGATCGTCGGGCGCCTCGGTGTGATCGCGGCGAAGCGCCGTTCCGCGTCCTGCCTGCGCTTTCACGTCAGCGAGGACGAGAACGGCGTCCCCGCTCTGGACCGGCACTTTGACGAGGATGTCCTCAATGCCGAGGCCGCGGGCGACGGCTGGTACGCGCTGCTGACCTCGCTGCCCGCCGAGGAAGCAGATCCGGGCCAGATCCCGGTCCACTACAAGGGCCAGGGAGCGGTCGAGCGCCGCTACCACGACTTCAAGGGACCGCTCGCCATCGCCCCGGTCTTCGTGCAGCACAACCGTCGCGTAGCCGCTCTCATACAGGTCATCTGCCTGGCCCTGCTTGTGTTCTGCCTGATCGAGCGGCAGGTCAAACGAGCCTGGGCCCCGAGCAGACCATGACCGACCTCTACCCCGACAACCGTCGGGTGCGCCCGCCCGGCCGCGTGATCCTCTACCACCCCGGCGAACGCACCCTCCGGATCGGCCATATCACCAACCCGCCGACCGTCCAGATCACCCGCGGCGTCCAACTCCACCTCCTCGACCTCCTCGACACCGACATCGGACAAACCCACTGGCCACAGACCTGAAACGGTGACCCGCGAAGTCCGGACCCAGAGGCGGCAGGAGCACCGCTCCCTGCCCCCGAGAGGCCGCTCAGGCGGACTCGGCCTCTGTCGAAACGATATTGAGCCTCGCGGCCAGATCGCTTCTCCGGCTGACGTCCAGCTTGCGGTAGACCCTGGTGAGGTGTTGCTCGACGGTACTGATCGTGATGTAGAACTTCCGCCCGATCGCCCGGTTGGTCGCCCCCATCGCGGCCATCTCGGCGACGCGTCGCTCCGCGTCGGTCAGTGCTTCGACGCCGGTCGGCTTCTGCTCTGCGTGCCGTCCATCGTTGTGACGCCCGTCAGCGTGTCGCTCCGCCGGTACGGTCGGCGGGTGCGAGGGCCGCGCTACCGGCGGCGGCTGCTTCCACTCCGTCCACACCTGGCACGACTTCATCATCCCGGCCGCCCTTTCCGCCATCCCCCTGGCCCGGTCCGGATCGCCCAACTGCCGGTACGTGTGGCTGAGATCGGCCAGTGCGCGGGCGAGTTCGAAGCGTCCGGTGTCCGGTTGCAGCAGCCGTACGGCCTGCTGGAGGAGTGCCGGCCGGTCCTCCAGATCGCTGGCCGCGGCCAGCAGCCGGAGCGATGCCCCCCGGGTGCGCGGCTGGTGCATTCCAGGACGGGTCAGCTGCTCCTCCATGAGCATTTTGGCCCGGCTCTTCTGCCCGAGGGCCAGCGCGGTTTCGGCGGCGCCTGTGCGCCAGGAGATCAAGGACGGCAGGTCGAGTCCCCAGGCCTGCATCAGCCGACCACAGCTCTCAAAGTCGGCGAGCGCCGCCACGGGCCGGTTCGTCGAGAGATGGAAGTGCCCGCGCGCGTTGAGGTAATGGAGTCCGTACCGGGCGTCGAAGAGGGTGTCCGGCACCGGCAGTCCGACGTACTTCACCGCCTTGTCGTACTGCCCCATCATGGTCGTGGCGAGGATCAGGGTCGCCAGCGGGCCGCCTATGGCGACACCCCAGGAGGCGATGGGGAGTTGGGCGAGCGCGGCCTCGCCGTGCTGCACGGCGGTGGCCATGTCGCCCTGGCGGAAGGCCGCGTCAGCGCGTACCGCCGCGAACACTGCCTGCCAGGTTGGCGAGCCCTGGTCCGCCGCCTCCTTCAGCAGTTCTTCGCACCAGGAAGCGGCCTTTTCCGGGCGGTCGGCGCAGATCAGCGTGAGCAAAGCGGCGTGCAACGACTCAAGCGTGGCGACACCCAGGCCGACGCTGTGGAGGACCCCCTCTGCGCTGGTCACGGCCTCGTCATCCGCGCCCTGGGCGAGCAGACGGCACAGCACGGTGATCGCCTGGCGTCCGAAGGAGCGTACCGGACCCAGACCTGTCTCCGGTTCGGCCCCGGTCGGCGACCCGAAGGCGCTGTAGGAAGCAGCGGAATCCGGGGAGTTGGACGCAGCGGAGGACACAGCAGAGCCGGGCGAACCGGGCGAGCCTGAGGGAACGGCCACCAGCGAAGGATGCGAGTACGTCATCCAGCCGTTGAAGGCGGCGAGCTCCTCCGACGGGGCGCGACGGGTCCCGGAGTCGCGTGCCTCCCAGAGGGTGAGCGTCTCGCGTGCCTCGCTGTACCGGCCGTGCCACAGGAGGTTGCGCACCAGCAGGCCCGTGTCCTGGCTGGTTAAGTGCCCGTCACGCAGGGCCTCTTTTAATCGCATCGCGTGGCGCATGGCCTTCACTGGGCACTTCTGCCAGTCGATGCGCATGCGGTCCGCGGTGAGCGCCGTCAGCTGCCGGCTGTCGGCGCAGTAGGTCAGGGCCAGTTCGAGGTATTCGCAGGCCATGCCGGTTCTGGCCGCGGCGAGTTCGGAATGCGCCGCGTCCCTCAGAACATTGATCATCCACTCTTCGGGAGCCTTGCCCGCCGCGACGAGCTGTTCTGCCACCACAACCGGTGGCACGCCTTCGTTCTGGAGGGCGGCCGCGACCCGCAGGTGCAATTCGTGCCGGCCTTCGGGCGCCACCTGTTCCAGGATGGCCGTATGCGCGGCGGGATGCCGGAAGTTCTCCGAGTTCAGCAGGCCGGTGGCGGTGAGTGAGGCGATCGCATGCTCCACCGTGGCCGTGTCCAGGCCGAGGATGTGGCCGATCGACACGGACGATATGATCTTGCCCACCGCGGCCACCGCCCGCGCGACTTCGAGGACCGCCGGCTCCGCCAGGTACAGGCAGCCCATCAGCGCATTGCGGAAAGCCTCCTGGGGGGCGGCGGGTTCGCTCTCGTGGCTGCCGGCGGTGGGCCGGTGGACCGCCTCGTAGTCGTCCAGCAGGGCGGACAGGAACAGCGGGCTTCCGCCCGAGGCCTCCTGGTAGGCCTCGGTGAGCTCCAGCGCCTTGGCCTGGCCGAGTCTGGTTCCAATCATGGTGTGCGCACCGGAACGGGACAGCATCTCCAGCCGTATCTTGCGGCAGTTCGGCTGCCGGAACAGCTCGGCGTGGAAGACCGGGTGGGGCGAACGGACCGTCGACTGTTCGGCGAGCAGCAGCAGCGTCCGCGAGGCCTTCATGCGGCGTTGCAGGAACAACAGCATCTGGAGGGAGGGCGCGTCGGCGTACTGCAGATCGTCGATGCTCACCACCACGGGTCCGCGCTCGCCCAGCTCCAGCAGCAACGACCGGAGGCCATGGGCCACTGCGATGCTCGGCTGGTTCATCAGGACGGGGTCGGAGCCCGTTCTGCGGCTGGTGGCGAGCCCTTCCGGCAGCAGTTCGTTCACCCGGTCGCGGAACTCAGGGGGGAGCGCCTCACTCCTGAAGAGCTGATCCATCACGCCCAGCGGCAGCTCGCATTCGGCGCGGGACGCTACGGCATTCAACAAGATGGCGTTAGAGTTTTCCGCTTGTTTACAGAATGTTTGTAGTAATTGCGTTTTCCCGCTGCCGGTCGGCCCGCTGACCAGTGCGATGCTGCCCCGCCCCGCTCCCGCATTGGCGAGTAGGGCGTTCAGCGCACTCAACTCGCCTTCTCTGTCGATGAGTTGAGTCATCTGCTGAGCTTCCATCCTGCCCCCTGTGCGCGATCACATCTCCCAGGGCTGCAAACATAGCAAGTGGATTCGAACGAATGGAGTTCATCTTGATCAAATAAAAACGGAAAAGTGAATTTCGCTGGTAAGCAGCGTGCTCGGCGTCGTCTGCTGTTCGTCCGCCGGTGCGGGGAAGTGGCTGAAAATGTAGGTACGAGGGCGACGTGGGATTCGCTGCGGCCCCGGGCCCCGGGCGGTCTCTTCCGGGGACGGGGTGCGGGTATCGGGCCGCAGTCACCGTGTGACACGCCGTAGATGGTGCACTTTTCGGACGCGGTGCCGTCAGCACCGCCCAGACTCGTACAGGGAGCTGGTCGAGTTCCTTCTCCTCGCGCGCCTTGCGGCGGCCCCCAGCCGTTCGCTTCGCTGGCTCGACGAGGTGCTGGCGGTATCCGCCGTCGCCCCAGACCTTGCGGAAGCTGAGGGTAGGGCGCGACCGGGACGAGACAGTCGAGTGGGTGCCCGGCCGGATCAGGCGGGCACCCGCTCCTGGCTCAGTACGTGAGCCGCACTGTCAGCTTGTCTCCCTTCCGCACCTTGATCGGCGCCGGGAACTCGACGGTCGCCGTGGTGCCGGAAACGCGGACTTCGGCGCCGTCCAGGTGGACCGTGCCCGCCCCCTTGGGGATTTCGAGCCTCAGTGTGTGCACGGTCAGCGAGCCGTGGTGGACGCGCAGGGTGTCGGTCTGACCTGCCCCCTTCGCGCGCTTCTGCGTGAAGGTTCCCCAGGCCTCACCCGTGCTGAAGAAGGACCGGTGGTCGGATGGCTTCCAGGTGGGCGCGAAGGTGATCGTGTCGTTTGGCCCGTTGTAGGAGAAGCCCTGCATTGCGGTGAGTAGCGACCATGAAGAGAGGGTGCGGGCGTAGTACTTGCCGCACTCGTCGTCGCCGAAGGGGCTGCCCGTGCCGTCGCCGGTGGAGCAGGTGCTCATCGAGACGTACGGACCCTTGCGGGCGCGCCCGTCGTAGCGGTCGGAGATCGCCTTGACGACCTTCAGGCCCGCCTCTGTCTGCCCGCGCTGTAGCATGAGTCCGGCCGCCGAGTACTCGAAGCCTGACATCAACTCGTCGTAGTAGAGGGGGGTGTTGGAGGTCTGGTCGTTGTGCGGCCAGGCGATCATCTGCAGGCCGCCGTCGGTTTCGAGGGCGTACTGCCTGAACTGGTGGCTGTAGTTGTAGCCGGAGTACGGGGCGTCGCCCAGCAGATTGTCCCGGTAGTTGTTCTTGAACAGTTCACCGGCCGCCTTGTCCATGTGGGCGCTGTCGTAGATGTCGCCGAGGCCGAGCTGCGTGGACCACCACTGGCCGAGCAGCATGTCGATCTCGGAGCCGTTGCCGTACGAGGCGCCGGTGTCGGAGTTGATCTCGGTGTAGTAGTCGCCGTTGAAATAGGCATTCTCGCCCGCTATACGCCCCTTCTCGTAGAGGGAGCCGTACAGTTCGGCCGTGGCGGTGTCGCCCTCGGCCTCGGCCATCTTTTGCGCGGCGTGCACCGATGCGAGGTACATCGAGCCGAGCCAGGAGCCGTTGCCGGTTTCGCCGCCGTCGAGGGTGGTGTTGAAGGTTCCGGTCAGGACGCCGTCGTGGTCGGCGTCGCCGTGCGCGACGACGTACCCCATCGCCTTCTTCACCTTTGGCCAACTGCCGTCCAGCCAGGCCTTGTTCGTGGTCTGGTACGTGCGATACGCGGACAGGATCACGCCTGTCTGGCCGTCCATGGTGAAGGTGCTGTCGCCGTTGAAGCGCATCGGGATCTTGCCGGTGCTGTCGGCGTTGTCGAGCCACTGCTGCGTCCAGCGCTGCCCGACCTCCGGCCACAGCCAGGCCTGTGTCTGGGCGTAGTGGAAGACGTGCGTGGGCATGCCGGGGCAGCATCCCCAGCCTTCGCGGCCTCCGAAGAAGCCGTTCTTCGCCCACCACACGGACGGCGAGTGGAGGACGGCAGTGGCCGCCGAGACGCGGTCGATGAGGTAGCGCGGCAGGTTCGAGTCGTAGAGGGCGTCGTGGTAGGCGGTGGTGTCGCCGAGCAGACGGTCGTAGTTCTTCGTCACGTACGCCGCTACGTCGTCGGCGGAGCTCCACCAGTTCTCGTACTGACGGCCGTCACCGCCGTTGTAGTTCTTGGCGCTTGGGAAGTGCCAGCTGAGGGTGACGGGGACGGTCCTCTTCTCGCCCGGTTTCAGAGTGACAGGGACGGTGAGTGCGCCGTCGACGGTCGTGTGGTCGGCGGGGCTCGCGGCGTCCTGCGAGCCTCTGAGTCTACCGTCGTCCGATACGTCATCCGCGAGCGAACTCAGTGAATTCCAAGCGGCGGTGGCGGACACGTCCTTGCCGAACGCGGTGAGGTTCATGGTGCCCGAGCCGTCCTTGCCGGACATGCTGAGCGAGGTGGTGCCGTCGCCGGCGATGACGCGGGTGCGGTTGGCGCCGTAGCCGTCGACGACACGGTTGTCTTCTCCGCCGATGGACTTGTACCCGTCGTAGCCGACGGCGTTCTGCTGCGAGGCGATCAGTGAGACTCTGACCGTCTTGTCGGTCGGGTTCTTCAGGGTGAAGCGGTAGATCGCGGTCGGGATCGCCGAGTTTTTGGTGTCGCCGGGCGTCATCGGGTTGACGACGTCCTCCGACACCTGCACCGGCAACTCGTCGTCCTTGAAGTCGTAGCCGAGCTCAGGGTATTCGCCTTGCTGGGTGAGTGACTTCATAGCGGGGAAGGCCGAGTCGCCGACTGGTGTGGTCTGCAGGCTCCGTACGACGGGCTTGGCGCCCTCGGCCTCGGCACGTACGCCGAAAAAACTGTTGGGGACCTTGCCCTGCGTATACGCGTCGTCGGTGTTGTGCCAGCCGTTGGAGTTCAGCTGCCCGAGGTTGTTGAAGATCCACCAGGTGGGGCGGGCACCGGTGCCGTCGTGGACGATTCCGGCGGAGCCGAGCGGACCGACCGCGAACCGGGTATCGGTGAGGTGGTCGCCGCTGTAGGTGGCCTTCTCACCAGGTGCGTACAGGTTTGCGTACGGGCGGGCGAGGGTGGTGACCGGCTCGGACTCGGCCCCAGTCCGGTCGAGAGCCGCTATTCGGTAGAAGTAGGTGTGGGAGGCGTCGGTTGAAGCGTCTTTGTACGTAACTTGGTTGGCAGTCGCAATCCTTGCGTACGGGCCGTCTTGCGTAGCGGCCCGATAGACCGCGTAGCCGCTGACGTCCGGATCGGGCGCCGCCTTCCAGCTCAGCGAGACCGCCCCACCTGCCGCGTTGCGCGTGGCACGGGGCACGGTGGGGGCGGGCGGTACATTGGCGCGCACATCGTCGACCGTGATGTGGCCCCAGCCGCCTGTGGACTTGTCTACGACCTTCAGGACGACGTCCTTGCCGACGAGCGACGAGCCGTCGAGGGTGCGGTAGGCCATGACCTCGGCGTTCTTGCCGCTCGTCCGGGCGACCTCGGCACCGCAGCCGTCCGGGGCTGAGACGTCGTATGCGCACAGCGCCACGTATGTGTTCGCGCCCGAGCCGCCGCCGACGAGCATCGAGACTGTGGGGCGAGTGAGCGTGAACTTGGCGGAGACGACCGTGCCGGTGTAGCCGTCATTCGGCTTCTGCGCAGGCGTCTCCAGAGTTGACAGGAACCACTTGCCCTCCTTGAGGTAGGGGCGGTCCGCGTTGTGGAACTGGGCTCTGTCCGTGATGAGTTGGCCGAAGGAGCCACTCGTGACCTGCCAACCGGAGGGCAGGGAGCCGCCCTCGAAGCCTTCCGTGAAGGCGGGCGACTCGCTGGCCCCGGCGGGGGCGGAGCCGGCGGCGAGCCCCGTTGCCAGTAGTCCGGACAGAGCAGTCAGTGCAGCGGTGAGAGTACGACTGCGCAAGGCCATCAGCTGCCCATCCGCTGGCGCAGGTCGGCCTCGCGGTCTGCGTCCCAGTACTTGGCGTCCAGCTCGAAGAAGACCGAGGTGTACGGGAGGGTGAGGTCGGTTTTGAGGACGATGACGCTGAACTCCTGGCCCGCGTCGTCGAGTTTGCCGATCAAGTCTTCGTGCAGCAGCTTCTCGGTGTTCTGTCCCGCCAGCGCCGTGTCGAGGTCCTTGCGGTACCGGCTGATGCCGGGCGCAGAGTTCTCCGGTACGTAGTTCAGCTCCTTGTCGAGCTGTACGTGCGCTTTGACATGCGGTTGCTTGCCGAGCAGGTCGACGACGTCCTTGACGACGTCGACCTGGTGCGCGCCAGTGACGATCGTCTTCACGCCGGGGCTGGTCTGCTGGGGGTACGCGGCGTCGGCGACGACGATCCAGTTTCGGTGACCGAGGGAGGGCAGGGCGGCCTTCAGTTTGTGCTGCCAATCGGTGGAACCGGCGACATGTCCGGGTTTGCTGTCGCGGGCATGGCCGGCGTGGGCCTGGGTCGTGCCCTGAGGGGCGAAGGCGAGCGCGCCGACGGCGAGTACCGCCAGCACGGCGGCTGGGGCGATGACAGCGGGGCGGAGTGTGTTGCGCACGTGCGGGTACCTCCGATGAATTGATGAAGCATGGGTATTCCTGTGCGCATCTCCGCAGCTCGGGCGGGAGATACATCGGATCAATTCATCGATGGAACCTAGGAGTTGAGCGTGGCCGGGTCCATGGACTTCCGTGCGCGGTCGCTTGGACTTTCTGGCCGGCCCTCGCTTTTCCGGCGCCTCGGCCGCCGGGCTGCAGCAGCGACGGTCTGCCATGCCGATGTCCGGGCTGGGTTCCGTCACCGGTGCGGGTGATGCCTGTACCGGCGGCGAACCAGCGTCGGGCGATCCGGGGATGAGTGCGCCATGTCGGTTCCGGCCCACGCCTCGACTGCACCGGCCACCGCGCCTGTGCTGGGGACGGTGTTCTGCACCCGGACTTCGGCCAACTGCTTCGCGGTGGGGGCGAAGAGCTGGTTCTCGCTGATGCCCCGGGTCTGGGAGTTGATCAGGCCGTACTGGTACAACGGGTAGCTCTCCCCGTTCAGCCGCACGTTGACCTTCCCCGTGCCGCGGCGGCCGCGACCCGGTCGCCGAGGCTCCGCGGCACGCTGAAGGCCGGGAACGGCACCGGGCAGCCGGTGTTCGCCGGCCGGTCGTCGGTGCTGTTGACCGCCATCACGGCGGCCGGGCCGAACTCGGCGATCCGCGGCGGCGCGGTCTGCAGCGTCTCGCCGCCCGACCGGACGAGGGCTGCTGCTGCCACGGTCAGCACGAACACCCTTGGCACGGCAACCCACCTGACCTGGACCAGCAGGGAACCCAGCACCATGCGAAGCCCGGTGCACAGGCCCACCACAACCGTGGCGCGCCGCGCGCGCCGCCGCGCGGGCAGTCCCATGAGTGCGACCGGCAGCACGCCGACGGCGAGGGCCAGCCGGGCCCCGGGGTCCTTCAGCGCCACCGCGGCGCCAGGCAGGGAGTAGAGCGGGTCGCGGAGGAACGCCTCCCCAGCCTCAGGCCCCCGGTCGTCCCGGATCTTGAAGTCCATCGCATCCCCTGAACTGGGGTGTTGCGACGACCACTAGAACCAACGCCGTTCAGTTAGGGCCCGTAAAGAATCAAGGTGTGGGTTTTGCCTGTGGTGTGAGGGTGGCGCCGTGTGCGGTGGCGTAGACGAGGAGGCCGGTGAGGGTGCTCAGGTGTGCCGCTGCGGTGCCGGGGGTGTGCCCGTACTGGTCCATCAGCTGTCTGATCTCGCCGGTGGCATCGCGGATGGTGTCCTTGCTGACGGTGAACAGGCGGGCGAGCACGGCGGGCGGCAGGGCGAGGTGCTGGTGCAGCGCGGTGGCCAGGACGCGGTCGGCCAGGTCGAGTTTGGCTTTGAGGCCGCCGCCCGGGGCCCGGCGCCGGGTGCCGCCGTCGCGTCGGGTGGTGCGGTCCTGTGCATGCAGTGTCTGCCAGGGAGTGGTGAGGGCCGCGGTCAGTTCGGCCAGTTCAGTGCTGGTCATGCCGGTCAGGGCGGGGTGCTCCAGGGTCTGACGGTCGATGCCGACGGCCGGTGCACCGGGGTTCGCCGGCTCGGTGGGCTGGGGGTGGTGAAGTCGGCCCGAAGCGCGGTCTCGTCTTTCGATCGAGCCGTTTCTTCGGGCCGCTTCCCGCACCCGGCGTGCCACTCTCATGGCACCGGGCGCTCCACAAGTCCCGCCTTGCTGTCGATGATCCTCATGCCGTGGTCGGCCAGGGGGAAGGGATGGTCGCGCCCCGGTAGCGGTAGCGCGTGGTGCGCACCTTTCCGGGATCGAACAGCGTCCGTTCCTCCCCGACCGGCCACCAACCACCCCCGCAGTAGCGGCGGCGGAGGTCCTTCCAGGTGATCCGGCGGTGTTTGCGGCGCAGCCATTTCATGACCTGGCTCCATGTGTACGAGCTCAGGTATTGGAATGTCGCGCTGGACACGCCGGGTTGGAAGTAGGCGCACCAGCCCGGCAGCATCCGGTTGAGATGGATGAGCAGGGTGTCAAGTGGCTGGTTCGTGGCCATCCTCCGGCACGCCGTCTTGACCTTGGCCATCACAGCCGCGAGGGCTTTGCGTGCGGGGTAGGTGTAGACGTAGTACCGGCTGGTTCCTCGTTTGCGGTGGCGCTGGATGTGCCACCCGAGGAAGTCCAGTCCCTCATCGATGCGGGTGATCAGGGTCTTCTCCGGGGACAGGCGCAGGCCCATCGTGGACAAGACCCCAGCGATCTCATCGCGCAGGGCTTCGGCGTCGCCTTCGGTGCCGTGGACCATCAGACACCAGTCGTCCGCGTACCGCGACAAACGGTAGTTGGGAAGACCTTGACGGCGACGCTGTTCCCGCCCGAGCTTGCTGCTTCCGGGTCCTCCCGGACCCTGGGCGACGTACTCGTCCAGGACGGAGAGGGCCACGTTGCTGAGCAACGGCGACAAGATCGAACCCTGTGGGGTTCCGGCGCTGGTTTCCCGCAGCACGCGATCCTCACCGAGGATGCCCGCCTTGAGGAACGCCTTCACCAGGTCAAGAACGCGTTTGTCCCCGATCCGAAGCCGCACCCGGTCCAGCAGGGCCGGATGCGAAATCTCGTCGAAGCAGGCTTTGATGTCACCCTCCACGATCCACTCATACCCGTGGGACGTGAAGTGGCGGACCTCGGCCACCGCGTCGTGAGCCCGGCGGTTCGGACGGAACCCGTAGGAGCACGGGAGGAATTCCGCCTCGAAAATCGGCTCCAGCACCAGCTTCAAGGACGCCTGCACCACCCGGTCGGTGATCGTCGCGATCCCCAGGCGACGCAACTTGCCGCCCGTCTTGGGGATCATCCGCTCCCGCACCGGCAGCGGACGGAAACTACGGTCCTTGATCGAGCCTCGTAGTGCGTCGAGGAACTCCTCAACGCCCGTCCTCGCCGCGATGGACGCCGCCGTGCGGCCGTCCACCCCGGCGGTCTTGGCACCCTTGTTACCCCGCACCCGATCCCACGCGACAAGCAAGAACGCGGGATCGGCACAGAGGTTGAAGAGGTCATCGAACCTGCGATGAGGATCATCACGGGCCCAACGGTGCAGCTTGGCCTGGATCTCCAGTACCCGGCGCTCCGCCTCATACGTGGCGTGCTCCAGTTCGTCGGTATTCACCGATGACCTCCCGGTATTCCAGTTCCTCGACTGCTGATTTGCTGGCCCCCTTCGCCATGTGCGCGCCATTAACGCGCTCGGACTACTACGGGGCCTCCGCCACGTTCTGACGTCGTCAGCCGACGACGGGCCTTGCCCTCCGCCTGACTGGCTGCCAGACGGGAAGGGCGACATCAGAACGCTTCCCACGTTCACCACCAACCGGTCGACGAGCGAGCCGCCCAGCTCTACCCCGACAGCATCGCCACGCCTACGCCGCAGGCTTTCAACGTGGCCTCCCCACCGACACCCTAAATTCGGCTTCGGAGTCGCCACCCGGAGGTGGCGTGCGCTGCACCCGGCCCATATCCTCCAGATTGGAGCCGGAGGAACTCTTACGGGGCGTCAGACACTGGTTCCTCTCGTACGGCGTCTCGTCTTGCTTGCCGGACCCGCGTCGTCTGGAAGTGCCGACGCGTCCCGTCGTTGTCAGGGCTGCTCTCACCTCCGCGTGCATCTCCACGCATCGGCTGCCCTCAGCTTCACCAGCCTGCTGCGACAGGCCGGCGGTAGGGGTCTTTCACCCCTACCCGGTATCAAGTGGCGCCTCGTGGCGCACCACGGTGTAGTTCCACTCCCCGTGGAAGGCGTGGCCGGTCAGGGGCACCGCGTTCATCTCGGCGTCGCTGACCTTCACACCGGTGGGGTAGCGGCCGGGGTCCAGTTCGGCGTGGACGGTGAGCCCGGTGCGTGTGGTGGTCGCGGCGATGCTCTCCACGATGACCTCGTAGCTGGTCAGCGGGCGGCCGCGCCAGTTCATCGTGATCGCGGAGAACAGTCGGTGCTCGATCCGGTTCCATTTCGATGTGCCCGGAGGCATGTGACAGACGGTGACGGCCAGGCCGGTCTCGGCGGCGAATAGCCGTTTGCCCGCTCGACCAGCCCTTTCGCTTCTGGATCACGGGGCCGGCACAGATGGATCTTCGTGGCGAGCAGGCCCGCGAACGCGGCGAACTCGGCGGTGAGCTTCCCGCGACCGACCCCGGATTCGTTGTCCCAGACGAGCGTCTTGGGCACCGCGCCCCAGGCCGAGAGCAGCCGCCAGTGCCCATCGATCAGATCGCCGGTCGTGCGCGAGGGCAGCATCCGCGCGACGATCACCCGGGAGTAGCCGGACACCATCACCAGCACCGGCGGCCGTCCGCTCTGGCCGTAGCCGAGCGGGATGTCCGCCTCGGGAAACCACAGGTCGCACTGGGCCAGCTCGCCGGGCCGATACGTCGTGCGCGAGACCGGATCGACTGGCACATAGGCAGGCCGCAGGTCCCGCACCCGGTCCTTGAGGACCGTCATCCCGCGTTCCCACCCGATCCGCTCGGCAATCACGGTGGCCGGCATCGTCGGAGTCTCCCGCAAAAGCTCACGGATCTGGACCTCGACCGCGTCCACGACCGACCCCTGAGACGGGCGCTCGTACTTCGGCGGCCGGTCCGTGGCCAGGGCACGCTTGACCGTGTTCTTCGAGATGCCCAGATGCCGCGCGATTGCCCGGATCGGCATCTGCTCAGCCCGGTGCAGCCTACGGATCTCTGCCCAGTCCTCCACGAGGATCACCCTCTCCCTCCTGACCTTCCATCAAGATCAGGTTCAGGCGAAGATCACCAAGTGGGTCACTTTTGATCCGCCGTCAGAGGGTCAGAATTCAAGCGACGCCGAGAGGTGAGCCGTTTGATGAGCACACCGGTCTGCCAGCATCCGAGTTGCGGGCCATCAAGCAGCGAACTACGTGGTATGACCTGGCTCGAATACATCGAGCAAAGATGGGAGCGCACGCCAGGAAACACCCGCCGCACCCTGGCTGATGCCTTCGCCACGGTCACGCCCGCCCTCGTGCGCCCCGGCGCAACGTTTTCCGATCCGCGGGTACTACGGCGTGCCCTGTACTCGTGGGCATTCAACAAGAAAGCCTGGCAGTGCGAGCCCACCGAGGAGTGGCTCCACGCGCTGGACCGGATGAAGCGGAACTCGCTGCCGGTCACCGCCCTCGCGGAGGCCGACGTTCTGAGGCGGGCCCTCGACGCGATGTGCCGCAAACTGGACGGCAAGGCGGCTGCGGCCAAGACAGCCCGACGCAAGAGGGCTGCGTTCAACGAGGCTCTCAACACTGCTGTGGAGAAGGGGTACTTCGCGGAAAACCCCCTCAACGGTCTACGGTGGAAAGCGCCAGCAGGCAATGAAGAGGTGGATCCGGCCGCCGTTCCCAATCCGGCCCAGGTGCTTCGCCTGCTCGAGTCCGTTGCTCGCCAGCGGGGGCGGGGTCCTCATCTTGAGGCGTTCTTCGGCTGCATGTACTTCGCGGCTATGTGGCCAGCTGAGGTCATCCATCTTCGGATCGATCAATCTCACTTGCCGAAGACTGGATGGGGGATGCTCAACCTCTCGGGCGGGGTTGTCACGTCTGGCAAGGAGTGGACCGACGACGGTGAGGTGCACGAGGCGCACTCGCTCAAGCGTCGCGCGGCAAACGCGACGCGACCTATTCCGATCCCGCCGCAATTCGTAGGCATGCTGCGTGCCCATGTGAAACGGTTCGATGTGGCATCCGCCGGTCGACTCTTCCGGAACCAGGCTGGCAACTACGTGGACGCTGCCGCCTACGGCATCACGTGGGCGCGGGCCCGGGAGCACGCCCTGACTCGTACCGAGCGGACTTCTCGCCTGGCCAAGCGACCTTACGATCTCCGGCACGCCGGGATCTCGTTCTGGCTCTACTCCGGAGTGGACCCGGCCGAATGCGCCCGCCGCGCCGGTCAGAGCATCGAGGTTCTCTTTCGCTACTACGCCAAGTTCCTCGACGGCCTTCGAGAGCAGGCGAACCGCCTCATCGAGCAGTCCATGAACGAGTGGCAGCGCGTCAGCCAAGGTGACGCACCCGAGGGTTGAACCGGGGGTTTGGTCCGTGACTGGTCCGGAGGCACTGGTCGGGAGGGGTACTGCAGCGGGAGAAAATGGGAGTTAGCGCGCAAGCCGGGCTCGGTCGAGAGCGGGCTGAGTGAAAGGCGCCTGACGGGTGAAAGCCCAGGTCAGGCGCCTTTTCTCGTGCGCCTAGAAGAAGCCCAGCTTCTTCGGCGAGTACGACACCAGAAGATTCTTCGTCTGCTGGTAGTGCTCCAGCATCATCTTGTGGTTCTCGCGGCCGATCCCGGACTGCTTGTACCCACCGAAGGCCGCGTGCGCCGGGTACGCGTGGTAGCAGTTCGTCCAGACCCGGCCTGCCTGGATGGCGCGGCCCGCCCGGTACGCGGTGTTGATGTCGCGCGTCCATACGCCGGCCCCGAGGCCGTACAGCGTGTCGTTCGCGGTCCTGATCGCGTCGTCGAAGTCGGAGAAGGACGTGACCGCCACGACCGGGCCGAAGATCTCCTCCTGGAAGACCCGCATCCGGTTGTCGCCCTCGAAGATGGTGGGCTGGACGTAGTAGCCGCCCGCCAGCTCTCCGTCGTACTCGATCCGCTGACCGCCCGTGAGGACCTTCGCGCCCTCCTGCTGACCGATGTCCAGGTACGAAAGGATCTTCTGCAACTGGTCGTTGGAGGCCTGCGCGCCGATCATCGTGTCCGTGTCCAGCGGGTGCCCGGGGACGATCCGCTCGGTGCGGGCGACACCGGCTTCCAGGAATTCGCCGTACAGCCCGCGCTGGATCAGTGCGCGCGACGGACAGGTGCAGACCTCGCCCTGGTTGAGGGCGAACATGGTGAAGCCTTCGAGGGCCTTGTCGCGGAAGTCGTCGTCCGCGTTCCACACGTCGTCGAAGAAGATGTTGGGCGACTTGCCGCCGAGTTCCAGGGTCACCGGCTTGATGTTCTCGGAGGCGTACTGCATGATCAGCCGCCCCGTCGTCGTCTCACCGGTGAAGGCGATCTTCGCGACGCGCGGGCTGGAGGCGAGGGGCTTGCCGGCCTCCGCCCCGAAGCCGTTCACGATGTTGACGACGCCCGACGGCAGCAGATCGGCGACCAGCTTCAGCCACACGTGGATGGAGGCCGGGGTCTGTTCGGCCGGCTTGAGAACCACCGCGTTGCCCGCCGCGAGCGCCGGAGCCAGCTTCCACGTCGCCATCAGGATCGGGAAGTTCCACGGGATGATCTGCGCGACCACACCGAGCGGTTCATGGAAGTGGTACGCGACCGTGTCGTCGTCGATCTCGCTGAGCGAGCCCTCCTGGGCGCGCAGCGCACCGGCGAAGTAACGGAAGTGGTCGATGGCCAGCGGAATGTCGGCAGCCAGGGTCTCCCGCACCGGCTTGCCGTTGTCCCAGCTCTCGGCGACCGCCAGCTCCTCCAGATGGGCCTCCATCCGGTCGGCGATCCGGTTGAGGACACCCGCGCGCTCGCCTGCCGCCGTTGCTCCCCAGGCGGGCGCTGCGGCATGTGCCGCGTCCAGGGCGAGTTCGACGTCCTCGGCCGTTCCGCGGGCGATCTCGGTGAAGGGGCGGCCGTTGACGGGGCTGGGGTTTTCGAAGTACCGACCGCGGGCGGGCGGTACGTACGCGCCGCCGATCCAGTGGTCGTAGCGGGACTCGTACGAGACGATGGCGCCCTCGGCTCCCGGCGCGGCGTAACGGGTCATCTCTTTGGCCTCCCGGATCCGGTGCCGCCCGCCATTGGACGGCCCTTGGCGCGAGGGTAGGCAGCGATACGTTGCAACCCCGTTGCACGGGGGAGCGGCTACCGCTGCTCGACGTCCAGCGCTCGTGCCCTGGCGAGCAGTGCCGGGCGCTGCCCGGCGGGAACGGCCGCGGCGAGTGCCTGCCAGACCGGCAGGTCGTCCTCGCCCCAGGGGCTGTACGCCCAGTCGACCAGCAGCCCCGGGTCACCGCGCGCGATGAGTGCCGCCCGCAGCTGCTCTTCGAGCCGGCGCCGAAGACGGATGACGGACGGCGCCTGCGAGGCCGGCAGCAGCGGCCCGGAGTAGGCGCCCAGTGCCGCGGCCACCGCGCCCGAGGCCAGCCTCCGCGCCACCGTGTCGAAATCCGCGTCGACCGGAGCGGAGAGACGGTAGGGGCGGGAGAGGAGGAGTTCCGGGCCGAGCAGCCGTCGCAGCCTGGAGAGTTCGGCCCGCAGGGTCACCGGGGTCACCGACTCGTCCTCGTACAGCTCGACGAGGAGTTCGTCGCCGCCCAGACCCTCGGGGTGGCGGGCCAGCGTCGCCAGGATCTCGCTGTGCCGCCTGCTGAGCCGGATCCTGCGGCCTCCCGCCACGAGCAGCGCCTCGTCCCGGCCGAGTGCGCTGAGCCGCACGGTCCCAATGGCCGGTGCGGGCGCGAGCAGTGCGAGCTGCGTCTCGGCGGCGCGCGCCACCGCCTGCACGAATGCGAGACTGTGCGGATGCGCGAGCCGGTCCCCGCCGGTGATGTCCACCGCGCCCAGGACCCGTCCCGTGTGCGGGTCGTGCAGCGGCGCCGCCGCGCAGGTCCACTGCTGGACCGGCCGCAGGAAGTGCTCGGCGGCGAAGACCTGCACCGGACGGTCCACGGCGATGGCCGTCCCCGGCGCGTTCGTCCCGGCCGCCGACTCGGCCCAGCGGGCGCCCTCCACGAAGTTCATCCGGCCGGCGGCCCGTCGGGTCACCGCGGGTCCTTCGACCCAGAGCAGTCTGCCGTGCGCGTCGCACACCGCGAGCAGATGCTCCCCGTCCGTCGCGTAGGCGCCCATCAGCTCACGGATCATCGGCATGGCGGGGGCCAGGGGATGCCCGTCCCGGTACGGTCCGAGATCGTCCGGACCCAGCTCGACCAGGGCCGCACCGTCCGGGCTGACCCTGGCCCGCGCCGAGCGCCGCCACGACTCACCGACGACCGGCCGGACCGGCCGCTCCAGCCGGCCCGCCGTGGTGAACACCTCGTGTGCGTGCCGCAGTTGGCCGATCCTTTCGCCGGGGTCCGCATCGGCCGCCAGCGCCACCCAGGGATCCTTCAACTCACCCTCCTGTCCAGGGGCGTCATGACCACCCATCGTCGTCGCAGCCGGCCGCTGCGACAACCGCGGCGCACAGGGCGGATCGGCCCGGGTGGCGAAGGGGTGTCAGCCCGCCGAGTACAGATTGACGAGGCGGATGTATCGCACCCAGTCCCACTGCGGGCCGGGATCGGTGTGGTCGGTCCCGGGCACCTGGGCGTGGGCGAGGATGTGCGCGCGGTCCTTCGGGATGTCGTAGCGGTCGCACACCGAAGCTGTCAGCAGCGCCGACTTCTCGTACATGGCGTCGGTGAAGTACGAGGGCTGGTCCACCCAGCCCTCGTGCTCGATGCCGATGCTGCGCGTGTTGTAGTCCCAATTGCCCGCGTGCCAGGCAATGTTCTTCTCCCGGACGCACTGGGCGACGTAGCCGTCCGCCGAGCGCACCACATAGTGCGCGGAGACCTGCTTCGCCGGATTCTGGAAGATCCCGATCGTGTTCGGATACGTCTCCTGGGTGACATGGATGATCACGTACTGGACCGGATAGGCCGAAGGGCGGCTCGACTCCGTGTAGTTGGAGGTGGACGCGGGCGTCCAGTGGGCGAGCGGATAGTCCGTGTCGCCCGCGGTCGTGGCGGCCATGGCGCGGGTGGAGGCCGGGATCAGGGCGGCGGCCGCCGTGGCGGCGGCACCCTGGAGAAGCCTTCTGCGATGCATGAACACTCCTGTGGGGGGAGAGGGGTTGAGGTCTTCCGGGTCAGGGGCTGGACAGCAGTGTCGCAGTCTCCCGCAGATGGCGGTGGAGACCGCGGTGGGGGTCACCCGCGGGCAGCCACTCCTTGCGGATCTTGGCCACACAGGTGTAGTTGGTGTCGCACACATTCGCCAGCGGAGCCTCACCGGCCTGGCTGACCAGCTGGTAGGCGTCGAGTTCGGACAGGCCGTAGTCGCGCGCCAGCCACTGCACCAGGTCCAACTGGGAGATCCGGAAGGCGTCTTCGAGCGGGCGCGCGGAGCCGGTCGACATCAGATGGGTGTCGGACTCGATGCGCGGCCACGGAGTGGTGACACCCTTCAGCAGCTCGACGAGCACCACCGTGTTCATCGCGCACTCCACGGCGACCCCGCAGGTCTCGCCCTCGCCCTGGCGGGCATGGCCGTCCCCCAGACTCAGCAGCGCGCCCTCGACGTTGACGCCCAGATAGCAGGTGACGCCCGCCCGCATCTCGGGCGTGTCCATGTTCCCGCCGTGCGCATCGGGCACCAGCGCGGACCGTACCTCCAGATTCGCCGGAGCCACCCCGACCGTGCCGTGCATCGGATCCATCGGCAGTTCCACCTGGATGTCGCTGTCCCGGGCGCTGAACCGGCAGGTGCGGCGTGCCCGGTCGAGCTGCCACATCCACACCACCTCGGGCAGCGGAGCCTGCAACGACGCGGTGGCGTGGGTGGAGGTGAGCGCCCCGAAGAGCGGCACGGTCGTCGAAGCGGCCCAGTCCCTGGCCGGTTCGATGGACACGAAATGCACTGCGACGGTGTCGCCGGGCTCCGCTCCCACCACATGGAAGGGGCCGGTCTGCGGGTTGAGGAAGGGGAACTCGCAGACCTCGGAGACCAGGTCCTTCTCGGAGCGGACCCGCCCGGCGAAGCAGTCCTCCGTGTACACGTCGAGGAACGTCCCCGGCTCGATCCGGGCGACCGGAGCCGCTCCGCCGAAGGTCCAGGCGTACTCGCCCTCCTCGGGGCGGACGGTCAGGATGCGGGGGTCGTTCATGGCTGTACTGCTCCTGTCTCTGCTGTCCCGGCCGGCGCCGGGGTGTCGTCACGATGGATCCGTCCGGTCTGCGCCACCCGGTCCGGATGTCTGCGCAGCAGAACCGCCAGTACAACGATCCCGATCAGCATCCAGACACCGACGATTGGACCGGCGTACGAGACGGGCGCGCTGAGCTCGGAGACGAAGTCGAAAGCCGGGATTCCGGCGGCCGTCAGCAGCGCGGGGACGAACGCCGCCATGCCCAGTACCGGGAACAGCAGGTGGAGTACGGGGTTGAAGGTGTCGCGACGCCTTCGCAGGAAGTAACCGGCGCAGGACAGATTCACGATGATGTACACACCGATGATCACCGTGACGATCACGGTGGCCAGCAGCATGAACGCGGTCACCGGGTCATAGGCGAAACCCAGCCCGAGCGCCGCGCCGACCGCGATCACGAATTGCACGGCCACTCCGGTGACGGGGGAGCGGCGCCGCGGATGGAGCCTCGCGAAGGCCTGCGGGAACACGCCGATACGGCCGAGCGCGAACGCCGTACGGGTCGACACATTGGCACACGCGTTGGCGTTGGCCACGGTCGAGTTGACCACGGCGAGGAAGAGGAGGACCCAGAACAGCCCGAACGAGGCGCGGGCCACACCCTCCCAGGAAGCGGCCCCCGAGCCGCCGAATCCGGCGAATCTGTCGGGCCCGAAGTACACCGACATCGCATAGGTGGTCAGGACATAGACCAGGCCGATGGAGAGCGCCGCGCCGAGTACCGCGCGCCGCATGGTGCGTCGCGGGTTCTTCGTCTCCTCGGCGAGCGGTGCCGCGGCCTCGAAGCCCGCGAAGGCGAGCACGGTGTAGACCGAGCCGGCGAAGATCCCGCTGATGCCGTCGAATCCGTCGGCGGTGTGCGAAGTCCCGAATACCGAAAGGGAGTTGTCCGCACCGGCCTGCCCGATGAGCAGCGCGGCGAAGGCGACGAAGACGAGCACCTCGAAGATGCCGAGCACCGTGCCGAACCGGGCGGAGGCCCGTACCCCGAAATACCCGGCGAGCGCGATGATGACCGCGCCCAGCAACGACCACGGCCACCACAGGTCCGCCGGGTAGGACGGCCACTCCTGGTGCAGCGTGCCCGCTGTCGTGAAGCCGAGCTGGAGCAGCAGCAGCGCGGGCACCAGCGCCTCGACGAAGACGTAGCCCCAGCCGACGAGGAACCCGATGGCCGGATGCAGTCCCTGTGCGGAGTAGGTGGCGACGGAACCGGCGGTCGGCAGATGGCGGGCCAGTTCGGCGACGCACGAGGCGGTGAACAGGCAGGCGACCAGGGCCACCACCACGGACAGCGGCAGACTGCCGCCCGCGAACGCGGCTCCGGCCGGAATCGACGCGGCGATGGCGGCGGCGGGGGCCATCGCCGTGATGCTCTGGAAGAGGACTTCGCGCAGCCCGACGGCATCGCGTAACAGTCCGCTGCTGGAATCCCCCGACATCCCGCGGCTCCCTCTGTGTCCGATGACCGGAAGGTGTTGTCCGATGTGCGGCCGAGTGCCTCGCGCGCCCTACCGTACGGGCGCCGCGCGGGTGGCGGAAGACGGCAGGAATCGAAAACGACTTCGTGGAGAGGGGAGTACGCCGGAATGTGCGGCGATGTCGGCACGGGAGCGGGCAGTCGGGCACATGGGCACCCGTGGGCCGTGTGCGGTCGGTGAAGTCCAGGACGAATCAGGCGATTCGGCGATCCGGTCCTCGGCGGACACTCGTTGCCGAGGACCGGGATACGGCCAGACGCCAGGGCGTGTTTTGGAAGTCCCGTCTGTCTCGCGGGGTCTGACACGCACGCTCGCCGCGTTGCCGAAATGCCCTGGTAGCTCCGCTACGAGGGCACCCCGGCGCCTTGCGATCGCACGCGCCGGACCCCGCGAGACCCGCCCTCCGGGCGATGACGCTACTTCTGAAACACGCCCCAGGTCAGCCGCGCAGCGGGCGCGGCAGCCTGAGCTGCGTCACCGACGTCTCGATGCCGCTGTCGACCAGGCGGCCGTTCGTGTCGAAGGCCTCGGCACCGTCGGTCATCCCGAAGTCGTTGTCGTTGATGAGAGCGAGCGTGTCCCGGCCCGTCACCGCCACCCCTTCGATCTTCCCGGGTACTCCCGCGACCTTGCCCAGGTCGACGACCAGGCTCTTGCGGAGCACCGGCACGCCCGACGCCGAGGGGGCGGTGAGTTCCTCGTACGAGGGAGACGTCGCCGGGTCGTCCCAGGCGGAGCCCAGGATGCCGGAGCCGTGCGGGAGCGTCACCCGGTGCAGCCTGGCCGCCTTGTCCGTGCGCTCCTCGACCAGCAGATCGTTCCGGCCGATCGCGACGACCGAGGAGATCTTCAGCTCGGAGGTGTCGTCCTCGCCCGGGTCCACGACGTCCACCGCGTCGAACCGGTAGGCGTACTCCGCGGTGACCAAGCGCTTCTTCGTCGAGAAGCGCAGCAGCCGCACATTGCGCGAGGACTCGCCCGCGTCCTGGTCGGGCAGTGAGAGCGGACTCTGCACCGCAAGCACCAGATCGCCGCCCGGAAGAAGGGCCAGGCCCTCGAAACCGCGGTTGATCTTGCGGTGCAGGAGCACGCCCGGCAGGGCCTCCACCACCGGGTAGTCGGCGCCCGCCAGCCCGAGACCCTGCGGCACGTAGCGGGTCAGCACCCGGCCGCGGGCGGAGACATGCACCAGGGAGGGGCCGTACTCGTCGACGAGCCAGAAGCTGCCGTCGGCGGCGCGGACGATGCCCTCGGTGTCCAGACCGTTCGGGTCGTACCCCAACGGCGTCTTCGCGTCGTAGGTGTACGGGGCCTCGTCGCGGTCCCGCTGGTTCGGCAGGCCGGTGACCGCGGCGCCGGACCGGGTGGTGATCGCAATGGCCTTCAGGACCCGGATCTGCTTCCCGCTGACCCGTATCTTGACGATCGCCGGGTCGAATCCGGGGACGGGGAAGGTACGCCGCTTCTTCCCGTCGATCTTGATCTGCCCGTTGGGTCCGCGGTCGGTGACGGTCCAGAACTCGCCCCGGCGGCCCGCGGGATAGATGTCGCTGCCGATGCCGCCGAGTCTCACCCCGCGGTCGTCCGCGACCGTCCCCGGCAGCAGCCCGTTGCTGAAGCCGGCCAGCGGAACGTCGCCGAGCACGGCCGTCCCGGTGACTCGCGTGGTGCGCTCCGGACGCTCGTGCCGGTCCTGTGCACCGCTTGCGGTTCCGGCCACGCACACCGTGCCGAGAAGGGCGAGCGGCAGGCCGGCTGCAAGGGAACGACGGACAACACGCGCGGACATGGGGCCTCCTGGGGCACGAACAGCTCGGACGGTCGTCAGGTTCCGTCCTCGGCATCAACACGCGGTGACATCCAGTTGAACGCACGGACAGAACGCGACGACGGGCGGGGGCGGAGGCACTCCTCCGGCTCCACCGCCCGTCGCCGATCGCCCGGCGGCCGTACGAACGGGCCCTCAGTCGTCCGACATGCCCGAGCCACCCAGCGCAGCCGCCGGATCATCGTCCGCCGGACCCGCCGGGACCCAGCGCCCGCCTTCCTTGCGGTACGGCCACCAGCGCCCGTCCCGTCCGTAGCGGAGCTGCACGCCACCGTCCACGGCGGTCCAGCGGTTGCCCACCGACCGAAGCCGGGGCCGCTCGCCCTCCTCCCACGCCTCGGCGAGCTGGGCCCGCGCCCTGGCCAGGGCCTCCGGATCGGGTACCCACTCCTCTTCGAGCACGGCGAGTGCCGCCACCCCGCCGTATCGCCACGCCCGCACCGCCGCATCGAGATCGGCCCGTCGCCGCCCCGAACCGGTGATCAACCGCTTCGCGATCCACGGCTCGGGCCGGGCCTCCGCGACCAGCCGTACGGCATCCTCCTGCGGCGTCAGGTCGGCCGGCAGCGGCTGCTGTTCGTGGCCGGGGGAGAGCGCCGCGGCCAGCATCCGGTGGGCACGCGCCGCACTGTCCGTGGCCAGCATCTCCAGAGCCGCCGGATCGACGCCGGCCTGCGGTTCCGTCTCCGTGTCCAGCGACGGCGCCGAGCCGGGCTCCGCGGGCAGCGGTGGAGGAGCGGGCAACGGGGGCAGGATGTCCCGCGCCGCGAACACCTCGTCCGCCCGTACGCCCGGATCATCGGCCTTCGCCTGCGCAGCCGCGGGCCCGTCGGCGGGATCGGCCGGTGCGCAGGCCCCGTGCCCCTCGGCTCGGGCCGCGATGCGGACCTGCAGTTCGTCCAGGAGCCGCCGCTCACCGCGCCCCCGCATCAGCAGCAGCACGAACGGGTCCTGGTCCAGCAGACGCGCCACCTGGTAGCACAGGGCGGCGGTGTGCGGGCAGTGGTCCCACGCGTCACAGGTGCACTCCGGGTCCAGACCGCCGATCCCGGGCAGCAGTTCCACCCCGGCCGCTGCCGCGTCCTCCGCCAGGTGCGGCGGCATCTCCCGGTCCAGCAGCGCCGCGATGTGCCCGGCCCGTTCGACGGCCATGCCGAGGAGACGTTCCCAGTCCGCCTCGCTCAGCTCCTGGAGCAGCACATCGCTGCGGTACGCGGACGAGTCCCCGTCCCGGACCACCGCGGTGATCCGGCCGGGCCGCACGGTGACCGCGCCGACCCGGCCCTCGCGGGCGAACCTGCGTCCCTTCTTGAGCTGCTGGCCGTCCAGCGCGGTGTCCTCCAGGGCCTTCAGCCACGCCCGGCCCCACCAGGACTGGGCGAAGTCGCGGCCCCGTGCGGGCGGCAGCGCGGCGAAGGTACGTTCCTGCCCCGGGGCGGCGTTGTCGCTGTCCTCGCCCTCGTACTCGCCACCGTCGTAGCGGTCGCCCTCGTGTCCGTCACTCATCGCGTTCCCCCTCGCAGCTCCACCAGATCGGCCAGTTCCGCATCGGTCAGTTCGGTCAGCGCCGCCTCGCCCGAGCCGAGCACCGCGTCCGCGAGGCCCTGCTTGCGGGCCAGCATGTCGGCGATCCGGTCCTCGATGGTGCCCTCGGCGATCAGCCGGTGGACCTGCACCGGCTGGGTCTGTCCGATCCGGTACGCGCGGTCGGTGGCTTGTGCTTCGACCGCCGGGTTCCACCAGCGGTCGAAGTGCACGACATGACCGGCCCGGGTGAGGTTGAGACCGGTGCCGGCCGCCTTCAACGACAACAGGAAGACCGGGGCCTCGCCCGCCTGGAAGCGGTTGACCATCGCCTCGCGCTCCGCGACGGGCGTACCGCCGTGCAGGAACTGCGTACGCACCCCGCGCGCCGCCAGATGCTGTTCGAGCAGCCTGGCCATCTGCACGTACTGGGTGAACACCAGCACGCCGGCCTCCTCCGCCAGGATCGTGTCGAGCAGTTCGTCCAGCAGCTCCACCTTTCCCGAACGGTCGGCGATCCGCGGCTCGTTCTCCTTCAGGTACTGCGCCGGGTGGTTGCAGATCTGCTTCAGCGCCGTCAGCAGCTTGACGACGAGGCCCCGCCGGGCGAAGCCGTCGGCGTCGGCGATCGCGGCCAGCGTCTCGCGCACCACCGCTTCGTACAGACCCGTCTGTTCCGGCGTCAGCGACACCGTGCGGTCCGTCTCGGTCTTCGGCGGCAGCTCCGGCGCGATGCCCGGGTCGGACTTGCGCCGCCGCAGCAGGAACGGCCGCACCAGCGCGGCGAGCCGCTCGGCAGCCGCCGGGTCACCGCCCTCAGCGGTTCGTGCGTAGCGGGTACGGAAGGTGCCGAGCCGTCCCAGCAGACCGGGCGTCGTCCAGTCGAGGATCGCCCACAGATCGGAGAGGTTGTTCTCCACGGGAGTTCCGGTGAGCGCCACCCGGGCCTGTGCGCCGATCGTCCGCAACTGCTTGGCCGTCGCCGAGTACGGGTTCTTCACGTGCTGTGCCTCGTCGGCGACCACCATGCCCCACCGGATCTCCCCGAGCTTGGCCGCGTCGAGCCGCATGGTGCCGTACGTGGTGAGGACGAACTCGCCGTCCGACAGGCCGGCAAGGCTGCGCGATCCGCCGTGGAAGCGGCGTACCGGCGTTCCCGGCGCGAACTTCTCGATCTCCCGCTGCCAGTTCCCCATGAGCGACGTCGGGCAGACCACCAGCGTCGGACCGGCCGCCGATTCGATGCTCTGGCGGTGCAGATGCAGAGCGATCAGCGTGATGGTCTTGCCGAGACCCATGTCGTCGGCGAGACAGCCTCCGAGGCCGAGCGAGGTCATGGTGTGCAGCCAGTTCAGACCGCGCAGCTGATAGTCGCGCAAGGTGGCGGCGAGGGCCTCGGGCGGGCCGACCAACTGCTGCCCGGCCGCCTCCGGGTCGGCCACCCGGCGGCGCAACCGCTCCAGCCAACCGGTGGCCCCGACCTCGACCCGGTGGCCGTCGACCTCGGTGGTACCGGTCAGGACCGCACCCAGCGCATCGATCGGCGTGACCTTGCGGTCCTGGGTCTCGCGGGCTCGCCGGGCCTCCTCGGGGTCGATCAGCACCCACTGGTCCCGCAGCCGCACGACCGGCCGGTTGGCCTCGGCGAGGCGGTCCAGCTCGGGGCGGCTGAGCTTCTGATCACCCAGCGCGAACCACCAGTTGAACGCCAGCAGGGCGTCGGCGGACAGCAGCGGCGGCGCCTCGGAGCCGATGCCCGCCGCCCCGTCGCGTTCCTCGCTCGCCTCGTCGTCGGGCGGCCCGATCACGGCGCGTGCCGTGAGCTTGCGGGCCAGCTCCTTGGGCCAGTGCACCTGGACCCCGGTCGCGGCCAGCGCCCGTCCGGCGGGGCCGAGGAGTTCGGCGAGCTCGTCGTCGGCCGGCTCCACGGAGTCGGGCACCGCGGCGGACAGCAGTGGAGACAGCGGAGGCCAGGCACGGGCCGCCCGGCGCAGCGCCGGCAGGGCGTCCATCCGGGCGCGCGGTCCGAAAGCCGCAGCGGTGCGGGCGCCGCCCGCCCAGACCTCGGCGGCATCGGCGACCAGTGTCGGATCGCTGACACTGTGGATCTGCAGGACGGCCCGGAAGACAGGGCCGGCGGACCGCTCGTCGTTCTCGTCCGGCGCGGTGAGCCGGGACACCTCCACCCGGAGCGAGAGCCGGACGCCCGCGTCGTGCCCGGCCGCGACATCGGTGGCCCAGGCCCGTTGGCCGGGGAGCTGCTGTGGTTCGTCCGCGGTGAAGGCCGGGCCGCCGCCGGCGAACGCCGCAGCGGGGGTGCGGGGCAGACCGTCCGCCACGGCGCCTAGGAACGCGCGGAGCAGCCGCTCGGGCTCGGGCAGCAGAACGGGCTGCGCGGCCTCGTCGAGCGGCACCGCGTGGGCCAGGGGCGGCATCGAGGCCGCCAGCGTCCGGATCCGCGACTGATCGTCGGCGGTCAGCGGACCGGCCCGCCAGGCATCGTGATCCGTGGCGCTCAGCCCCGGCAGCAGCAGGCCGCGGGCGGCGAGTTGGAGAGCGAGGAGAGCGGCCGCACCCCAGAACGCGGTCGCGTCGGAGGCATGCGCCGAGGCCCGCGCACGCGTCAGCACCGGCAGCGCGTCGCGGACCGGAAGCAACCGTGCCGGTACGGCGTACGCCCGCGCGTCGGCGCCGACGACGACCAGCTCCGCCACGGATCCGGGACCATCGGGCGGGCTGCTGCCGTCCGGGTGCCAGAAGGCGACCAGGCCGGTGCGGGAGGGATCCCCGGGCAGGAAGACCACGGAGCAGGCGGAGAGTGCGGAGATCTCGGAGAGCGTTGCCGCAGGGAGTCTGTGCACAGTGATGCCGAATTCCTCAAATTTGACTAGTGGGGGTCGGGTCGCCGAGGGTACCCCATGGACGGCCTCGCCCGTGAGCGGAATTGCCGTGATCCGGGCCACATCCTGAACCGCCGCGGCGCCGGACCGCTTGTCGGCCGGACGGCGTTCCGTGCCACGGGGGGTGGAGGCAGCACCCCCCTCGGGGGAGGGGGTTTACCCCCGGGGATCCCGGGTGGTGGCGCCATGGTTGCAGCACATCCGGTCACCGTATGTTTCTACAGGTCGGCGCAGCTTTTCAGAGACCGGAGACGTCATGCCCCAGGCCATAGCCACCGCAGCGGAAGGCACCCGTGACGGTGCGGGAAGTGCCGCACAGGGAAGTGCGACAGGTGCCGCCGGAGCCGCTCAGGCTCAGGGAAGCGACTTTGCGCCCCTGCTGCGCGCCGTGAAGGGACAGGGCCTCCTGGAGCGGCGGACGGGGTGGTACGCGGCTGGCATCACCGCCAACCTGGTCGCACTGGGCGCGGTGATCACCGGCATCTTCCTCCTCGGCAACACCTGGTGGACCCTGCTGCTCGCGCTGCCACTGGCGATCTTCTGGTCGCGCACCGCGTTCGTCGGGCACGACGCCGGACACGCCCAGATAACCGGCGAACGCAGGACGGGCCGGGCCATCGGCCTCGTGCACGCCAACCTGCTGCTCGGCATGAACGAGGCATGGTGGAACGACAAACACGTCCGCCACCACGCCAATCCCAACCACATCGACAAGGACCCGGACGTCGGCGTGGGCGCCCTCGTCTGGACACAGAAGCAAGCAGCCCAGCGCGAGGGCTTCGCCCGCTGGCTCACCCGCAACCAGGCCCGCCTCTTCTTCCCGATGCTGCTCCTCGAAGGCATCGCGCTGAAGATCTCCGGCTTCCAGTACCTGCGACAGCAGCCCGCCCGGGAACGAGCGCTCTCGGCACTGCTCCTGGTCGCCCACCTGGGCCTCTACGCAACGCTGCTGCTCACCGTGCTGTCCCCGGGCAAGGCCATCGTCTTCGCGCTCGTCCACCATGCGCTGTTCGGGCTCCACCTGGGCATGGCCTTCGCGCCGAACCACAAGGGCATGGAGATGCCCGACCCCGACGGCGAACGCTGGGGCCACCTCCAGCGTCAGGTCCTCACCTCGCGCAACGTGCGTGGCGGCATCCTCACCGACTGGTTCCTCGGCGGGCTCAACTACCAGATCGAGCACCACCTCTTCCCGAGCATGCCCCGCCCCCACCTGCGCCTGGCGCAGCCCATGGTGCGCGCCCACTGCGAGGCACTGGGCATGCCGTACGCGGAGACCGGACTGATCGAATCCTACCGGCAGGCACTGCACCACATGCACGAGGTCGGCGAGCCCCTGAGGTGAGTCCTCTGCCTGCTGGAACCGATGGGCGCGCACACGCGTTCTCACAGCAGATGCGGCTTCGGGCCGCGAAGGAGGCACGGACGATGTCGAACAGCGCGAAGATCGCCATTGGGGGAGTGGTCGTAGCGGTCATCCTGATGCCGTTCATCGGTTTCTGGCTGTCGTTGCTGGTTCTGGTCGGAGTTCCGGCGATCGCGTACCTGCTGCTGGACCCCGGCCAGCGGCGCAGGCTCCGCAGGATCACCCGCAAGGAGATTGGCCGCTGAGAGGGACGGCTCCGCGTCGCGCGGGGCTCGCGCGGCAGTGACCGTGGTGATCGGGAACGAGATGTATTCGTTCACCGAGCCGAGCCCTCTCACGCACTGGAGCGCGCGGAGGCCCGCAGGGGCGGACGGCATCGGGGGCCCGACGGAGAGTGCGTCTGCCGAGTCCCCGGAACCGGGCTCAGACCGGCCGTACCGCGAGTGCGTCCAGAGCCTCCAGGAGGCAGGGCAGTTCGGTGCCGCGCCCGACCGGCAGCACCTCGCCCGGCTCCTCGTCCAACAGGATGAATGCGATGTCGTCGGTCCGGGCGACCAGTGACCAGCCGGGGCCGTCGGCGCGCAGCATCCGGGCGTCGCCCGTGGCGAAGGAGGACCGGACACGGCCGGGCGGCGGCGGGGCGTCGACGTAGTCCTGAGCCTGTGCGAGCGCCCGCCGTACACCGGGGTGCACTCCGGGAGGTGCGTCCGTGGCCGCCCTCCCGGATTGCTTCTCGGACCTCTTCTCGGCGGCGGCTTCGGACCTGTCGACGGCTTCAGGCCCGGTCTCGACGTCCACCTCGACCTCACTCTCTACCTCAGGTTCAGACCCGGGTTCGGCGGCGGGCTCGGCTCCGGTATTGTCCGTGCCCGCCGGAGTGCTGAAGGCCGTCTCATCGTCGATCTGCTCGCGCCAAGTGGTCCACTGGTGCGCTATCTCGTCCGCTCCCATGCGTCGCTGGGCCGGTCCCCACGACTCCGTGTCGGGCGGAGCCAGCGCCGCCGGGGCTGTGCCCTCGGCCTCCAGGTCCGGCAGCGGGTCGTGCGGCGCGGCCACGCCCGGAGCGGCGACCGCTACCGGGAGGGGCCAGCCGGGCAGCGCGCAGACCACCGAACGGTCGTCGGGCGAGAGGTCGTACTCCATGCCGCAGTCCCAGGCCGCGATCGCGACGGCGACCAGCGACACGTCCTCGACGACGACGGTCCACCGCGCACCGCTGCCGTCCTGGCCGAGGACCAACCCGTATCCCTCGGCGTACGGCTCGACGGCGAGCGCCGCACAGGCGGCCGGGTAGTCGTCACCGAGGACGCTCGGGAACTGTGCCGGTGTCAGCAGCACCGCGGTCAGCACATACAGCGCGTCGTCGTCGGCGACCGTGTCGTTCGGCGCGGCCACGGCACCCTCCTCGTCCGTCGTCGTTGTCCGTCGGCGCACCCTAACGAGTGAGTAACCCACTCGTCGAGGCCCTGACAAGCGAAGACGTCAGCTCCGTGGCACGGTGGACGGCACTCCTCATTCGGCGGGTAGACCGAGCAGCGTACGGGCCACTGTCTGCGGCGACTCGCCGCGCTCGCGCGCCAGCGCGATGACGGCCCGGCAAGCCAGTTCGCTGACACCGAAGGAGAGTGCCTCGGGCGACACCCAGCCGCTCGCCTCGTCGATCCGTGCCTGATCCTCCTCCACGGATGCCGAGACGAAGGTGGCGGCCGCCTCGAAGAGATTGTGCTGCTTGCGCCGGTCCTCTTTGGAAGGTTCCGCGGACTGATCCCCCTTGCGGTCGGGGGTGACAACCCTCCGCAGGCTTCCGATTATGTCGATCATGGAGACCGCCTTCCCGAGGAGCTGCACGTCTGTGGCTTGCCCGTAACTACATGACTACATGCGGTGTTCCCCGCCGACGTAGAGTTGGACCTTCGGCCGATACAAGGGGGCAGAGCGGTGAAGCGGTACGACCGGCTGAAGGAGATTCGGCGTCTCGATCCGGAGGGGGACTTCCTTCGAATCTACCGGATCATGGCCACCTATGAGTTCCCCTGGGACATCGCACGCGCACTGGAACTGGCCCTCTACCGCACCTATGCCGTGCCGAGCATCGGCCGACTCCTCGCGCAGACCGCCGAACTGACCGACTGTTCACAGAAGCGCTACGACGACACCGCACTGCTCCTAGACGCGGTGCTGGAGCACGGCTTCGACAGTGACTCGGGGCGTACGGCCCTCCGCCGGATCAATCAGATGCACCGCAGCTACGACATCAGCAATGACGACATGCGCTATGTGCTGTGCACCTTCGTCGTCACCCCGAAGCGTTGGCTCGACAACTACGGCTGGCGCCGGCTCTCCGACCACGAACTGCGGGCGTGCGCCGCCTACTACCGGACCCTGGGCGCGCACATGGGAATCAAGGAACTGCCGCGGACGTACGAGGACTTCGAGCGCACCCTCGATACCTATGAGGCCGAACACTTCGGATGGGACGAAGGGGGACGCCTCGTCTCCGACGCCACCCTGGACCTGATGGGTTCCTGGTATCCGCGCCCCCTGGCCTCTGTCGCGCGCAAGGCCGCCCTCGCGCTGCTCGACGATTCCTTGCTGCGGGCATTCCGGTACGAACGCCCTGGTTCCGCGGCCCGTAATCTCACGCATGGGGCTCTACGGCTGAGGGCGCGGGCGGTACGACTCCTGCCGCCGCGTTCCGCACCGCATTACGCCCGGCAGAACCCGGAGATCAAGGGATACGCGGACGGCTACGAGGTCTCCGGGCTGGGGACGTTCCCGCTTCCGGGCGTCGGCGGCTGTCCGGTCCCGCACAACCGGCGCCCCGAGCTGCCCGTCGAGTGAGCACGAGGGTGCGGGGCGGGCAGGTCAGGACGTCCGCGAGGCAAGGGCGAGGAACCGGTCGTCCTCGTCGGTGTATACATCGAGCCGCCAGCCCGAACGTGCCAGCAACGGGCGCAGGTTGGGCTCGGCCCGCAGATCGTCGTCCGTGATCGGGCGGCCGTGGCGTGCCGCGAGGGCGGCTCGCCCGATGGGGTGGAAGAGTGCCAGCCGTCCGCCCGGTCGTACCACTCGTGCCAGCTCCGCCAGGTCGGGACCGGGGTGCGACAGATGGGAGATCAGCCCGGCCGCGAATACCGCGTCGAGCGCCCGCGATCTCAGGGGCAGACGGGCGACGTCGGCGAGGAGCAGCGTCCCTTCGCGGTCGCGCCCCGCCCGTACCGACGACTCCAGCATCGCCGGTGTCAGGTCCACGCCCAGGACTGTGCCCTGCGGCCCGACGGCCGTTCGCAGGGCGGGAAGTGCCCGTCCCGTGCCGCAGCCGGCGTCGAGTACCGCGTCCCCCGGGCGCAGCGAGAGGGAGTCGGCGGCGGCAGCGTAGGCGGGCCCGTCGTCGGGGAAGCGGGTGTCCCAGTCCGCCGCGCGCGCTGTGAAGAAATCCTGGACGTGCGTGTGGTCGTCGGCCATACGGACATGATCGCGTAGTTACCGACGGAGCGAAACGTCGGGAAACGCGGTGGGTGTTCGAACACTGGGCGATCGTTGGTCGGACCGCCCAGGCCCGCCCGTGCGGTTGCCGGACGGGACGAGCACCTACTGCGCGAGGTGATCAACCGCTTACGAGCCCTCCGGGGCCGTGCGGGCCCCGCCTCCCCGCTCCGACGGAATGGAGGGGGCGAAAGGGCCCGCGCCCGTTGTACGTTTTCCCGGTCAGACGTTGACGCCGTAGTCGGAAGCGATTCCCGCCAGACCCGAGGCGTAACCCTGGCCGACCGCACGGAACTTCCACTCCGCGCCGTGCCGGTACAGCTCGCCGAAGACCATGGCGGTCTCCGTCGAGGCGTCCTCGCTGAGGTCGTAACGGGCCAGCTCGACGCCGTTCGCCCGGTTCACCACGCGGATGAACGCGTTGCGGACCTGGCCGAAGCTCTGCCCACGGCTCTGCGCGTCGTGGATGGAGACCGGAAAGACGATCTTGGCCACATCCGCGGGGACCGTCGACAGTTCCACATTGATGGACTCGTCGTCGCCCTCGCCCTCACCGGTCAGGTTGTCGCCGGTGTGCTGGACCGAACCATCCGGGCTCGTGAGGTTGTTGTAGAAGACGAAGTGCAGGTCGGAGAGGACCTTGCCCGCGTCCGAGCACAGCAGCGCACTCGCGTCCAGGTCGTGGTCCGCGCCCGTCGTCGTCCGTACGTCCCAGCCCAGGCCGACCGTCACTGCGGTCAGGCCGGGTGCCTCCTTCGACAAGGAGACGTTGCCGCCCTTGGCCAGGGTCACACCCATGAAACATCCTCCATTGATCCAGTGGTCCAGCGATGTGGTGAACGGCGCTGTTTCGGCCGTCACCAGGTCAACGACGGCGTCGTGACCATGGTTCCCATGCTTGCGCAAGCCCTGAAGTGAACGTCTGCGAGGCGTGCCGTACGTTGGTGGGCCGGGCACTAAGCCAGCGGGTCGGTGCGGGGCCCCTGCGCATCGGTCTCCTTCATGGCCTTCGCCTCACTCTTCAGGATCCGCATGGATTTGCCCAGGGCTCGGGCCGTGTCCGGCAGTTTCTTCGAGCCGAACAGTGCGATCACCACGATTGCCACGATCAACAGGTGCCAGGGTTCGAGGCCGTTGCGCAACATGTGCGTCCCGCCCTTCCTTTCGGTGCTTTGGCCGGTGTTTCCGCTCGGCGTCCGCAGACAGTGCTTCAAGCTGACTATGAGCAGGTCGGATGATCCACTCGAACATCAATGCTTGCTACATTGCGCAACTGTACAACCATGGGGTGGTGAAGCACGTCTTACCTCATGGACAGCGGACGGACGGGGTGGCCGATGACGGGAAGTCGCAAAGCGGGAGCGGGCAGGGGAAGGGGAGCCCGGCTGCGGCGGACAGCCATGTTCGGGCTGTCGTTCCTCGTGCTGCTGGTCGCCGGCGTCGGGTGGGGCTACCTCAAACTCGGCGGCAGCATCGACACCTTCAGCGCGGACGGGATCTCCGGCGACCGGCCGCCCGGTTCCTCGCAGGGGCAGAACGTCCTGGTCGTCGGATCGGACTCGCGCTCGGGCGACAACAGCAAACTCGGCGGCGGCACGGGCGCGGTGGGGCGCTCCGACACCGCGTTCCTCCTCCATGTGTACGGCGACCAGAAGCATGCGGTCGCCGTATCCATTCCACGTGATGCGCTGGTCGACATCCCGGCGTGCAAAGGGCCCGACGGCCGGTGGACCGCGCCGCAGCACAACGTGATGTTCAACGGGGCGTTCTCGGTGGGGGAGACCGCCGAGGGAAACCCGGCCTGCACCCAGAACACCGTGGAGCATCTCACCGGCCTGCGCGTGGACCACACCGTCGTCATCGACTTCGCCGGATTCTCCGCGCTGACCTCGGCCGTCGGCGGCGTACCGGTGTGCCTGCCCCAGGAGATCTACCAGCGCGACCTCAGCCCGAAGCGGCCCACCCGAGGGGCCAGGATCTTCGCGAAGGGCCCGCAGACCGTCTCAGGGCAGCGGGCACTCGACTACGTCCGGCTGCGGCACGGCATCGGTGACGGCTCGGACATAGGGCGAATCAAGCGACAACAGGCGTTCGTCGCCGCGCTCATCAAGAAGGTCAAGTCGCAGGGACTGAACCCCACCACTCTGCTGCCCCTGGCCAATGCGGCCACCGACGCGATGACCGTCGACCCCGGACTCGGATCGGCCGACCGTCTGTTGTCGTTCGCCATGTCGATGAAGAAGATCGACCTGCACAACACCAAGTTCGTCACCGTCCCCTGGCGATACGAAGGCGCACGCGTCGCGATCGTCGAACCGGACGCAGACGCGCTCTGGGCCGCGCTGAAAGCCGACCGTACGGTCGACGGCAAGGACGCCAGCGGCAAGGGGTCGGGCAAGTCATCGGACAAGGGCGACGGGAAGGACAGCGGCCCCGCGTCGCCCGCGGCGGACGTCCCGGTCTCCGGCAAGGGAATCACCGTCGCCGTCTACAACGGAACCACGGTCAGGGGGCTCGCCGCCCAGGCAGCCGAGCTCCTGCGTTCCCGGGACTTCACCGTCACGACCACGGCCACGGCGAGCAGCCAGGACCACACCTCGACCGTCATCGAGTACGGGCCGGGGCTGCGGGAGGAGGCGGAGACCACCGCACGGCTCTTCGCCGGAGCACGGACGACCGCGTCCGACACGGCCGGAATCCAGGTGATCCTGGGCAGTTCCTACGCCCAGAACCCATCGGCCGCACCCGGATCACCGCCGCCGTCCACCATTCCGTCCACCGTCGCCGACGAGGCCCGGTCGGCCGACGACGACCCGTGCGCGGACCTTTCCTACGGCTGACCGGCCACCAGGAGCGGGGACACACCCCTCAGCACGGTGTCCCGGCAGTCCGGAGCTGTAGCACCGGGTGACGGGGCGCCGCGAAGTCGTACGACTCGTACAGCGCGGCCCCGTCCTCGGTGGCGTTCAGAGCGACCAGCGTGACTCCGGCTTCCTCGCGGAACCAGCCGGGCAGGGCGTCGAGGCAGACCCGGGCATGACCGAGGCGGCGCCGGCGGGGATCGGTGCTCACATTGGAGACGTGCCCCTGCAAACCGCTCAGGTTCGCCGGGCCGGGGGCTGCCTGTCGCACGTCCCGACCGCACTGGAGACGACGCCGAGTGCGGGATCATCGACCAGGAACGCGGCGAACACACCGGGTTGGCGCAGCCGCTCGGCGAACCACTCGGCGGAGGCCGTCCGCCACGGCGCGTCGGGGCCCGCCCGTCTCCACCTCCATCTCGGCCAGCATCAGCCCGCGCAGCCTTACCGGGGCGGGCACGTCGTCGAGCGTGGCACGGCGGGCACGTACCACCTGCCCGCCACCGGGGCCGGTATTCAGGTCGGACTCGGGGCGGTCGATGCGCGACGGGATCATGAGTGGCTCCACTTCCGCTCGTAGCGGGTACGGGCCGCCCGCAACCCGTATGCGTACAGGGCCAGCACCGTTGCCAGCAACAGGTAATAGAGCGGTGGCAGCGCGCTCATGCCCAGCAACCCACCCAGCGGGGTGAGCGGCAGCAGCAGGCCGACCACCGCGAGACCGCATGTGGCCAGCCGCAACGGGCCGCCGCTGCGACCGCCGGCAACGCGTCCACCCGTACGGAGCAGCAGCATCACCAGGGCCTGGGTGAGCAGGTTCTCGGTGAACCATCCCGAGTGGAAGGCCTCCTGCCCGCCGGATGTCGCGGAACCGTGCAGCGCGAAGGCCAGCACGGCGAACGTCGCCAGGTCGGCGGTGGCGTTCAGCAGGCCGAACCCCGTGATGAAGCGGAGGAAGTCGCGCGGACGCAGCACCGTTGGCCACCGCAGCACCTCTGACGCGGGCCGGTCGAAGGCGAAGGCGAGCTGCGCCACGTCGAAGCACAGGTTCTGCACCAGGACCTGCGCCGGCAGCATCGGCAGGAACGGCAGCATGAGACCCGCCGCGAGCATCGCGATGACGTTGCCGAGGTTCGACGAGAGCGTGATGCGTAGATATGTGGCGATGTTCCCGCTGCTGCACCGGCCCGCGGTGATCGCGTCATCGATGGCCGCCAGGTCCTTCTCGGCCAGCACCACGTCCGCGGTCTCCCGCGCCACATCGACCGCGTTGCGCGGGCAGATGCCGACGTCCGCCGCGTGCATCGCGGGCAGATCATTGACGCCGTCACCGAGGAACCCGGTGGTCCGCCCGGCAGTACGCAGCGCGGAAACGATCCGTGCCTTGTGCTCCGGTGTGCAGCGGGCGAAGACCGTGACCCGGTCGACGGCCTCCGCGAGTGCCCCTTCCGACAGCGCGTCGATCCGCTCCGCCGACATGACCTCGCCCGGATCGAGGCCGAGATCCCGGCAGGCACGGGCGACGGTGCCCGGATCGTCACCCGTGAGGACCTTCACGGCGATGCCCCGGTCCTTCAGCGCGTCCAGCGCATCGGCCGCGCTCGGTGTGAGTGCGTCCCGCAGAGCGACGAAGCCGAGGAACGTCAGTCCCCTTTCGTCGGCCGCTGTGTACGCACGCGGCCGGGCCGGCCGATCGGTACGGGCCACGGCGAGCAGTCGCAGACCGTTCGCGGTCTCCCGGGCGGCGAATTCGCTCAGCCGGTTCCGTTCGGTCTCGTCCAGCGCGCACCGTTCGAGCACCGCCTCGACCGCTCCCTTGGTCACGAGCGTGTGCACGCCGAGCCGTCCGGGTCGGCGGACGACCGCGGTGGCGAGGCGGCGTACCGGATCGAACGGCAGCGCGGCGACGCCGTCGTACGCGGACAGCGTCTCCTCCCGCTCCTCGGCCGCGTCCAGCACTGCCTCGTCGAGTGCGTCGGGGGCCGGTAGATCGGCGAGCTGCAGCGTCCACAGAGCGTTCACGGCGGCCCAGTGGAGCGCCTCGGGATCGGAGTGGCCCGACGCGTTGAGCGAACGTTCGACGACAGGCCGGTCCTGAGTGAGGGTCCCGGTCTTGTCCACGCACAGCACATCGATCGCACCGAGGTCGTGCAGCGCGGGCAGTCGCTTGACGATGACCCCATGGTCCTTGGCGAGCAGCGAAGCGCCCCTGGCCAGCGCCGTCGTGACGATCACCGGCAGCATTTCCGGAGTCAGCCCGACCGCCACCGCGACGGCGAACGGCAGCGTTTCGAGGCCTCGGCCGCGCAGCGCCGCGTTGGCCATGAGCACCAGTGGCGGGGTGAGCAGCATGAAACGGATCAGCGTCCAGGAGATCCCATGCACCGAACGGTCGAAGGCGCTCGCGCCGCGGCGGCGCGCCGAACCGTCGTACGCGGCGGCGAACCGGGTTTCCGCACCCGTCGCCGTCACCACCGCCGTACCGCTGCCGGACGCCACGCTGCTGCCTTGGAAACACAGCTCCGGCCGAGCGAACAGTCCTTCCTGGTCGCGGCCCCCGGTGTCGGCGACTCGGGGCCGTGACGGCGTGTCGACGGGGTGCTTGGCGACCGGCGCCGACTCCCCGGTGAGCGCCGACTGATGAACGGTCAGGCCACTCGCACGCAACAGCCGCACATCGGCGGGCACGAGATCCCCCGGGCCGATCCGGATCACATCGCCCGGCACCAGTTCCCCGACCGGCAGTTCACGGGCCCGCGGCGCGGCGTCCGGTCCTGCCCGGCGCAGTACGGTCGCGGTGGTCGCCACCAGCTCCCGCAGTGCGGCCGTGGACCGGTCCGCCCGATGCTCCTCCGCGGAGCGCAACAGACAGCTGACCACCACGAGCACCAGCGTCACGCACGCCGTGCCCCAGGAGGCCACCGCCGCCGAGACCAGGCCCAGACACAGGAGCACCGAGGTGAAGGGATCACGCAGACTGCGCAGGAAGCGACGGGGCCAGGAGACCGGACGCCAGGCCGGCAGCGTGTTCTCGCCGAATCGCGTCAGCCGTTCCCCGGCCTGCTCCTCCAGCAGCCCCCGCGGTCCGCTGTCCAGCGACCGGAGAACCTGAAGAGAGGTCGGTGCGGCGACCGAGGAGGCGACAGGTGCGGCATCCGCGGCGGCGCCCCGGCCGGCTTTCGCGCCCGCCATCGGCACGACGACGGCGGACGGGCCGTCGGGATCGGTGCTGCCGGGACCTGCGGCGGCACTGCTCTCAGGCACCGAGCCCACGGACACGTGAGGCTTGCGCGGGCGCGTGACCGGCGCGCTCCGCGAGCTGGCCGACCATCAGCCGGACGACGGTCACCACATCGGGGTCGTCGACCAGGTACACCTGTCGGCGTCCTTCGCGCCGGGACCGTACGAGACCTGCCAGTTTGAGTTTCGTCAGATGCTGGCTCACCGACGGAAGGGTGCCGCCGACCCGGTCCGCGAGTCCGGTCACATCGCTCTCGCCCTGGGACAGGGCCCACACGATGTGCAGCCGTGCAGGCGTCGCCAGCAGGCCGAAGGCCGCTGCGGCCTCCACCAGTACCTCCGCGGGCGGATCCTCGAAACCGCCGTCGGCAGCTGTCGACACTCTTGCTCTCCCTGTCCGCGTGGCCCGATTCCTCGCACCCGAAGTATCCAGTGTAGGCGCCGGATGCCCGCTGTCCGCAGGCTGCTCGGGCAGCCTGCGGCAGCGGACCGGCCCTTGTGCGCATGACCGGGAGCGGCGGACATGTTCCGGAAGGTGTGTCGGATTGTGGACCGATCCGGGCAGCAAATGGTCCAGAACGGTCACAACACCAAAGAATCGATCTCGCCCCGCGACGCAGGTTCTTGTTTGCCATGCTGCCGGCCTGCGCAGGCGGGAAGACAGCGTGTGCTTGCCGACCGTTCGCGGGATCACGGCTCTCAAGGCAGCTCTGACCTGCGCATTCGATGTTTGGGGACTCACTGTTGAGAGAAGTGGCCGATGCGTTCCGAGCACACTGACGACGCATACGGAGAGACGGCCGGAGTGGCCGCGGAGACCGATGCTCTCGCACTGACGGTATGGGTCGCCGGAGGCTTGGGGTCGGGAAAGCGACGCTGGTCGGTGCCGTTAGCGAGATCCGGTTGCTGCGGACGGAAGAAATTCTCAGCGAGGCGGGGCGGGCGGTCGACGACACGGACGGGGTCGATCAGAAGACCACGACCACCGTCGCCAGGGACTTCGAACGGATCACCATCCCCTCCGGCCTCTCGCTCTATCTGTTCGGCACGCCGGGGCAGGACCGCTTCTGGTTCCTGTGGGACGAATTCCTGTGCGACGCGCGCGACCGGGAGTCCGGCGAGGAAGTCCTGATCCGCATGGTCGAGTACGCCGGCCGGATGCACACCGCCCGGCTCCTCGACGCGGTGAGCTGACCCTCCCGGGCGCTCCGCCGCCTTCTTCCCACGGGTCCCGACCAAGCCACATGACGGAGTAGTGCTTGCCCCCACGTGACCAGTGCGCAAGGCTTACGGCAACGGGGCACGGGGAACGTATGAGCGGGGAGGAGCGGGGAAATGGCGCTGGACAGGGGACTCGACTGGCTCCTTGACGACCTCACGAGCAGGGTCGAGCACATACGGCACGCGTTGGTGCTATCGAACGACGGACTGGTGACGGGGGCGAGTACGGGGCTGGCCCGCGAGGATGCCGAGCATCTCGCCGCGGTCTCGTCCGGGTTGCACAGCCTGGCCCGTGGGTCGGGACGCCACTTCCGGGCCGGGAAGGCCCGGCAGACCATGGTGGAGTTCGACGAGGCACTGCTTTTTGTGACGGCTGCCGGGGACGGCAGCTGTCTGTGCGTGCTGAGCGAGGCCGAGGCCGATGTCGGTCAGGTCGCCTACGAGATGACACTGCTCGTCAACAGGGTCGGTGAGCATCTGGGCGTCGCCGCGCGGCAGGCAGCGGGCGAAGGGGCCGGCCCCGTCTGATCAGGCGTTGTTTGATGCGGGTGGTGCCCGATCCATCCACTTCTGATCCGTCTGCGGAAGTTTTCCACAGGGCGAGCGGAGAGATTCTCTTCCGGGTTACGGTGCTCACAGAGAGTAACCGAGTCTCACGGGAGAACGTCATGGCTGTTGCTGAAGACGTGTGCACGGAGCCCGCCGGTGCGAAGGCGGCGAGCCTGGTCACCGAAGGCACGCTGGCAGTGAGTACAGCGGCCCAGGAACTCCGGGTGAAGCGGGGCGAGTTCGCGATCGCCGTGCATCTGGGGCTGATCCGCCTGACGGCGCGACCGGACGGCGGAAGGCCGAGGGTCGGCTGCGGAGAGATCGACCGGCTCCGGTCGCAGGACGGGTTCCCGGAGGCGCTGCGGGAGAAGGTGCGCACGGTCGGGACGGCAGAGGGGGCTCAGCAGCTCGGGATCAGTCCGGACCGCTTCACCAAGCTCGCCCGTGCGGGATGCTTCACGCCGATCACGTTCTACCTCAATCGGTACCGGGCGATTGTCTGGCTCTATCTCGCCGACGAGCTCGCAGGGTTCGCCGCCCGCGAATCCCGGCTCCTGGCGGGCAGGAGTCCGGCATGGCTGCTTGGCCGGTTGGAGGGAGGCGCCGACTGCCGGGCGCGCAACTGGCGCTCGCGCCGGGTCGAACGGCTGCTGAGCCTGACGGAGGAACCCTGGGCCCGCGCGGCCGTGCTCGCGGACACGCTGGACCCGGTGCAGTTGGCGGAGGTGGTCGACGATCCGTACGAACGTGCGTACCTCGCCAGGCTCCGGCCCGAACCGGCCTTCGGGCCGACTGGTCCGGCACTGGCGCGAGACACCATGGCTCACCTGATGCAGGCCGACGAACCGGACGAGATGCTGTGGCGGCGGGTGACCCTGATCATGGAGTTGGACAACGCGCGGGAGACCCGACCGGCTCCGAGCCCGCGCGGCGAATGGCGCGACTTCCCGCGCCCGGGGAACGGGCGCGCATCGCACGCCGAGAACGGGCACGCACCCGGGCCGCACTCCCGAGCTGATGCCGGACCCGTTCCGGCGCCCGCTCCCACCCCGTCATCCGCCCCCGTTCCGGCGCCTGCTCCCGCTCCGGCCCCGGCGTCCGTTCCCGCTGTCCCACCATGTCCCGGTGCGGCGCCCGGCCCTGACCACGCGCCGACAGGCGTGGCAGAACCCGCGCTCGGGCTGCTTGCCCGGATCGGTCTGCGCAGGCGCGCATCCAGGGCTGAGGGGCGGGGGCACTCCGGGCCGGGGCGCGTGCCGTCCGGCGCATGACACGGCGGATGCCGTCTGCCGCGACCGATGCGCAACTGACGGACGGATAAAGGACTTGCGGAGGGAAGGAGTTCTCGTGGAGGGAGGAAGTTCTCGCGGCCGAATAAAGAACTCGCGAAGGAAGAACGGCACCGGCATCCTGGCTCCCATGCTGATCAGGGAAGCCACCACCGAGGACTGGCCCGCCGTCTGGCCGTTCTTCCATGAAATCGTTGCCGCGGGTGAGACCTTCACGTACCCACTCGATCTCGACGAGCAAGACGCCCGCTCCTGGTGGCTCCTCAAGTCGCCCAACCGTACGGTTGTCGCGGTCGACGACGACGGGACGATCCTCGGCACGGCCAAGATGAACAACAACCACATGGGCAATGGCTCGCACATCGCCAGCGCCAGTTACATGGTCGACCCCAAGCATTCGGGGCAGGGTGTCGGGCGGGCCCTGTGCGAGTACACCCTGGAGTGGGCCCGTGCGTCAGGGTTCAGGGCGATGCAGTTCAACGCGGTGGTGGAGACGAACATCCACGCCGTAGGGCTCTACCATTCGCTCGGTTTCGAGATCCTGGGAACGTTGCCGGAGGGTTTCAACCACCCGGAACAGGGCTTTGTCGGGCTGCACATCATGCACCGCCGTCTCTGACGGAGCTCTCGCCAGTCTCTCCGCGCCATCCGCGTCCTCCGCTCGCCTTCCCGCGCCGCTGACCACGTGGTCCCATACTCCACACGTATCCGTCGTGTCCGAACCAATGGTGATGTATGGGTAGTTGATGCAAATGGTGTTCCGTGGGGCGGGTGCGCACGGCGTCGGCAGGGGCAGTACTCTGCGCCCCACCGCCATTCGGGCGATGAAACACATGCGGAGGAAGAATCCATGACCATACCCAGGAGATCGTTGCGTGCTGCGGGAACACTCGCGGCCGCTGCGGTTGTCGGCCTGACCGGCGCGGTGCTCACCGCCGGCCCGGCCGCAGCTCACACCCCCACCTGGGCCGTGACCTGTTCCGAGGTGAACCTTGACCTGACCGCCTACAACGGCAACGTCACCAACCAGGTGACCGTCACTGTCGACGGCAAGGATCTTCTGCCCACCGAGACCTTCGGCAAGGAGTTCCACAAGAAGCTCGAGCTGCCCGAGCACGACAAGGAGCTGACGGTCCACCTCGTCGTCAAGGCCGGCGACGGCGACAACTTCTCGCGCGACGAGACCAAGACGGCACCCGTGTGCGAGGGCGCCACCCCGCGGCCCGCGCCGTCCGAGGGCACGCCGTCCCCAGTTCCCTCCAAGGAGGCGCCCGCCGCGAGCGCCACGCCCAGCGCGGCGCCTTCGAATTCCGCTCCCGCCGTGGTCCCCCCGAGCCCCAGCTCGCCGGACCTGGCCGAGACGGGCTCCTCGTCCGCCACTCCGATCATCGCCGGAGCGGCCGTGGCCGTGCTGCTGGCGGGCGGCGGCATCATGTGGTCCGTGCGCAAGCGCCGTACCGCACAGCACTGACGAATGAGCCGGTGGACCTGACGCAGGGCTAGGCCCAATACCGGTGACTTTGAGGGTGTCGGCGACTCTGCTGCGCAATTCCTGGGTCAGGCTGTGAGTCGGTAGGCGAGGCGTTCGAGCCGGCTGCTGCGGGTGTGATGCTGGTCGTGTCCGGTCCAGTGGGCGTCGAGTCTGATCACGTTGAGTGCGGTGGCGGAGAAGGCGTGTTGGAGGCGGACTTTCGGTAGCCCGCGGTAGCGGGCCCGGCGTATGCCGGTGATGTCGAGGGCTTGATTGATAGTGCCTTCCACACCCGCTCGCAGGGCGTACTTGGCCTTCCACGTCTCGGTCTTCTGCTCGGCGCGGGCCTGGGTGAGGGCTTCTTCTGGCTCTCTGGGGCGCAGGGTGAGCATGCGGCGGCCTTTCGCGGAGCTGGTGCATTGGTCGCGGAAGGGGCAGGGGCGGCAGGTGCGGACGCCGAAGGTGATGACGATCGCGTCCGTTCCGTGCTGTTTCACGGGGTTCCAGTGCGCGCTGGTCTTGCCGGCGGGGCAGCGGACCTGGCGGGCCCTCCAGTCGATGATGAAGGCGCTCTTGTCGAAGCCGGCGTGGGCCTTGGCCTGGGCGGAATGATCCAGCAGAACCGGGGTGACCATACGGGTGCCCTGTTTCAGCGCGGCGGCGATGAGGTCGGCGGATGGATAGCCGGAGTCGAGGTAGTGCTCGGCGGGCCTGATGCCGTGCTCGGCCAGGCGCTGTTGGACCGGGGCGGTCGCTTTCACATCGGGCACGGTGGCATCGGTGGTGCACACGTCCGTGATCAGATTCGGTGCCGCCCGGACACCGGCTTCGGCTTCGGCTTCGGCTTCGGTGGGAGTGTCGCAGGTCTCGGTGAGATGGACCTTGTAGCCCATCCAGAACAGGCCCTCGCCCTTGGCCGCCCAGCGTGCGTCCGCGTCGTAGGGGGAGGCGAGGCGGCGATGACCGGGCGGGACACCCTCGTCGTCGGCGGCCCGCTTCTTGATCACCTCCCGTCCCCTGGTGTCGGTGCTCAGGTAGTACGTCTGGACGAGGATCTGCCGCAGGATCTGTACGGACTCGATCTCACGGATCCATGGGGGTGTGCCGGGTGACCAGGCCGCCCGGCACAACGCCAGCGCGTCCTGGCCGAAGACCTGCGCGAGCCGGTCGCGTTTCGTCTGCGAGGCGGGCATGCGCCAGCCGTCCACCCGCGGCCCGTACCGGTGAGCGAACTCGGCGACATCGACCTGCCCGGCCAGCCACGACGGCGCCGCGACAGCCAGGGCCTCCAGCGCCGCCCGCACACTCTCCCCGGCCAGCTCGAGGCGGTTCAAGTCCCGCACCGCACTGATCACATGGGTGGAATCGGTCCGCTGCCTGCCCCCGGCCGCGACCAGCCCCTCCTCCACGCAGTACTCAAGGAGACGGTCGAAGACCACCCGTTCCATGCCGTTGTCGGACAGGCGGGAACGGAACCGGCTCAGCACACTGGCATCGAAGCCGGTGTCCGTCAGCTCCGCCCCGAGCGCGTACTTCCAGTCGATCGCCCGCACCGCCATCGCCGCGGCCTGCCGATCGGTCAGATCCTCGGCGAACTGCAACACCGTGACCAGGCACAACACCCCCGGAGACAAACCCGGAGCCCCACGCACCCCGAACGCCGACGCGAACGGCTCGTCCGCGAAAACCTCCGCGAGCCGGTCTCGCACCCGTATCGCCAGGCTCCCCTGCGGGAACGCCGCCCGCGCCACCATCACGGTCTGCTCCGGGACTTCCGGCAGCCCCTCCGGCCGCATCGACATCCACACCACCCCCACGGCCGCACGACAGGACAACGACCGTACAGACGATCATCCCGTGCCCACCTTCACCCCCGCACGGAATTGCGCAGCAGAGTCGTCGGCTCGTTGTGTTGGGTGTGCCAAGGCCGGGACAGGTGAAGTCGGTGGGGGGCGAGCGGTTTTCGGATCGCATCGCTCTCGGAGTGTTAACGCGTGCGTTTACGCCTGATCTGGTGGACGAGGTGGTGGCGGAGTGCGGGCGTGTTGAGCAGCGTCAGCGGCTGCTTCCGGCACGGGTGGTGGTGTATTTCGTGCTGGCGATGTGCCTGTTCTCGGGGCAGGGGTATGAGGAGGTCGGGCGTCTTCTCACGCAGGGTCTGGAGCGTCAGGGCCGCTGGGTAAAGGGGTGGCGGGTGCCTACGAGCGGAGCGATCGGGCGGGCGCGGCTGCGGCTGGGGCCGGAGGTGCTGAAGGCGTTGTTCGCCCGGGTGTGCCGGCCGGTGGCCGTCGCGGGGTCGCGGGGCGCCTGGTTTCGGGGGCTGCGGTTGGTGGCTGTGGACGGGACGACGTTCGATCTGCCGGACACGGTGGCGAATGCCGGGTATTTCGGGCGTCCGGGGACCGGCCGTGGGCAGGGCAGGAGTGCGTATCCGCAGGCCAGGGTTGCGGCTCTGGTCGAGTGCGGCACTCATGCGGTCTTTGCTGCCGAGGTCGGTCCGCTGGCGGTGCACGAGACCGTGCTGGCCGGGCGCCTGTTCTCTTCGTTGACCCGGGGAATGCTGCTGATGGCCGACCGCGGGTTCCTCGGATTCGACCTGTGGCGGGCCGCCGCGGCAACCGGCGCCGACCTGCTCTGGCGGGTCAAAAGCAACGCGGTGCTGCCTGTGGTGACGTCGCTGCCCGATGGTTCCTACCTGTCGGAGATCGTCGCCGCCCGTGACAAGAACCGGCGGGCCGACCCGGCCCGGGTCCGCGTCATCGAGTACACCCTTGGCCCACGCGGGAAGGACGGCACCGTCTACCGGCTGGTCACCACCCTCCTCGACCCGGACACCGCGCCGGCGGCGGAACTTGCCGCGCTCTACGCCGAACGCTGGGAGATCGAGACCACGCTGGACGAGATCAAGACGCACCTGGGCGGGCCACGTCTGGTCCTGCGCTCCCAGCACCCGGCCGGGGCCGAGCAGGAGATATTCGCGTTCCTCCTCGTTCACCATGCCGTGCGGGACCTCATGCACGAAGCCGCACGACAGGAGGGACACGATCCGGACCGGATCTCCTTCACCCGCGCCGTGCGCGTTGTCCGCCGCCAGGTCACCGCCCAGGCGGGCTTTTCCCCCTCCCGACTCACGCGGGCCCTCGCACAGACTCTGCTTGAAATCGGTCAACGGCTCCTGGAACCACGGCGGTTACGCTCCAATCCCCGTGTCATCAAACGCAAGATGTCCAACTGGGCCCTCAAACGCACCGAACACAACAACCAGCCCCGGCCGGACACCCCAGTAGTCACCCTCGTCGGACCCACCAAACCAGCCCCAACCTCCCGGAAAAAGACCTAAATCACCGGTATTGGGGCTAGGCCAGGACCACCGGTCGAGGCGGTGCCGCCCCACGCCTGGTGCGTGGGGCGGCGCATCCCCCGGACCGTCGCTACCTGCGGGGGCGGCCCGTCCTTCGGGGCCGTCGTCACACCTGCTTCGTGGTCGGCCGGGGAGTGTCGGTGGGCGGCACCGAGGGGCCGATCTCGCACCAGACCGCCTTGCCCTCGCCACGAGGCTCGATGCCCCAGCGGGCGGCGACGGCATCCAGGAGCAGCAGGCCCCGCCCCGATGTCGCGGTCTCACCCGGGCTGCGACGCCTGGGCCAGGCGCTGGAGCGGTCCTGCACGGACAGGCGGACCCGCCGCACGGGTTCCGGCAGCACCTCCAGAGTGAGTACCGCGCCGCCTTCCGTGTGCAGCAGGACATTCACGAGAAGTTCGCCGGTCACCAGCTCGGCATCATCCGCGAGTTCGGCCATGTCCCAGTCGGTCAGAGCCTGGCGCACGATGGTCCGCGCGTCGGACAGCCCCTCCGGGTCCGCCTGGTGGATGTACTGGTGCAACCGCGGGGCCCGTGGCGACCCGGGGTCCGGGCTGCGCCGGAGAACCAGAAGGGCCACGTCGTCCCCCGAACCCCAACGCTCCCAGAGCTGGTCCGACAGATGGTCGGCCAGTGCCTGGGCGCTCGCCGGCCCTGCGCCCACCTCGTTGATCAGTGCCTGTACGCCCGCATCGATGTCGGCCCCCGGCTCTTCCACCAGGCCATCGGTGTACAGGACAAGAGTCTCGCCCGGCACCAGGTCCAGGCGGGTCTCCGGGAACTCCTCGTCCTCGAAGTCGGTCGAGATGCCCAGCGGCAGTCCGCCCCGCACCTGAGGGCTGCCGACCCGGCCGTCCATATGCCGGATCAGTGGGCCGAAATGTCCGGCCCGAACCACGCGCACGGTCCCCGAAGCGAGTTCGACCTGGGCGTACGTACAGGTCGCGAAGCGGTCCGTGTCCAGTTCCGCGAGGAAGCGCGAAGCCCGCGCCAGCACCGTCGAAGGAGGATGTCCTTCGGCGGCGTACGCGCGCAGGGCGATGCGCAACTGCCCCATGATGGCGGCGGCGTGCGTGTCATGGCCCTGCACGTCGCCGACCACGATCCCGAACCGGTTCTTGGGCAGGCCGATCACGTCGTACCAGTCGCCGCCGACCTGGCGGCCGCTCCAGGCGGCGTGGTAGCGCACGGCGATCTCGCCGCCCTCGATCTCCTGGATTCGCCGCGGCAACATCGCCGACTGAAGGCCGGTGGCGAATTCGCGCTCCTCGTCGAAGAGTTTCGCGCGCTGCAGGGACTGCGCCACGATGGCAGCCAGCCCCAGACACAGATTGCGCTCATCCGCGTTGAAGGTCGTGTTCTCGCGGTAGAAGAGCGCCAGGGTGCCGAGGGAACGCGCCTGGGCGACGAGGGGCAGATAGGCGACGGCCCGGAATTTCAGCCGGTTGGCATAGGGGGCCAGTACGGGATAGCGGCGGGTGAGAGCCGTGACCGAGGTCAGAAACCGGGGCCGGCCGCTGAGCACGGTGTCCGCCAGCGGGAACCGCCGGTCCAGCCCCGCCTCCCCGAGCGCGTCGATCGCCTCCACCGAGTCGCCGCTCAGAGCGATGACGCTCAGCGTGGTGTTCTCGACCAGACCGAGCGAGAGACCGTCCGCCCCGAGCCGGGCAAGCCCACCCGGGCCGGTGAGAGCGGCGGTCACGTCATCGACGGTCACCGCGCGTGACAGCGCACTGGTTGTTCGTTCAACGATGCTGGTCTGCCGCTGTCGCCGTTTTTCCAGATCGAGCACGAAGGCCGAATAGGTGACCTCCGCAGTGGCGTCCTGTACCACCCCGATGATCCGGTGCGCCTGTCCTTGGTCGCTGCGCAGAATGCGCGCCTGGATGTGGGTCCACTGGTCCCTGCCGTCGTCCGTCGGCACCCGGAAATGAACGCTGTACGAACTGCGTCCACTTTCGATCGCCTCCTGGATCGCCACATCGAGACGGGTCCGCTCCGAGGGCTCGAGCCGGTCCAGCACGGTCTCGGGCCGTGAGTCGAAGGTCTGCGGGTCCAGACCGAACACCAGCAGCCCGGCGTCGTCCATGTCGAGAGTCCCGGCGTCCACGTCCCACTCGAAGCTGCCCGTCCGATTCATGGCAAGCCGCTGAGCCGTCGCGTTGTCGCCGTTGTGCGTCTTCTCTATCAGCAGGCGTGGCGGGACGGAAGTGCTCGATTGCTGGTCGTAATCGGTCATTCCTGCTCCGGGGGTCGCCGGGCGGGGCTGCCGGACGGCGCGGCCCGAACCGGGTCACTCAATTGTCGAACCGGTTCCGGCAGGTTGCCACAGCGGACACCCGGAAGCATCCGGCAGGGAAGCCGGACCGGGCGGGCTCCGGACCCCTGCCGCCCAGGCACGGAACCCGCCCCGGAGAATGGCAGCGGAAGATCGTCCGCGATCGGCGGTCGATACGGCACAGGGGCTGACCGGAGCGCATTCATGACCCACGAAGATCCCGTTCTGCTGCACACCGAGGGGCGTGTCCGGCACATCACCCTCAACCGTCCGGGCGCCCTGAACGCTCTGAACCACACCATGGCGGTGCGTATCGACGCAGCGCTCGCCGACGCCGAGCTCGACGACTCCATCGCCGCGGTCCTGATCACCGGGGCGGGTGAGCGCGGCCTCTGCGCGGGCGGCGACATCCGGTCCATCTACGAGGACGCCCGCGCCGGCGGCGGCACATCGATGGACTTCTGGCGCGACGAATACCGGCTCAACGCGCGCATCGCCCGATTCCCCAAGCCCTACGTCGCGATCATGGACGGCATCGTGATGGGCGGCGGTGTCGGTGTCTCGGCCCACGGCGACGTCCGTGTCGTCACCGAACGCTCGCGCGTCGCCATGCCCGAGACCGGAATCGGATTCGTCCCCGACGTCGGCGGCACGTATCTGCTCGGTGCGGCGCCCGGCGAGCTCGGCACCCATCTGGCGCTCACCGCGGAGGCGGTCGGCGCGAGTGACGCGCTGCTGTGCGGTCTCGCCGACCATTTCGTACCCTCGCAGCGTCTCGCCGAACTCACCGCGGACCTCGCCGGCTGCGGTACGGCTGCCGAGATCGAGCAGACGGTGCGGCGGTACGCCTCACCCCCGCCGGACGGTGAACTGGCCGAGCACCGTGAGTGGATCGACTCCTGCTACGGGGCGGACTCGGTCGAGGAGATCGTCGACCGGCTCGACAGCAGCGGTGTCCCCGCCGCCGAGCAGGCCGCCGAAACCATCCTCACCAAGTCGCCGACCGCGCTCAAGGTGACCCTCTCCGCTCTGCGCAGAGCACGCGGGCTCGACAGCCTGGAGGCGGTGCTCGACCAGGAGTACCGGACTTCGTGCACCGCCTTCACCCGGCCCGACCTGGTGGAAGGCGTGCGCGCCCAGATCATCGACAAGGACCGCGATCCGCAGTGGAGCCCGGCGGCTCTCGCCGAGGTCACCGAGGCCGACGTGGCACTCTTCTTCGCCCCGCTGGGCCACTGCGAACTCGGCCTGGCCGCCGCTCTCAACATGACGGCCTGAGAGGACCGGGATGGACTGGGACGAACCAGGACAGGTCGCGACGGGCCGAGACGGACTGTGGCGGAGCGAGGGGAGACCACGTACGGGAATCAGAGGTCGTTCGGCCCGTCGACCGTACGGAACGGGATGCCGAGCAGGTCGGCCGCGGCCTTGAGGTCCTTGGCGCGGTGGCCGGTGCACAGCGTCCAGTGGTGACCGATGCCGGTTGCGGCCCAGGCATCGGTCCACTCGCCGGGGTCGAAGCCGAAGTCGACCCGGGAGGTGGTGTTGCCGATCTCCAGCAGCGGCCCCGGTACGACCTCGCCCTCGGAGGCGATGAAGGTGAAGGTGCCGTCGGCCTCCTGCCCGATGCCGAACGTGGTGACCGGGCCGTGTCTGACGTCGAACTCCACACTCACGCCCCAGCCGCGTTTGCCGTGGTAGACGCCCAGCCCGCGCAGCAGCGGGTCTTTGGCGCTGATGGCCAGGTGGGCGGGGCCGTCGTGGCCCATTTCGACAACCCGGTCGCGGAAATTGAGGGCCTGGAGTTCGGTGAAGGAGCCACCGGCGCCGATGGTGTCGGCGATCAGCATGGCGAGGCTGGTGCGCAGTTCGTACTCACCGGCCATCGGGATGCCACGTGCGGTCAGCAGCGACGCGCCGAGGATCATGCCGGCGCCGAGCCGCTCGTGGATCTCGCCCTCCAGGCCGCGGTGGTAGTAGGCGAGACTGTCGAGTCCGAAGTCCTCGACGAGCCGGTCCAGTCCGACCGAAACCCGTGCCGCCCAGGCGAGATCGTCCTCGTCGACGGATTCGTCGAGGGTGAAGACCGCACGTGCTAGCGCGACGCGTTCGGTGGCCGCCTCGTCCGTCACGGCGGCGACCCGGACCCGCAGGTCGTCGAATTCGAGGACTTCGACATGCCCGCCGAACCGGGTGGAGACCAGCGTCATGTCGGTGGAGACATCGAGCATGCCGGGGTAGAGGTGGCCCATCAGACCGTGCCGGCCGTGGCGCATCGCGCCACGCACCTGCGCGGCACGGATCCAGCGGCGGATCCGCTTCCAGGCGTTCTCGTCGCGCAGATGGCCCGAGACGGAACGGAACGGGATCCCCCCGCGCCGGAACACATTGGCGACCTCCGGCAGCGGGCACTGCCCGCAGTACGCCAGCCACTTGCCCGTGTCGGTGTCCGGATGGTCCATCGCCTCGGTCGGCTGGAGGTCGATGACCAGCACCGGAGCATGTGCGCGCTGGGCGATCGGCAGCACCATCGAGGCTGTGAGATACGTCGTCAGAAACGTCACGACGATGTCGCAGTCGGCCGACCGCAGCCGTTCCGCGGCCCTTGCCGCCTCCTGCGGATCGGAGATGAAACCAGCGTCGACGACCTCGCAGCTCATCTCCTCGAACCGCCCGGTCACGAAGCGGGCCGACTCCCGCAGTCGGTCGAGCAGACCGGGGAACTGCGGCCAGTACGCACCGAGTCCGCCGGACACCAGACCGACACGGGTACGACGGCGCGGGGTGCGGGCGAGCACACCGTCGAGCACGATGGGCGAGACATCAGTCATGAGATTCCTTCCTTCGGTTCCGTCGAGGGCCCGGACCTCCCCGGAGGGCGCCCCGGCTCCCGGCCGAGGGCAGGGCCGAATGGGCTCACGCCCGTTTCAGCCGCGCAGCGGCCAGGTCCCAGGCCCGCCCGTCCCCCTGCGGGGTGTAGTGGCGCAATTCCTGTGTCCGTGCCACCAGTTGTCGCATGTCCGCGAGGTCGCCCACCAGTCCCTGGGCGCGTGCCTGCAGCAGGATGTTGCCGAGCGCGGTCGCCTCGGCCGGTCCGGCCGTGACGGGCAGCCCCGTGGCATCCGCGGTCCACTGGCACAAGAGCTCGTTGCGCGAACCCCCGCCGACGAGATGGATCCGGGTCAGCTCCCGCCCCGCAAAGCCGGCTGCCTCCCGCAACGTCCTGCGGTGGGCCAGCGCCAGGCTCTCCAGCACACACCGGACATAGCCGCCGACGCTGTCGGGCGGTACCTGCCCGGTCCCCAGGAGACGGGCGTCGATGCGCGACGGCATGTCACCCGGCGCGAGGAACGCCTCGTCGTCGGGATCGATCACCGCCGCGAACGGCCGGGCACGGGCCGCCTCTGCGAGCAGTGCGGCCAGGCCCGGATCCTCGCCCCTCCGGTCCCAGGCCCGCCGGCACTCCTCCAGCAGCCACATCCCCATGATGTTGCGGAGATGGCGGACCGTGCCGTCCACCCCGCGCTCATTGGTGAAGTTCGCCGCGCGGGACTCCTCCGTCAATACCGGAGCCGGCAGCTCAAGTCCGGCCAACGACCACGTACCGCAGGACACATAAGCAAACCCGGGCTCGGTCGCGGGCACCGCCGCGACCGCCGACGCCGTGTCGTGCGAGGCGACGGCCGTCACCGGTGTCCTGGCCGGCAGACCCGTGTACTCCGCGACATGCGGCAGCAGCGTCCCCGCCGGATCACCCGGCTCACGCAACGGGGGGAACCAGGAACGCGCCAGACCCAGTCGGCCGATCAGCGCATCGGACCAGCCGTCGGCCGACGCGTCGAACAGACCGGTCGTCGACGCATTGGTGATCTCCGCCCCCACCGTGCCGGTCAGCCAGTACGTCAGCAGATCAGGGATCAGCAGCATCGTCCGTGCCGCACCCCACTGGGCACTCGCACGGTGAGCGGCAAGCTGGAACACCGTGTTGAACGGCAGATGCTGCAACCCGCTGACGGCATACAGCTCCCGCGCCCCGCACACCGCCAGCACCTGCTCGGCGGCCCTTGCGTTCCGGCTGTCCCGGTAGTGGAACGGCAGCCCGAGCAGTGCCCCGTCCGCATCGAGAAGGCCGTAGTCGACCGCCCACGTATCGATGCCGATCGAGGCGATCGGACCGCTGCGCGCAGCCATACGTAGACCGTCCAGCATCCCCTGGAACAGAGCGAGCACGTCCCACCGCAGCCCGTCCGGCAACCGCACCGGCGTATTGGCGAATCGGTGCACCTCGTTCAGTTCGAGCCTGCCGGGCCCGGCCAGGCCGGTGATCACCCGGCCGCTGGTGGCACCGAGGTCCACGGCGGCGAAGGCAGCCTCGCGTCGTGACGTCACAGACATGGAGATCTCATCCGGTCATCGAAGGAAGGCCGCGGCCACACCGGCGTCGACGGGTACGTGAAGTCCGGTCGTGTGCGTGAGGTCCCCGCCGGTCAGCGCGAACACGGCGTTGGCCACATGCTCCGGGAGCACCTCGCGCTTGAGAAGGGTCCGCTGGGCGTAGAACTCGCCGAGCTTCTCCTCCTCGATGCCGTACGTCGCCGCACGCTGGGCGCCCCAGCCTGCCGCGAAGATGCCCGAGCCACGCACCACGCCATCGGGGTTGATGCCGTTGACCCGGATCCCGTGCTCGCCCAGCTCGGCAGCCAGCAGCCGCACCTGGTGGGCCTGATCGGCCTTGGTGGCCGAGTAGGCGATGTTGTTCGGACCCGCGAACACCGCGTTCTTCGACGTGATGTAGACGATGTCGCCTCCGATGTTCTGCGTCCTCATCACCCGGGCGGCCTCGCGCGAGACCAGGAACGAGCCGCGCGCCATGATGTCGTGCTGAAGATCCCAGTCCCGGGCTGTCGTCTCCAGCAGCGGTTTCGAGATGGAGATCCCGGCATTGTTCACGACGAGATCCACGCCGCCGAACGCCAGCACGCCGGCCCTGAACGCATCGACGATCTGCTCCTCACTGGTCACATCGACCGTCACGGCGACAGCCTTGTCGGACCCGCCGAGTTCCCGCGCCACCGAGGCGGCGTTCTCCGCGTCGATGTCCGCGACGACGACACACGCCCCCTCCGCGACCAGCCGGTGCGCGATGGCCTTGCCGATGCCGGATCCCGCGCCCGTGACCAGCGCCACCCGGGTGGCCAGCGGCTTCGCCTTCGGCATCCGGCGCAGCTTGGCCTCCTCCAGCTCCCAGTACTCGATCCGGAACTTCTCGGACTCCTCGATCGGTGCGTACGAGGAGACGGCCTCGGCACCACGCATCACATTGATGGCATTGAGATAGAACTCTCCGGCGACCCGGGCCGTCTGCTTGTCCTTGCCGAAGGAGAACATGCCGACCCCGGGCACCAGCACGATCGCCGGGTCCGCGCCGCGCATCGCGGGGGAGTCGGGGCAGGCATGACGCTCGTAGTACGCGTGATACGCCTCCCGGTACTCCCCGTGCAGCTCCTTCAGCCGTGCCGCCGCCTCGTCCAGCGGGGCATCCGCGGGCAGGTCGAGCACCAGCGGGCTGACCTTTGTGCGTAGGAAGTGGTCCGGGCACGAGGTGCCCAGAGCGGCGAGCCGCGGGTGTTCGGTACGGGCGAGGAAGTCCAGCACCGGCTCCGTGTCGGTGAAGTGGCCCACCTGAGCGCGGTCGGTGGAGGCAAGTCCGCGGATCAGCGGGGCGAACGCGGCCGCACGCTCCCGGCGCCGCTCCTCGGGAAGGGGTTCGCGGCCCGCCCACGCGGGGCCGAAGGGTTCAGCCCTGCCCCGCTCCTGGAGGAAGGTCTCGGCGGTACGGATCATCCAGAGGGCGTTGTGCTCGCACTCCTCGGACGTCTCGCCCCAGGCCGTGATGCCATGGCCGCCGAGGATCACCCCTACGGCCCGCGGGTTGGCCTCCTTGACCGCGGCGATGTCCAGACCGAGCTGGAACCCCGGCCTGCGCCAGCCCACCCAGGCCACCTTGTCGCCGAAACACTCCGCGGTCAGCTTCTCACCGTCGGCGGCGCACGCCAGCGCGATTCCCGAGTCCGGATGCAGATGGTCGACATGAGCGGCCTCGACCAGGGCGTGCATCGCCGTGTCGATGGACGGCGCCGCACCACCCTTCCCGTGCAGGCAGTAGTCGAACGCCTGGACCATCTCGTCCTCGCGCTCCACCCCCGGGTACACGTCCTTGAGAGCGCGCACCCGGTCCAGGCGCAGCACGGCGAGCCCGGCCTCGGTGAGCGTGCCGAGATCACCACCGGAACCCTTGACCCACAGCAGTTCGGTGTCGCCGCCGGTGACCGGGTCGGTGCCGGTGGCCTTGACCGATGTGTTGCCACCGGCGTAGTTGGTGTTCCGGGCGTCGGAGCCGATCCGGTGGGCGCGTTCCAGGAGTGCGGCGACTTCGGCGTGCGTCGCGGAGGTCATGGGATTCCTTCGTGGTCGGGGGTCCGTCTGAACCGGTCGGTGAAGGTGCGGGGGAGGAGACGGAGCTCAGGCGCCCCAGCCGGCCTGCTTGCCACCGACCCGGGCAGCGGCGATCCGCTCCTGGTTGCCCGAGGCCAGATATGCGGCGAACGGGTCCCTGGCCAGGCCGAGTTCCTCACGCACCTCGGCCAGCAGCGGACGCACATCGGTGCTGTACGCATCCATCAGGGCGCCGTTCGCGGCCAGCACATCGCCGGACTGCTGCGCGGCGCTCAGTGAGTCCATGTCGACCAGCAGCGCCTTGGCGGTAGCTTCCTGCACATTGGCGACCGACCGGATCACGGCGGGGATCTTCGCTTCGATGTTGTGGCACTGGTCGAGCATGAAATTGACGTTCGTCTCGGACTTCAGGCCGCCGTTCCTGACCACCTCGTGCATGATCCTGAACAACTGGAACGGGTCGGCCGCCCCGGCCATCAGATCGTCGTCCGCGTAGAACCGGGAGTTGAAGTCGAACGCGCCGAGCTTCCCCGCGCGCAGCAGAAAGGCCACGATGAACTCGATGTTGGTGCCCGGCGCGTGGTGCCCGGTGTCCACGACCACCTGTGCCTTCGGACCGAGACCCTGGCAATGCGCGTACGCCGTACCCCAGTCGGGCACGTCGGTCGCGTAGAACGCGGGCTCGAAGAGTTTGTACTCCAGCAGCATCCGCTGATCGTCACCCAGCCGCTCGTACACCTCGGCCAGCGCCTCGGCCAGCCGGTCCTGGCGGCCCGTGATGTCGTCCTGCCCGGGGTAGTTCGTGCCGTCGGAGAACCAGAGCTTGAGATCGGGAGACCCGGTCTCGTCCATGATGCCGACGCACTCAAGCAGATGGTCGGTGGCCTTGCGGCGCACCTTCGGATCGGGGTGGGTGACCGAGCCGAGCTTGTAGTCGTCGTCCTGGAAGACGTTGGAGTTGATCGCCCCGATCCGCAGCCCGAGATCCTCGGCGTGCCGGGTGAGCGCGGCGTAGTCCTCGACCTTGTCCCACGGAATGTGCAACGACACCTTCGGCGCCACGCCCGTGAACGCGTGCACCTGCGCCGCGTCCTCCAGCTTCTCGAACGGATCGCGCGGCACACCCGGCTGCGCGAACACCTTGAATCGTGTCCCGGAGTTCCCGTACCCCCATGAGGGCGTCTCGATGACCTGGGACTTCAGAGCTGCCTTGACGGCCGACACCTCAGACATGAACACCTCGCAAGCAGAGTCATCCAGTGACCGATGACCGTTCGGACGCGTGAATCGTTTCATCTGGACCGTACGCTAGATTTGCCACAAGCTTCTCGTCAAGGAGCTGGTCGGGTTCTCCTGCTGACTTGAATCAATTCATCGAACGGTCGCTCGGTCCGCCCACCCGTTCGGAGCATGGTGGCCCATCGGGGCGCCGAGATGAAGAGAGACGGCGCGAGGCCGCGACGACGACCGCAATGCCTGACGGTCACACGCCTCAGATCGCAGATCGCCGAGCCTCGAAGCCGATTGCGCGACGCCGGACTCCGATTCCCGGACGCCGGACGGGGCCGACCGAGCCGATTCGGCCCGCCCGTCCGGCGGTGGAGCACCCTGCGCCCGCGGTGCTGTTCAGCAGGTGCGCTCAGCGACCGCCGCCGGACATGCTCGGCTGCAGCGAGCTCACGAGGTCGAAGAACCGGGACTCGTTGCCACAGAGGCCGGCACGTCGCAGGGCACCATCGGCCTCGGCGATCGGCGAGGCGAGCAACGGCACGTACAAGGGGCCGTCCTCCGGCTCCGTGAGCGCGGCACGAGTGGCCTCCAGCAGTCGGACGTACGCCTGGGCCGCGGCGAGTTCGTCATTGCGCATCTGAGCATCTCCCGGTCAGAGGTGTCGGAGCCACCAGCATCCCCCACTGGTCTGACAACGCCCGCCGACGGCGGCGGGTGGGCGCCCGCTACCCGTCGTTCGGCCCTCGCGCACCGGCCGGTGGTTCGACCTCGAGGAATCTTCGACGACGCGCTCCGCGGTACAGCAGCACCGTCCAGCCCAACTCCCGCAGCACGGCCGCGCACCGGGCCAGCTCGGCCTCCTCCGCATGGGCGGCTCCGCTGCCGGGCGGCCCGAGCCACTCGACACGTACACCCCCCGGTGTCTCACCCTGCTGCAAGCGATATCCGGTCGCCGTGCGCAGGCCCGATCCGTCGACGGCCGAGGCGGTCAGGCCCGATGCCTCCAGCGCGATGGCGACCGCCCGAAGCGGCCGGTGTGTCTCCCACGGGGCGGGTACGCCCTGCGGGTCGGCGTGTCCGGTGTTCGTCAGCCGACGGATCTGCAGCATCCCCTCGAACGCCGTCCGCACGGAAGAGGAGCGCTTTCCGTCCGGCACCGGAGCCGACGGGCCGTCCCCGGTGGCCGGTTCGAACCCGGTCTCGTGCTCGGTGTCCATCAGTGTCCCCCTTCGCCCCTGCCGTACTGCTGCCAGTGTGCGCCGTGCCACTGACAGCGGCTCGGGTGCGGGGCGCAGACCGTCCTCCGCAGCCGATGCCGCCGCGCCCGGTACCCCGAGTCACATCTGCGGAGCGACCCGTTCACCGGTGAGTGTAGGACCGCCCCCGCCGAGCACCTTGCCCGGGTTGAGGATGCCGTGCGGGTCCAGCGCCGCCTTCACCGCGTGATGCATGCCCAGCACCGCGGAACCCAGCTCCTTGTTCATCCCGCGCATCTTCAGCAGTCCCACCCCGTGCTCGCCCGTCACCGTGCCACCCAGGGCGATGGCATCGTCGAGGATGTCCTCGAAGGCCGACTGGGCGCGGGCGCGCGGCTTCGTCGCCGGGCGTGGTGATGATGAGCGGGTGCAGGCTCCCGTCCCCGGCATGAGCGATGTTGGCCACCAGAATGTCGTGGCGGGCCGCTGTCTTCTCGATCCGGGCCAGCATTTCGGGCACCGCGGTCCGAGGCACGCACACGTCCTCGGTCAGGACCGGACCGAGGCGCTCCAGCGCCGGGTAGGCCAGCCGACGCGCCTGGAACAGCGCATCGGCTTCCTGCTGGTCCGTGGAGACCGCGGCCCAGGTGGCTCCCGCCCGCTCGAAGCACTCCCGCACCAGTTCGGCCTCGGCGTCGCCCTCCGCGCCCGGCGTGTCGACCCGGCCGAGCAGCACCACGTCCGCGTCTGCGGAGAGCCCCATCTTCTTCCAGGCGTCGACAGCGGCCAGGCAGTGACGGTCGACCAGTTCGAGCGCCGAGGGGATCACACCCGAAGCGGTCACGGCGCTCACCGCCTTACCCGCGGCGACCACCGAGGAGAAGTACCCGGCCACGGTCCGTTCCTGCGGCCGTGCCGGACGCAGCCGCACCGTGATCTCCGTGATCACGCCGAGGGTGCCCTCGGACCCGACCATCAGGCCGGCCAGGTCGTACCCCGCTACGCCCTTCGCGGTTCGCCGGCCGAGCGAGACGACCTCACCGAGCCCGTTGACCACTTCGAGGTCGAGGACGTAGTCGCGCGTCACGCCGTACTTGACGCAGCACACGCCCCCGGCGTTGGTCGCGACGTTCCCGCCGATCGTCGACCAGGGCGAACTCGCCGGATCCGGTGGGTACCAGAGCCCGTGCTCCGAGCCCGCCGCCCGGAGATCGTCGTTGACCACTCCCGGCTGGACGACGGCCAGCCGCTCCGCCCTGTCGATGCGGATTATGCGGTTCATGTCCTCGAAGGGCAGGACGATCGCTCCGTCCACGGCGTTCGCATCTCCCGACAGGCCGGTGCCCGCGCCGCGCGGAACCGGCGGGATGCGGTGGGCCAGGCAGTGCCGGACCACATCCCGGACCTCTTCGGTGTTCTGCGGACGCACCACGGCCCGCGGCGTTCCGTACGGGGCCCACTCGGCCTCGTCGTGCTGATACCGCGCGAGGCCGGTCGGATCGGTGAGTACCCGGCAGGCAGGGATGTCGTCGACTGCTGCGTTCGCCACGGTCGTGGCCACCTCCTACAAAGATGTACCACCCACCACCATCGCGCGCAGGGCTCGGGCCGGATCGGAGCCCCCTGATCCGGCGGTCATGAAATTGACGCGAACAGGTGACGGATCCCGATAAGGTCGACCGTCCAACAGTTCCGTACCCAGAGGACCTACGCACCGTGCCCGACAATGTCCAAGGCCCCGGCCACGACCGCACCGATCGTGCCGCGCTGCGCGCCGACTGCGCGAACTGTTTCGGGCTGTGCTGCGTGGCGCTGACCCTGACACGGTCCGCGGACTTCGCGATCGATAAGGACGCGGGGAAGCCCTGCCGGAACCTCCAGGAGGACTTCCGCTGCGGCATCCACACCGAACTGCGGACACAGGGCTTCCCCGGCTGCACCGTGTACGACTGCTTCGGAGCGGGCCAGAAGGTTTCCGGCGAGATCTTCGACGGACAGGACTGGCGCAGGGCCCCGCAGACCGCCCGGCAGATGTTCCAGGTGTTCCCGGTCGTGCGGCAGCTCCATGAACTGCTCTGGTACCTCACGGAGGCGCTGTCCCTGGAACCGGCGCGGCCCCTCCGCGCGGAGATCCGGCGCACCCTCGACGAGACGGAGCGCCTCACCCACCTCCCGGCGGACGCGTTCTCGGAACTGGATGTGGCCGGGCACCGCGACGTCGTGGCCGAACTGCTGCTCCGTACCAGCGAGCTGGTACGGGCGACGGCGCCGCGCAGGAAGAAGCGTGACCACCGCGGCGCCGACCTCATCGGAGCCAGGCTCAAGGGTGCCGATCTGCGGGGCGCCGATCTGCGCGGCGCCTATCTGATCGCAGCGGACCTCACCGGTGCCGATCTGCGCCTGGCCGACCTGATCGGCGCCGACTTCCGGGACGCGGACCTGTCCGGCGCCGACCTCACCGGAAGCCTCTTCCTCACTCAGGCCCAGCTCAACGCGGCCCGCGGCGACACGGCGACGAAGCTCCCGCCATCACTCGGCCGCCCCACGCACTGGGACCGGTGAATCCCGGCCCGAGGCGGCCACCGACTGACGGCCCGGACAGCACCACTGGCGGCCACGGACCATCCGCGCCGCACCGGGACGAATCGGCCGGTGGGTCGGGGCACTGCGGACGTGTCCGGTTCGTTGCACAGTGCGGCGTACCCGGAACGCCGCAGACGACCGGACCGAGGAGTCCCGCACATGCCCAGCAGTACCGACCGCAGCCGCACCGAACCGAGTCGCACCGACGGGAACCGCACCCGTCTGGTCGAGCGCCTCATGGAGCAGTTCCCGCACGTGCCCCGGGAAGCCGTCATCAAGGAGGATCTGCTGCGCGGCGGCGTGGCGTTCGACGAGTCCGCGCTCAGCGACAACGAGGACGGTGACGTCAAGCCGAAGTCCTACTTCATCTTCTCGTTCGACCACGGCACCCTTCCCGAGCTGGGCGCGGCCGCACTCCGCCGTCCGCCGGAGGAGATCGTCCTCACCGGCGGTCCGTACGACCTGCGCAGGACCGTCGTGTCGGTGCGGGTCAACCCCGCGTCCCCGTACCGTGTCGCGGCCGACGACGACGGTGTGCTCGGGCTGTATCTCGACGGCCGGCGGATTTCCGAGGTGGGTCTGCCGCCCATGCCGGACTACTACCGGCACACGCTGGAGAACGGCAAGTCCGTGATGGAGGTGGCGCCCACCATCCAGTGGGGATACCTCGTCTACCTGACCGTCTTCCGGGTCTGCCAGTACTTCGGGGCGAAGGAGGAGTGCCAGTACTGCGACATCAACCACAACTGGCGCCAGCACAAGGCGGCGGGACGCCCGTACACCGGGGTGAAGCCGGTCGAGGAGGTCCTGGAGGCGCTCGCCATCATCGACAAGTACGACACGGCGAAGACCTCCACCGCCTACACCCTCACCGGCGGGGCCATCACCTCCCACATCGGAGGCCGCGACGAGGCCGATTTCTACGGGCAGTACGCCAAGGCCATCGAGGAACGGTTCCCCGGCCGCTGGATCGGCAAGGTCGTCGCCCAGGCCCTGCCCAAGGCCGACGTACAGCGGTTCCACGACTACGGTGTGCAGATCTACCACCCCAACTACGAGGTGTGGGACCGCCGGCTGTTCGAGCTCTACTGCCCGGGCAAGGAACGCTACGTGGGCCGCGACGAATGGCACCGCCGCATCCTGGACTCCGCCGAGGTCTTCGGCGCCCGCAACGTCATCCCCAACTTCGTGGCGGGTGTGGAGATGGCCGAGCCCTTCGGCTTCACCACGGTGGACGAAGCCATCGCCTCGACCACGGAGGGCCTGCGGTTCTTCATGTCGCACGGCATCACCCCGCGGTTCACCACCTGGTGCCCGGAGCCCACCACCCCGCTCGGGAAGACCAACCCGGACGGGGCGCCGCTCGAGTACCACATCCGCCTGCTGGACGCCTATCGGGCGACCATGGAGGAGTACGGCCTCAGCTCGCCCCCCGGCTACGGGCCGCCCGGACCCGGACGCGCCGTCTTCTCAGTCAGCTCGTTCATGGACAGCCTTCCGGCCCGTCCGGAAGACGACCAGTAGTACCGGTCCGGTCGTCGGGCCCGGACCCGATCCGGGCCCCGGCCGCCAGTTCACGTACCACGCGCGCTAACCCCCGTACCAGGTTGTTGTCCGTGCCGTCGACCCAGGCGAGCACGGTCCGCAGGGGCTCGACATCGGTCAGTGGCACCCAGGAGAGATCCGGACGGGTGTAGTACCTGGCCATGCTCATCGGCGCGGAGCAGATGGCGGAGCCCTCGGCCACCTGCTCCAGCATCTCCTCGACATTGTCGTTGGTCGGCCCCCATCGGGGACTCGATCCGTCCGGGCGAGGGTTGACCGCCCACCAGTCCACCCATGTGCGAGGCGCACGCTCGGTCCACATCAGTGGCTCGTCGCCCACGTCGAGTACGGAAATCTCGTCGCGGCCCGCGAGCGCGTGCCGGAGTTACCGATGAACGCAGGGACAGGCGCCGCCGACCGCGACCGGACGAAGACTCGCGTCTGGCTCATCACGGGAGCGTCTTCCGGATTCGGCCGTTCGATCGCCGCCGCCGCTCTGGCCGCAGGGGACACCGTCGTGGCCACGGCCCGCAGGCCCGAGGCGCTCGACGATCTGGTCGCGGCCCACCCCGACCGGGCCGTGTCAGCCCAGTTGGACGTCACCGACACCGCACGCATCGCCGCGCTCGTCGCCGACACGGTGCTCTGGCACGGGCGTATCGATGTCGTCGTCAACAACGCGGGCCTCGGCCTGGTCGGGGCGGTCGAGGAGACCACCGACCAGGAACTGCGGGACCTGATGGACCTGCATTTCTTCGGTCCCGCGGCGCTGGTCCGCGCGGTGCTGCCCCACATGCGCCGTCAGAAAGCTGGCGCCATTGTGCAGATGAGCAGCATGGGCGGACGGTTCACCTTCCCCGGGGTCGGTGCCTACTCGGCGAGCAAATTCACCCTCGAAGGACTGTCCGAGGCCCTCGCGGCAGAGGTCGCCCCGCACGGAATCAAGGTCCTGATCGTCGAACCCGGATCGTTCCGGACCGGGTTCGCCGGGGGAGGGGCGCTCCGCCGGGCCGCCGAGATCCCCGCGTACGAGGCGACTGTCGGCCCCGTACGGACAAACCTCCCCGGCTCGGACGGCAAGCAGGAGGGCGACCCCGATAAGGCGGCTGCAGCCATTCTCACCGCTCTCGCCGCCGAGGAGGCGCCACTGCGACTGCCGCTCGGGAACGACGCGATCCATGCCCACCTCGAAGCGGCCCGCGCAGAGACTCTCGCCTGGGAGACGGTCAGCCGCAGCACCGACTTCGACGAATGAGAAGTGCGCCCTGCCGCACCTGACGGCAGGGCGCGCGCAGGGCCCTCGGACGCGCGCCGGAGTGCGCCTGAGGGCCCACGGCCGGCGCCGGGGCGCTCGCCGGTCAGGGGCACGCAGGGAGTGACGGGTACGAACCCGACCGCCCCCGGCGCCGGGGACGTCAGGCGCGCCACTCGGCCGTGCGCTCGGGGGACGCTTCGGCGAGCGCCTTGACGATTGCCTCCGCGTCGCCCTGATGACCGTAAACAGGCGTGCCGGGCTGCTGACGCCAGGACTCGTCGAGGCCTCCCGCGTCCACGGTGTCGAAACCCAGCTCGTCGATGAGTTCGCGCACGACCTGCTTGGCCGCCGCGTCGTCACCGGCCACCGGCAACGCCTGACGGCCGGGGCTGCCCTGGGGAAGGCCGTTGGAGAGGATGTCCTGCGCGTACGTCCCGTTGAACGCCTTGATCACCGGATGACCGATCTGCTCCTCGGTCCACCGGCTCTCGGGCTTGCCGTTCTCGATCGCGGCGATACGGCCGTCGCGCTGTTGCGGATAGTAGTTGCCCGTGTCGATGACCGCGACCGCGTCCGCGGCACCGTCGATCAGGCCGGCGGGCAGATCGGGGACGGCCTTGAGGGGGACGGTGACGACGACGACCTGGGCTCCCCGAGCCGCTTCAGCAGCGGTGACCGCGGCGGCTCCGGTCTCGTCGGCGAGCGCGGAGAGCGTCTGCGGGCCGCGCGAATTGGCGACGGAGACGTCGTGGCCCAGCGCGGTGAGGCGCCGGGTGAGGTTTCCGCCGATGTTGCCCGCTCCGATGATGCCGATCTTCATGGATCCGACCTTCCCATGGCGCCTGCGGTACGTGATGTTGTCTCGCGCATCATCAACTACCCTTCCCCGGTCCGTATTCCTGGCGTTGGAAAAGCGATTCGCCCGTTCACCCGAAGGATGGGAACGAGTCACTGCGGGCACCTACAGGAGGAGAACGGAATCACTGAGCCCACTTGAAGGCGGTGCCCATGCTGCATGGCGTCGATGTCAGCTCCCATCAGTCGTCCTTCGACACGGACGGACTGGACTTCGTCTTCATCAAGGCCACCGAGGGGCGTTCGTACACCAATCCGCATCTGGCGGCCCAGGTGAAACGTGCGAGGGACGCGGAGTGCGTGGTCGGCTTTTATCATTTTCTCTGGCCGGGAAACATCACGGCCCAGGCCGAGTACTTCCTGAGCAAGGCTCCGGAGAAGGCGGGCGATCTGCTCGCCGTGGACTGGGAGCAGAACGGCGAAGGCACGAGGGCCGGCAATGCCGAGAAGGACCGCTTCATCCGTGAGGTCAAGCGCCTGCGGCCCCACCACAAGGTTCTGCTGTACTGCAATCGCTACTTCTGGTTGAACCACGACACCACGTCGTATGCCGGGGACGGTCTGTGGATCGCCGACTACGTGACCGCGGGGAAGCCCAGGATCAAGGCGTCCTGGCGTATTCATCAGTACACCGACCAACCGCTCGACAAGGACGTCGCCGCCTTCTCGTCGCGGACGGCCATGCGCGACTGGGCCCGGGGGTAGGCGCCGCGCCAGGGCGGTGAGGCCGAGGACCGGACGCCGGAGCACGGGCACCGCCATGACCGGATCAAGATGACGGGGTGCAGGACGCGTGGCGCGGTGTACCCGGAGCTGGGCGCCGCGCGTCGTGCTCCGGCAGGCACGGATGCGGGCATCCATGATGCGCTCCGATTGGTAGGTGAGAACCTATGATTGGTGTGGGCCTAAGATGGTGCCGATGAGCGAGACCCCGCCCAGCCTTCTGGGACTCACGACCTATCTGATGTCCAAGACCGGCAAAGCGGCGCGTGGCATGCTGGCGGCACGACTGGCCGAGCGAAATCTGCGGCTCTGGCACATGGCCGTGCTGTCGGCGCTCGTCGACTTCGGCCCTCACGTACAACGGGAACTGGCATCGCGGCTCGGCATCGACCGGAGCGACATCGTCAAGATCGTGGACGATCTCTCGGTGGCCGGTCTCGTCGACCGGGCCCGCGACACCGGCGACCGCCGCCGGGTGACCGTCACGCCCACCCCGGCCGGCCGTGCGGCGCTCAGGGAGCTCCAGGCCGAGGCACTGGCTGTGCAGGAGGCGCTGCTCGCACCTCTGACCGGGTCGGAACAGGCCCAGCTGGCAGCGCTGTTGAGGCGTGTGCACGCCCATGTCCATGAAGGTCCCGCAGGGGCACAGCCAGGTCGCTGACCGATTCCCCGGGTCCGGTGCGGCACACTTCTCGGGTGACCACAGCCGCGGCTCAGCCGCCTCGCGACCGCGCACTCGGGCGCGGAATCACCACCCTCATTCCCCAGGCCGCCACGGCCACCCCGGCCGAACAGGCGGCGGCCGTACTGACGGCGATGCAGAGCGTTCCGGTGCGTGTGGGTGTCCTTCAGGCGGCCGTGGTCCTCCTGGAGGAGCGAGTGCGCGCGACGGACGACGGTGCGGAGCGAGCGGCCGCCGCGACGACGGTCGCCATGCTGCGCAGCGCGATCGGCCGGGCCGGCTGAACCGGGCCAGGGTCCGGGGAAGTTGATCAGCGCAGCTCGTCGAGGAGCCGGGCGCACTCCTCGGGATGGTCCCGCCAGTACTGCCAACTTCCCTCATGGGAAAGGACGTCGGCGAGTGCGTCCGCCAGATCCGGACAGCGAAGCCCGGCGATCTCCCGTACGACCACGACGGCCGCCAGCAGCCCGTCCCGCCCACCTTCGGCCAGATACCCGAGCGCGGCGGCAGGGTCCTCCGCGGCCGACGCGTGCGTGGTCTCCACCAGTGGCTGCAACCACCGGGCCCACTGTCGGTACCGGCCCGTCCCGTCAGCCGGCACCTCCGTCTCCAGGAGCGGTGCCAGCGCTCGCGCGAGACGTCCGCAATAGCTCACCGCACTTTCCGTGACCCATGGGTGTTCCGCGGTGAAGTGCTCCCACCCGGTCTGTACCCCCAAATCGTCGAACATCTGGGCGCCGACGGGCCGCAGGCCCTCGGTCCCGCCGAGAACGAAGGCATCCCGCAACACTTCGTAAACAGGCGGGGAGTGTTCCGCGAGCAGCACGGCATCGTACAGATCCTTGCCCTGCGGGTACATGTCGGTGACCAGCCACAGCAACTTCCAGGCCAGCGAAAGCTCGGGGGAGACGGCCCGCACGCGGCAACCCGGGCCATCTCCCAGCGGCCGGAGTTCGGTGAGCACGGCGGGCGAGGGAAGGCTCTCGTTGAACACCACGTCGAGCTGCACGGTGCCGCCGGGCACCCCGTCCGCCGTCCACGGCAGAAGCATGCGCCGGCCCGGAACCCGGTCGTACGTCCAGATGTCCTCCGCCACCATGCCTGCCGCGTCGATCCGGACGGGGCCACCGACGGCGGCCGCTGCCGCGTCACGGGCGATGGTGCCGAAGAGACCCGAGGTCCGAGGGTCGTCCATGGCCCAGTCCCGGGGTACGAAGAGGAAGTCCAGATCACCCGGGTCGCGGGCGGCCTTGCCGAACCATGTGGCCATCAACACGCTGCCACGCAGCACCAGATGGTCGCTCCACGGACCGACCGCGATCGACGCGAGCACCGTGTCGAGTACGGTACGCCGCGCCCGATGCCAAGTGCGCCCCACCTCTTCCCCGCCATCGCCGAAGTCCGGTTCTCCTGCCCGGTAGGCATTGGCGAACTGCTTGAGAGCGGGTTCGAAGACCAGGGGGTGATTCATCCCGTCCGGTGCGGGCAGCAATGTGCCCGGAATCTCCGAGCTGTGCCGTGTCTCCTCGTTGAGGGGCGTATGGGGAACCTGCGGGGAGCCCTCCCACAACCTGGTCCAGGAAGCGGATTCGTCGGCGGAGGACATCATGGTGAGGCTCCTGCGGGAGAGTGCGCTGCCGTGCGCGAGACCCGTGGCGGAAGCTGAAGCATCGGGCACGCGCGATCATCTGACGCGAGCATAGGTGTCCGCCCTGAGCGGAGGGAGGCGGGGTCGGTGGGGGCGCTGTGGTGCGAAGGATGCACCCCTTGACCGGGACCGGAAACGTTCATTGGCATGGACCTGATAGGCAAGCTGCGTTACAGTCCGTTGCGGCACACTCTGAGAGCGCTCTCAGGTGAGAGCTCCCGGACGCCTGCTGTTCCTCCCCCACGATGCCGGAACAACAGAAGGGCCATTGCCTTGAGATGTGTGAACGCGCTGCGTACGAGCCTGGCTGCCGCGCTGGTTGTCGGAGCCTGGGCGACCGTGGGTCTTGCCTCTGGTCCGGCGTCCGCCGCCGCGGCGGACTCGCCTTCCGTGACACCCCGTTCCGCGACCGATGAAGCACCGGCGTCCGCAGGGCTGCTCTCCGCCATGCAAAGGGACCTCGGCCTGACGGAAAGTCAGGCCAGGGCCAGGCTGGCCGCGGAGAAAACGGCAACCGCCGTACAGGGCAAGGCGCGACGGGCCGCCGGATCGTCCTATGCCGGCTCCTGGTTCGATCCGGCCACGGGCAGGCTCACCGTGGCCGTCACCGACGTCCGGAATTCGGGCGTCGTCCGAGCGGCCGGCGCGTCCGTCGAACTGGTACGTCACAACGCACGGCAGCTCGACGCGACCAAGACGCGGATCGACAGGCTGACCGCGCCGGACGGTGTCAGCGGCTGGCACGTCGACCCCAAGGCCAACCGCGTTGTCGTCGACGTCGTCGCTTCGGCAGCGGGTGACAACGATGTCCGCGAGTTCCTCGAACGGGCCCGCGAGACCGGCCCCGTGCTGGTGAATCAGACACCCGAGGCACCCAGGACCTTCGCTGCCGGAACCGTGGGCGGCGATCCTTACTACACGGGCAATGTCCGATGCTCCATCGGCTTCTCCGTGTACGGCGGTTTCGTCACGGCAGGACATTGCGGACAGGCAGGTGCCGCGGTCAGCGGATGGGATCGTTCGGCCATCGGCAACTTCCAGGGGTCGTCCTTCCCCGGTGACGACTACGCCTGGGTCAGCGTCGGCAACGGTTGGTGGACCGTCCCCGTGGTCCTCGGCTGGGGCACCGTTTCGGACCAACTGGTGCGGGGCTCCGCGGAGGCGCCCATCGGCGCTTCGATCTGCCGTTCCGGCTCCACCAGCCATTGGCACTGCGGCAATGTGCTGGCCACGAGCGAGACAGTGAACTACAGCCAGGGTGCGGTCTATCAGATGACCAAGACGAGTGTCTGTGCCGAGCCGGGCGATTCGGGAGGTTCGTTCATCAGTGGCGACCAGGCCCAGGGAGTCACCTCGGGTGGCTGGGGCGACTGCACCGGCGGCGGGGAGACCTGGCACCAGCCGATCAATGAGATTCTGAACCGGTACGGGCTGACCCTGCACACGGCCTGACGGTATCCGGGAGCCGGCCGGACCCGGTCCGCCCTGCGCCCACTGCGAGGGGTCTGTCGCGACACGAGCTCCATTGCCCGGTCGTGGCAGGCCCTTCCCGTGGCGCGCGTGCGCTCAGGAGGCTGCGGCCTCCGTCAATTCGACGCCCGGGTGCTCCGTGCCGCGTGTGCAACCGTGACGGGAACCGTAAAACACACTCACCAAGTACAGGCGGCCTGTAGGTTGTTGATGCTGTCGGCGAGTTCGGCGGGTCGAGTCGGCCAGCCTGTCGTGTGCCAGTGAGCGACGCGCCAGGCCAGTCGCCGGGGCCACACCGGGGTGGTGGGCAGCTGGTCGACCGGAATCCACGTGGGCGTTCCGCCGTGGTTGTCGAGTTCCGCGCGCGCACCGATCTCGCCTTCGGCATGCAGAAGGAAGTAGTGCTCACGGCGATGGTCCTTCCAGACACGGGCCACTTCCCTGACCACTTCGCCGCGCAGGCCGGACTCCTCCCGCAGTTCGCGGATCACCGCAGCGTGCGGAGTCTCGCCGTCCTCGACTCCGCCGCCCGGAATCTCGTAGAACGGCTGCCCGTCGTCCTCGAAGCCGATGAGCAGCATCCGCCCTTCACGAATCACCACCGCGCCGGCCCGGACCCGCACCGGATCGGCAGCCGCCGGATCATCCCAGGAGGCCATTCCCCGCGCCGGACTTCCCGTCACCCAGTTCCGCAGCACGGTCTCCGCAGTGCCGACGGGCCGGATCCGCGCGTGCAATGCCTCGGCCAGGGGCAGCGAGCACCGCGAACTGTCCGGCACCTGGCCATGGCGAGGGAAGCAGTAAGCCCCGTCCTCGCCAGGCTCTTTGGCCACGACGAGGCCGGCTTCGTCGAACTGGACGTTCAGCAGCAAGGGGTCGTCGGTCATCCGTGAAGACTATCCGCCGCCCTGAGCGCACTGAGCAAATGACGGAGGCAGCTGAGGCTGCGAAGTCGTCAACGATCACATGATGCCGCGCAATGGTTCGGGCCTGATAGGCGAACGGCCGACGATGCCCACGAAATCGACGCTGACCGCATTCAGGACTCCGCGCGGGCACGCCACTCGTCGAACTGCTCGGGTGTGCGGACGTGGTCGTCCAGGACCGACCGGTAGATGTCGACGCTCTTCACGGACTTGCCGTACTCGGCACGGTCTGCCCAGGCCCGCTTGACTTCGAGAATCGCCGCGCGGGTCTCGGAAGTGAGACGCGGAGGCATCGCCTTGAGGTGGGCGAGGTCGGGCTGTCGGTCGGGTTCGTCGACGAACCAGATGTCCAGGGTCCAGTCCTGACCTTGCAATGAGCGACAGTCCACACCGAGATAGAGCCCGTCGGGGTAGTCCGGGTCGGTGTTCCACTCACCGGTGTCGTCGCGGAACCGGACCTGCCGCACCCGCTGGTGCTGTGCCAGTTGTGCGCCGATGCCGGCAACGGCCTCCAGGGTCCGCGGGTCGAGCTGCGGGCAGATCACCGTTACGTCCAGGTCGCGACGGACCATCAGACCAAGGGCGTAACTTCCCACCCGCACCGGCCGGCCGATCTCGGGCAGCAATTCGTCCAGCCGTAGATCGGCGCTGACCGCGTCCGCCGCGGATCGCAGTGTGTCCTGTTGTCCCAAGAGTTCCTCTGTCACCGTCACACAACCATTCTTCCAGAGGGCAAGAACCGCGTATTCCGGCGAGATTCCCTTGCGCCCACGGGCATGCGGAGGCCGCTTGCTCTCCAGCCTTCAAGCCCGGTCCCGTGCGGTCCCGTTCGGCGAGCGCTGCCGGTGGCAGAGAATGTGTGAATGACCCGACCCAGAATCCGTGTCGCCGCATACGTGATCCGGAATCGTGCCGTACCCGAATTGCTGGTGTTCGACCACATCGGAATGCCGGCAGCCGGTACCCAGGTGCCCGCCGGCGGAGTGGAACCGGACGAAGAAACGGAACACGCCGTCCTGCGAGAAGTCGCGGAGGAGACCGGGCTTTCGTCAGCCACCGTGGTCCGGAGGATCGCCGTGGAGGACAAGCCGCACCCCGATACGGGACAGCCGCGCAGGACCACCTTCTTCTTCCTCCGAGATGACGCCGGCCTCACTTTCGCCTGCCGCTTCCTCCCACTTCCCCTGAGGCGACCGTTGGCGGATGAACAAGATGCCTGGCTGGGCCACATCGATCCGCTCTGGACCACCATGCCCGGCTACCGCGACTGACCCGGCGGCGGACGCGGCCCCGTTGCCGTCCACGTCCACGTCCACATCCGCGACCACGTACTGATCCCAACGGATGGAGAGTCGTGGTCCGGTGTCGCGACTGGTTTCGGTGCGGGGCGATGTGACGGGGCATCGGGAAGACCGCGCCGAGCCGCTGCGTCACTCTCGCCTGTATTCTCACTCGCTCAGGAGGCAGCAGGACGGGCACCCACCCCGCGATGCTGCCGGTCCGGCGCACCGGTTCACGAGCTGGAGCACATGAGGAGCTGCGATGAGCGCGGAATCCATACGTCGCCAGGCGAATGCCGAGAGCATGATGAGCATCCCCGGCGGGGAGATCGTGCTGCGGGACGAGGGGACGAGGACGGACTGGAAGGTGGAGGTCGCCGCCTTCCGACTGGCGCCGTACCCCGTGACCCGCGAGCTGTACCACGCGGTTCGAGGCGAGTTGCCCGCGAGTTCGGCCGGTCCACGTACACCGGTGACCGAGATCTCCTGGAACGAGGCTGTCCGGTTCTGCAACCTGCTCTCGCAGGCGACGGGACTCCGGCCCTGCTACTCGACGGGCGACGACCCCGACGGGCTGGACGTGGTCTGCGACTGGCAGGCCGACGGCTATCGGCTCCCGTCCGAGGCGGAGTGGGAGTACGCATGCAGAGCCGGAACCTCCGGCGAGCGCTACGGGGACCTGGACGAGATCGCCTGGCACCGCGGGAACTCCGGCGACGAAGTGCACGACGTCGCGACCAGGATGCCCAACGCGTGGGGCCTCCACGACATGATCGGCAACGTGTGGGAGTGGTGCTGGGACCTCTACGATCCCGAGGTCTACGGCCCGTATCGCGTATTCCGTGGCGGGGGCGGATTCGACCGGCCCCGAGGCTGCCGCGCATCGTGCCGCCGAAAGAGCCACCCCACGTTCCGCATCGACGACCTGGGGTTCCGGCTCGCCCGAACACTGTGAACCGGTGACGCTCCCAGCACCCGTGGTGGCCTGCTGTTCAGCCACGACGAACACCGGCGAGCAGGCCGGACAGTGTGAATTGCCGCCTTTCGCCGGGCAGCCGCGCTCCACGGACACGGCGATGCCGAGCGTGGTATCACGGCCCTGCCCGCCATTGCAGCCGGTTCGACCCAACGGCTCCGGGAACGCCCACCGTCCCCGGAGCCGCTGGGTGCTCCGGGGACGGCAGGGGGCAGCTGAAATCACGGCGTCGCATCCAGGTCGCGAGCGAGGAGCGCGGCCAGCTCCTCGACCGCGTTCTCCGCGCCCTCGCCCTCCGCGGCCAGCACCAGCGAATCGCCGTGCTGGGCCCCGAGGGCGAGCACGGAGAGCAGGCTCCGGGCGTCGACCGCGCTCTGACCGTCCCGGCCGATCGTCACCTTGACCGGATGCTGGGCAGCGGCCTTGACGAACAACGAGGCCGGGCGGGCGTGCAGACCACTGCGGGAACCGACGACGACGGTGCGCTGATGCATGGTGAACTCTCCTGTGGTGGTGGAGGGGTGGGCTTGCGAGGTCGCTGGGGAATCCGTCAGGCGGCGACGGAGATCTTGGGCTCCGCGGTCGCCTGTGCGGATGCCTCCGTGTTCCGGCGCATGCCCTTGAGCAGGACGACCAGGGCGGTGGCCACCGTCGTACCGGCGGCGACGGCCAGCAGGTAGAGGAACGGATCCCCGATGAGCGGCACCACGAAGATGCCACCGTGCGGGGCCCGCAATGTGCAGCCGAAGGCCATCGAAAGGGCACCGGTCACCGCGCCGCCGGCCATCACCGACGGGATCACCCGGAGCGGGTCGGCCGCCGCGAACGGGATCGCACCCTCACTGATGAAGGATGCGCCCAGGACCCAGGCCGCCCGGCCGTTCTCCCGTTCGGTCTTGCTGAACAGCCTGCCGCGCACGGTGGTCGCGAGTGCCATGGCCAGCGGCGGCACCATACCGGCGGCCATCACCGCGGCCATCACCTTGAGGCTGCCGGGCGTCGGGTCGGCCAGACCGCCGACCGCGAAGGCGTACGCCACCTTGTTGAGCGGCCCGCCCATGTCGAAGCACATCATCAGCCCGAGGACGATGCCGAGAATGATCGCGTTCGAGCCGGAGAGCCCGTTGAGCCCGTCGGTCAGGGCGCGTTGGAGGGACGCGATCGGCTTGCCGACGACGATGAACATCAGGAAGCCGACGACCGCCGAGGCGATCAGTGGAATCACCAGCACCGGCATGATGCCCCGCAGGGTGGGATGGACCTTCACCCGTTGGATCGCCATCACCACCGCACCGGCCAGGAGACCGGCCGCGAGGCCGCCGAGGAAGCCCGCGTCGATGGTGAGTGCGATGGCGCCGCCGACGAAGCCGGGAACGAGCGCGGGCCGGTCGGCCATGCCGTACGCGATGTACCCGGCCAGCACCGGCACCAGGAAGGCGAATGCGGCGGTGCCGATCTGGTTGAGCAGAGCCGCCCAACTGTCGGCCTCGCCCCAGACGAAGTGGTCCGCGACGGATTTCGCACCGGCTGTCTCGTAGCCGCCGATGGCGAACGACAGGGCGATGAGCAGCCCGCCCGCCGCGACGAACGGCACCATGTAACTGACGCCGGACATCAGATAGGTCCGCAGCCGGATCCCGAAGTGGACGTGGTCACCGCCGGTCGCGGCTCCACCGTCCTGCTGAGCGACGCCGGCCGCGATGGCGCTGGTCTCGCCGCGCTCCGCCTTCCGCCTCGCTTCGGCGATCAGTTCGGCAGGGCGGTTGATCCCCGCCTTGACCCCGATGTCGACGATGGGCTTGCCGTCGAACCGGGCCTTCTCGCGCACCTCGACGTCGTGCGCCCAGATGACCGCGTCGGCGGAGGCGATCAGCCCGGGATCGAGCCGCTCGAACCCGGCCGAGCCCTGCGTCTCGACATCGAGCACCACGCCCTCGGCACGGGCCGCGGCTGCCAGCGATTCGGCCGCCATGTAGGTGTGGGCGATACCGGTCGGACAAGACGTGACGGCGACGATTCGGAACGGCGCGGCGGCCGGTGCGGCGGTGCCCGCGCCGGGGTTGTCCACCGGTACGTCGTCCGGGGGCGAGGCCTCCGGAGCCGAATCGGCCGGGATGGCCTCCTCGCCGCGGATGAGGGCCGCGGCCGCGCCGGCGTCGCGCTCCGCGCGCAGCGCGCCGGTGAAGTCCGGGTCCATCAGCCGCCGCGCCAGCGCGGAGAGGATGGTGAGGTGGTCGTCGTCGGCTCCGGCCGGCGCGGCGATCAGGAAGATCAGATCGGCGGGGCCGTCCGCCGCACCGAAGTCGATGCCCGGACCGCTGCGGCCGAACGCGAGCGTGGGCGTGGTGACATGCTCGCTGCGGCAGTGCGGGATGCCGATACCGCCGTCCAGGCCGGTCGGCATCTGTGCCTCACGAGCTGCGACATCGGCGAGAAAGCCGTCGAGGTCGGTCACCCGGCCCTCGGCGACCATCCGCTCGGCGAGCGACCGGGCGGCGTCGTGCTTCGTTTCGGCGGACAGATCGAGATCTACCAGTTCCGCGGTGATCAGTTCACTCATCGCGGGGCTCCTTGCTCGTGGACCGTCCTGCGGGCGGCGGGGGACACTCGGGGCGGCGGGCTGGGTCGCGGATGCGCGGCAGTCATGAAAGTCGGCTCCGTCAGGGGTCGGTCCAGAGGGATTTCGGTGGTCGTGGTGACCGCCGACAGATCGAGATCGGCCGGTGTCGGCATGACGCTGCCCGGCAGCTGTACGGCCGCCGCGCCGTGGGCGACCGCTGCGGCGAGCGCTGCCGGTCCTCTTCCGCCTGCGGCGAGGAAGCCCGCGAGGGATGCGTCGCCCGCTCCGACGTTGCTGCGGACCGTCTCCACCCGGGCGCTGCCGAAGTACGTATCCGCACCGTCGACCAGCAACTGCCCGTCGGCCCCGAGGCTGGCCAGAACGGAGCGGGCACCGCGTTCGCGGAGTTCATCCGCCGCCTTCACGGCATCGCCCACCGTTGCCAGCGGGCGACCGACGGCCTGGGCGAGCTCCTCCGCGTTCGGCTTGATCACATCGGGGCGCTCCCGCAGCGCCGCGGTCAGCGCCGCGCCGGAGGTGTCGAGGGCGATCCGGGCCCCGGCACGGTGGCTCCGCGCCACCAGCTCGGCGTACCACTGCGGCGGCAGTCCACGCGGCAGACTGCCGCAGCAGGCGATCCAGTCCGTGGCCGTCGACCTGGTCTGTACGGCATCGAGCAGGGCCTCGGCCTCGGCCGCGGTGATCTCCGGGCCCACCGCGTTGACCTTGGTGAGTGTTCCGTCGGGCTCGACGAGCGTCACATTGATACGGGTGCTGCCGACGATCGGCACTCCGGCCGCCTCGATGCCGTGCTCACCCAGCAGCCGGGCGAGCAGCGCGCCCTCGGGTCCGCCGAGCGGTGCGACAGCGATCGTACGGTGGCCGGCCGCCGCGACAGCGCGCGAGACGTTGATGCCTTTGCCGCCGGGGTCGACCCGGTCGTCCGTGGCCCGCAGCACGGCTCCGCGGGTCAGCTCGGGCAGCTCGTACGTACGGTCGAGGCTCGGATTGGGGGTGACGGTGAGGATCATGCGCGTACTACTTCCGTGCCCAGGCTCTCGATGGCGAGGGCGTCTTCGGAGCCGAGTCCGGTGTCGGTGATGAGCAGATCGACCTGGGTGAGATCGCCGAAACGGGCGAAGTGCTCCTGGCCGAACTTGGCGGAGTCGGCCAGGAGCACGACCCGCCGGGCGGCAGCGATCATGGCGCGTTTGACGGCGGCCTCAGCCAGGTCCGGCGTGGTCAGGCCGCCCTTCGGTGAGAAGCCGTTGGTGGCGAGGAAGACGACGTCGGCGTTGATCTCGCTGTAGGCGTTCAACGCCCAGGCATCGACGGCGGCACGGGTACGGTGCCGGACCCGGCCGCCGACGAGGTGCAGCGCGATGCCGGGGTGGTCGGCGAGCCGGGCGGCCACCGGCAGCGCATGGGTCACCACGGTGAGGTGGGCGTCCAGCGGGACGGCCGCGGCCAGCCGGGCGGCCGTACTGCCCGCGTCGATGATCACGCTGCCGTCGGTGGGGAGCTCGCCGATCGCGGCTGTCGCGATGCGTTCCTTCTCGTCGATGGCCACTGCATCGCGCTCGGCGAGGTCGGGCTCGAAGTCGAGCCGCCCGGCCGGGATCGCGCCGCCATGGACGCGCCGCAGCAGCCCGGCCCGGTCGAGACTCTTCAGATCACGCCGCACGGTCTCGGCGGTGACCTGGAACTTCTCGGCCAGGGACAGCACGTCGACCCGGCCGCTCTCACGGGCGAGGCGGAGGATGGCTTGCTGCCGCTCCGGTGCATACATGTTGTTTTGGATCCGTTCCATGCCCGAGTGTGTGATTTGGCGGTCAGATTACGCCCGTGGTTCGGGGATGTAAACAGATTCGGTCACATGCGGGCCTGAACGGAAACATCGCACCGGGATCGAGATCGTCGTATCGCCGGGCGTGTCATACGGCCGGTGGGTGCGGCGACTCCTCGCATCACGGGAGGCGGAGCGTGCTGGGTGTACGCCCTGCCCCGGGTCCTGACCAGCATGTCGGCCCCCCTCTGTAGGGTGCCTGGCGTGAGTGACGTGTACGAGTTGGCGATATCGGTCGATCTGCGGGACGAGCTCTCCGAGCAGGAGCTCGCCGAGCTGCGCTGGCATCTGGGAATCGGGCCGCAGCCGGAGCGCCTGTCCATCGTGACCGCGTTCCCGATCGTGGTGGTGGACGAGGCGGGGGACCCGGTGATCGAGGACGAACCTCGTCCACTGCTTGCCGGCGGCGGCGTGGCCTGGCGAGTGGGCGGTGTGCTCGGCTCGGCACTGGCCGACCGCGCGGACCTGCCGCGGAAGGGCTGGTCGCTGACCTCCCGGCAGGAGATCCACCCGGACGAATTCGAGCAGGTCGGCGAGCTGCTCTGCTGGCTGGCGGCGCGAGTTCACGACACCGACCGGCTCGCGGGCGATGTCGTTCCGATCGGCGGTTTGAAGCATCTCGAAGCCCTGACGCCGGATGTGATCGAGGTCGTGAACGGGCAGATCGCCTGGCCGGCCTGGCTGTCGAGCGGAGCGGGCCGAGGCTGACCGGGCCCTGCCCCGTACGGCGACCAGCCTTGGCCGACTGTGGCGCTGCCCGGGACGGGCCACGCGTGACGCGGTGTGATCCGTGCTCCTCGAAGCCCGCAGAAGTGCCCATTCGGGCAGGGCGGTTGTCGGGTCCCGGGCCCCGGGTGATAGGCAGGGGCCCGTGATCGATACGGGGGAGGCCGACGCTTCATGAAGACGATGCGCCGGATTGGGCTGTACGCCGTGGTACCACTGGTCCTGGTGCTCGCGGCCGGCTACGGCTGGTACCGGATGAGCGACACCGGCAAACGGTGGCGGTACGAGGACCGGCTCGCGACGTACTGCGAGGGCCTGCTGCCGGTCGCCGAGTCCGCCGCCCTGACCGCGTACTCCACCGACTCCGGACTGCCGGGGGACCGCACGGGTGGTGCGGACTACGACCGTTGGGACGAGTGCGGGGTGGCGGACACCCGGCTGCTGGCCGCTCTGATTCCGCACGATGCCGTCCGCAACCGCAACCTCTCCGGCGACCCGCTCTCGATGTTGCGCGACGGGGACTCCGACCATCTGCCCGTCGCCGTCGGCGGTGGCTGGCAGGGCTACACCGATTTCCGCGAGACCGGCATCGCGCTCGACTGCACCAACAGACCTGCCTCCCTTGTGGTGGCCGTGCGTGCCGACGAGTCGCACGAGAACGCCGCGGAGACCCGGCAGATCGCCCGGCTGGTCACGGCCACCGCCGAACGGGCCGCCGAGCGATGGTCGTGCGACGCCCCCCACGGCACCGGCGTGCCGCCGATCCCTGTGCAGGACGACCGCCCGGCGCTCGGCAATGCCACGGGCACCTGTGCCGGGGTTCCCGTCCCCGGTGACGACTCCGTCGACTGGCACCGTGAGGTCACCGCCCCCGGCACCGCCCTCCTGGAGGCCTGCGCACTCGGCGAGACCAAGGCGCGGGACGAGGAACTCTACTGGTTCGACGCCGCGTTCGGCCCGTACGCGCAACGCCTGCGCACCTCCGAGGACGGCCCCGGCGGCTACCGCGGCGACGCGGGCGGCGACCGTCACAGCGCCTGGGCGAGTGCCGTGTGCGGCACGGGCCCACGTGCCCTCTTCGCCGTCAATGACACCGAGTACGCGGCTCCGCCGCGCGGCTACCTGCGCACCGCGCTGCGCGCCTTCGCCGAACGTGCCGCGCAGCGCCATGGATGCACGGATCTGAAGCTGCCCTCCTGACGGGGAAGCCCCAGGGGTGACCTGAATTGGCCGTAGCATGTCAAGAATCATGGTGATGTGCCTTGTTGCTTCAAGGGGGTCGTGCCTCAATGGGGCAGGCAGCTCCTCTGACGGCTCGTCAGGGAGTGCTGTGTTCCGGCGCGGCACGTCGATTCAGCGCGTCGGCAGTCCCCCCACATGAAGGGCAACCACCATGAGGTATGGCATACGGCGACTCGCCATCTGTTCCGCCCTCGCCGCGGGCACGCTCGCGCTGGCACCCACGGCCGAGGCGGTCGCCCCCACCACCGCCACCATTTCCTTCGACTGCGGATCCTACGGCTCGGGCAGCGCGACCCTCACCGCCACGCAGGACGGCACGAGCGCGACCATCAATGTCTCGACGTCCGCCATCACGGCACCGATCAGCATCGGGGCGAACTCGGTCAGTTCCACGCTCACGCTCACCAAGGGCGCGTCGACGGTGACGTTCACCGGGAACTCCAACCCCGCCATCCCCGCCGGAAGCCCTGTGTCGACGGGGCCGCTCAAGGGAACCGTCGCCTCGGGGGACAGCCTGGAGGCCAAGTCCCTCAAGGTCGTGGTGTTCGGCATCACCGCGACCTGCACCGCGACCTCCGCTCAGTCGCCGGGACCGTTCGTGTTCTGAGCCGGCCTCTGAACGCTGAGCGAAACGCCGGGCCGGGATGACGGCGCGGTCGGCCCGTGTGCCCGCCCGTCGGCGGGTGGCACGGGCCGTCTGCGCGACCGCGAGCGGGCACGGACACCTCCTCCGGCCACGGTCCGGGACGGCCGTGGCTCCTGTGGGTTTCGGCGAATTCGGCCCGGAGCCGGCCCTCAGAGCACATGCCTCACCCGGCCTTCCTGTCTGCGGCGAGCGACAGTGACGATCTCCGGGCTCGTCGGAGTGACGGGTCCGCGGTGCCAGTCGCCGTACCGGGCCTCGATCTCGAACCCCGCCTCGGCGAGGAACCGATCGAGCGTCACCACATCCAGGAAGCGCAGGCTCGCGCGATCGATGCGCAGCACAGTGCCGTCGGGCTCGGCCGTCGTTCCGGTGAAGGTGACGACATCGTCGGCGACGGTCTCGACCTCGTGCCAGACGCGCAGGGCGCCGCCGGCTGAGTCGGTGATGTCGGACGCGTTGGACGGATTCCAGGCCTCCCACGCGCGCGCCTGCGGGTGACGCGTCTCGAAGGCGAACCGGCCGCCCATGCGCAACGCGGCACGTACTGCCATGAGTGACGCACGGATGTCGTCGTCTGTGACCAGGAACTGGAAGGCGTGGGCGGTCATGACGGCAAGGTCGAATTCACCCTGCCACCGCGCGTCCGCCGCGGTGCCCTCGACCCACTCGACATCGGCGCGACGCCGGGCACGGGCGAGGGCGGCCGGGTCCGGATCGATGCCGACCAGACGCCCGGTTTGGCCGTGCGCGCGTGACCAGTGCAGCATCGAACCGGTGCCGCAACCGACGTCCAGGACGGAGTCGGCAACCATGACCAACTCCTCGTAGAAGGCGTCGCCGGGCCAGCGGTCGGGATCCCAGGGGTTGAGCAGGTCGTACAGTGCGGCGTTGTCATCCTCCGAGTACATGGCGGCAGTATCCGCTGACGGTGACGCCGTTGTGGGTGACATCGTCGAAGTGCCGGTACAGCGGGGCGAGAGCGCCTGCCGGACCGGAGGAATCACGTATCCGGTGAGCGCAACCACACGCTGACCACCGGCATCGGGGCGAGTAGCAGACGACCGGAGCAAACAGGCGATCAGCCCCGAAACGCAACCGATCGTCGTGCCGGCAGCATGCTCGCCGCCGTGGAACGGCCGATCACCCAGCAGGCAGCCCAAACGCATCGCCATGCCGGAGAAGGTCCTCGGGATGAGGCTGTTCACCCGCACCTCGCGAGGAGGGAAGCCCACCGTCGACGGACAGGCGTTTTTGGCCCATGAGATCAAAAGGCGAGGCGGGTCATGAGAGCCGCAAGTCGATCCAGGGGATGGTTTCTCCCGGCAGCAGGTAGCGCTCGGTCTCGATGAAACCGCGTTTCCGCGCGAACCGCAGACCGTCCTCGTTGGAGGCCAGGACAACGGTCTCGACCACCCGGGCACCAAGCTCCCGTGCCCTTCTCAGCCCGCGCGCATAGAGCTCCTCACCGAATCCCTGCCCACGGTGATCGGCCAGCACACGGGTGATCACCGTGGGCCGACGTATCACCCGTCGGCGGCCGTAGAGTGCTGCTACCCACGAGAACGTCACCGAGATAGGCGACTTCCAGGTGGTGCCGCTGTGCGCGTTCCCGTACGCCGTCCAGCGACAGGACGTGCGTAGGGATGATCGCATTGTGGACGTACTGCCAGTCCTTGAATGCGGTTTCTCTGTCCGGCCGTTCGATGCGAATGTCAGGCATCGCAGAAGGAAATCCGAGCACACCCCGGAGCGTCAACCGTGTTTGCGTCGACCGCAAGTCATCGTGCCATGCGGAGAAGCCTGTGTCAGATGCCCCATGGTTCGAGCTGACCCCCTTCGACTGACGGGTGTTCGGGAGATCCATGCCAGCCGAATCGAATGTCGTCAGAAGAAGGCACGACTCGGAGACGCGCCGCCGCAATGAGGGGCGCGTCGAAGACCTGTCTACCGGACCGGGCATCGCGCAGCGTGAGCCCCGGCGCCGTGATCTTGTTCGCCGGATGCGGGGGACACCAGCCTCGCCTACTGCGTGGAGTCGGTCCCGGCGGCCTAGATTTCGCGGGTGAACGCGCTCACTTTCTCCGCCGCTCTGATCACCTTCGTCTCGGTCGTCGGGCCGCCCAAGGTTCTGCTCTCCTTCGCTCACCTGGCGAAGCTGCATCCGACGCGCCAACTTCGTACCATCGCCCTGCTGTCCTGCGGCGCGGCGATCTTCATCGGCCTGGTAGCCAGCCTGACCGCCCCGGTGCTCCTGGACCTGTTCCACATCAGCACCCCCGCTCTCCTGCTTGCCGGCGGCATCATCTTCTTCCTCTACGCCGTCGGTCTCGTCCTGGGGGTTCGGACCGGAGCGGACGCACCGGATGAGGAATCCGCTGACGTGACCAGCGGACTGCGCGAACTCCTCGTGCCGTTCGTCGTCAGTCCGCTGGCCATGACAGCACTGCTCATCGAGGCCACCGCGCGTTCGTCCTGGACCTGGCGCTCCACGGTTGCCGGCGCGTACGTGGCCGTGATTCTGCTCGACCTCGTCTGCATCCTGCTCCTGGAACGCGTGCTCCGCGCCACACACCATGCGACGTTCGAACTGCTCGGCCGGCTTCTGGGACTGCTGCTTGCCGCAGTCAGTATCGACCTGGTCCTCGACGGCCTGGTGGAACTCGGCGTCGGGCTGGGCGGACGCGACCTCTGAGAGTCTCTCTCGGCCTCGCGTTCGCCCAGCCATCGGCCGCCCGGCGTCCGTCAGGTCACGCTGCCGTTCGGGAACGGGCCTCGCCCGTCTCCCTCCCGTCCACGTCATGGTGGATGGGTGTGCCCGAGCCGGTCAGTGGAACACCCGTGCCGCCCCGGCGCGCCGCGACGATCTCCGCCGCGATGGACAGGGCGGTCTCCTCGGGCGTACGGGCGCCGAGGTCGAGGCCGATCGGAGAGTGCAGGCGGGCCAACTCGGGTCCGGTGACGCCGACTTCGCGAAGACGGCGATTGCGGTCCTCGTGGGTGCGGCGCGAGCCCATCGCGCCGACGAACGCGACCGGCAGCCGCAGGGCCGTCTCCAGGAGGGGAACGTCGAACTTGGCGTCATGGGTGAGCACGCACAGGACGGTGCGTTCGTCGGTCGCGGTGCGCCGGAGATAGCGGTGCGGCCAGTCGACCACGAGGTCGTCGGCCTCGGGGAAGCGTTCGTGAGTGGCGAAGACCGGCCGGGCGTCGCACACGGTCACGTGGTAGCCGAGGAACTTGCCCGTCCGTACGAGTGCCGTCGCGAAGTCCACTGCGCCGAAGACGATCATCCGGGGCGGCGGCACCCTCGACTCCACGAACAGCGTCACACCGCCCGGACAGCGCGATCCGTCCTCCGCGATCTCGACGGTGCCGGTGCGGCCGGTGTCCAGCATCGCGCGGGCCTCCGCCGCCGCGGTCCGGTCCAGTTCCGGATCTCCATCCAGGCGGCCCTCGTACGATCCGTCGGGGTGGACGAGCAGTACCCGGCCGAGCAGGCCCACCGGGCCCCGGGCCACCCGGGCGAGGGCCGCCGGTTCCCCGCGGACCGCGGCCGACACCCCGGCCCGGAACACCGGTGCGTCCGCACGCACCGGCGTGACCAGGACCTCGACGACGCCGCCGCAGGTGAGCCCCACCGCGAAGGCGTCCTCGTCGTCGTATCCGAACCGTTCGCGCACCGTCCGCCCGTCCCCGAGCGCCTGGACACACAGGTCGTACACCGCGCCTTCCACACAACCGCCGGAGACGGAACCGATGGCGGTGCCGTCAGCGGCGACGGCCAGGGCGGCGCCGGGACCGCGCGGCGCGCTGCCGCTGACGGCAACGACGGTGGCGACGGCGAAGTCCCGGCCCTCCTCGAACCACCGGCTCAGCTCCTCGGCGATGTCAAGCACTCCGGGCTCCTCCCGCCGCCCGGCGCCGGGCCTCGTCCGCCGCGCGCAGGACGCGGTCCGGACGGATCGGCAGGTCCCGGTGGCGTACGCCGGTCGCGTGCCACACCGCGTTGGTGATCGCGGCGGCCACGCCCACGATGCCGATCTCGCCGATGCCCTTGATCCCGACCGGATCGCCCGGGACGGGGTCGTCCACCCAGTCGGCTTCGATGAGCGGCACGTCGGCGTGCGCGGCGAAGTGATAGCCGGCGAGGTCGGCGCCGACGTGGCCGCCCGAGGCCTGGTCCCTGATCGCCTCCTCGTGGAGCGCCATGGACAGCCCCCAGGTCATTCCGCCGATGAGCTGGCTGCGGGCGGTGAGTGGATTGACGATGGTGCCCGCGGCATAGATGCCGAGCAGCCGTCGTACGCGCACCTCACCGGTGTCCACATCCACTGCGACCTCGGCGAACTGCGCTCCGAAGGAGTGACGTTCCTGCTGCGCGAGAGCGCCGATGGCCTCGGCCGTGTCCGACCGGGCGGTGATTCCCTCCGGCGGAATGCCGCCACCCAGGGCCAGACGCTCCCGCAGTTCGTCCGCCGCGATCGTCACCGCCCACGCCCAGGAGCGCGTTCCCATCGAGCCTCCGGCGATCATCGCCGGGCCGAGGTCGCTGTCCGCGATGCGCACCCGGACGCGGTCCGGGGCCACCTGCAGCGCGTCCGCGGCGACCAGGGTCATCGCGGTCCGCGCCCCGGTACCGATGTCCGCCGCGTTGATCCGTACGGTGAAGCTTCCGTCCGCCTCCGCGGTCACGGCCGCGGTGGACGGCCCGACCCCCGACGGGTAGGTGGCCGCCGCCGTTCCGGTACCGAGCAGCCATCGCCCCTCACGGCGCACGCCGGGACGGGGGTCCCGGTCCGCCCAGCCGAATCTGCGGGCGCCCTCCTCGAAGCAGGCGAGCACATTGCGGCTGCTGAACGGCAGCCCGGACACGGGACCGGTCTCGGGTTCGTTGCGTGCGCGCAGCGCGATCGGGTCGATGCCGCACTTCTCGGCCAGCTCGTCGAGGGCGGATTCGAGGGCGAAGGATCCCGGTGCCTCGCCCGGCGCGCGCATCCACGTCGGGGTCGGCACGTCGAGCCGGACGAGCCGGTGAAGGGTGTGATGCGCCTCGGCGTCGTACATCACGCGCCCCAGCACGGCGCTCGTCTCGACGAATTCATGCACGGTCGACGTGAGGTTCTGGGCCTGGTGGTCGAAGGCACGCAGCCGGCCATCGGCATCGGCACCGAGCCTGATCCGCTGCGCCGTGGGGCTGCGGTAGCCGATGAGCGAGAACATCTGGCGGCGGGTCAGCACGACACGGACCGGACGGTGAAGGACGGTCGTGGCCATCACGGCCGCCACCTGATGCGGGCTCAGCCCCTTCGATCCGAAGGCGCCCCCGACGTGTTCGGACCGGACCCGCACGGAGGCCGGATCGAGGGAGAAGAGCTGCGCCAGTTCGCTCGCCACCCAGGTGCTTCCCTGGTTGGAGTCGATGACGTCGAGTCGGCCGCCGTCCCAGCGGGCCGTCGCCGCATGCGGCTCCATCGGGTTGTGGTGCTCCTCCGGAGTGGTGTACTCCGCGTCCACGACGACGGCGGAAGCGCCGAGTTGCGCCTCCACGTCCCCCTTCTCCGTCTCGGCCTGGACCATCGGGGTGTTCTCCGGCGTGTACGCGTCCGAACGTCCGGCGTGGAAGGCGACGTCGTGCGGCTCCTCGTCGTACCGGACCACCAGCGCCTCGGCGGCCTCCCTGGCCTGCTCGGACGTATCGGCCACCACCAACGCCACGGGCCAGCCGACGAAGGGAACGCGGTCGTGCTGGAAGATCCCGAGGACCGGGTTCGGTCGCCCCAGCATGCCCATGTAATCGGTGTCGACGCGTGGCGCGTTTCCGTGGTGCAGCACGGTCAGGACGCCGGGCATGGCCAGGACGGGGCCGTCCTCCACGGAACGGATCCGGCCACGGGCAATAGTCGACAACACCAGCCAACCGTGGGCCAGTTCGGTGAAGGGAACCTCTCCGGCGTAGCGGGCCGCCCCGGTGACCTTGTCGCGGCCCTCCACGCGGGTGTGGGCGGAGCCGACGGCTCCTGTCACGGTGGCGACCCCGGTCGTCGTGGTCATCGGGAGACCTCCTCGGTGAGCTCGGTCAGCACGGCCACGACGAGGTTGCGCATCAGCGTCACCTTGTAGCCGTTCTCGGGAAGGGCCTTGGCGGCGGCCAGTTCGGCATCAGCCGCGGCGGCGAACGCCTCCGCGCTCGCCGGTCCGCCGACCAGTTCCCGCTCGGCCGTCCGAGCCCGCCACGGCCTCGACGCGACAGCCCCGAACGCCAGATGCACTTCGCGCACGACGCCGTCCTGGACGTCGAGCGCGGCGGCGATCGAGCCGATCGCGAACGCGTACGAGGCGCGCTCACGTACCTTCCGGTATCGCGAGTGGGCGGCGACCGGGGCGGGCGGCAGTGTGACGCCGGTGATCAGCGCGCCGGGCGGCAGAGCGGTCTCGATGTGTGGCGTGCCGCCCACGGGCGGGTAGAACTCGGTGATCGGCAACTCGCCCGGACCGTCGGCCGTTTCGTACGAGATGACGGCGTCGAAGGCGGCGAGCGCGACCGCCATGTCCGAGGCATGGGTGGCGATGCAGTGCTCGGAGGCGCCGAGGATCGCGTGGTTGTGGTGCTCGCCGTCGACAGCGGGACAACCACTGCCGGGGGAGCGCTTGTTGCACGGTTTGCTGATGTCGGTGAAGTAGCCGCAACGGGTGCGCTGGAGTAGATTCCCACCGACCGTGGCCATGTTGCGCAGCTGCCCCGATGCGCCGGCCAGGACGGCCTGGGCCAAAGCCGGATAGTGACGCCGGACTTCGGGGTGAGCCGCGAGATCGCTGTTGGTGACGGTCGCTCCGATGCGCAGCCCGCTACCCGTGATGAACTCTACTCCGTCGAGCGGTAGTTCGCGTACGTCGACGAGCAGTGCGGGCCTCTCCACGCCGGCCTTCATCAGGTCGACGAGGTTGGTGCCGCCGCCGAGGAAGCGGGCGTCGGGGTCGGAACCGAGCAGAGCGACCGCTCCGGAAACATCGAAGGCGCGTTCGTAGCCGAATTCCCTCACGCCACTGCCTCCTTGTCCCGGGATCCGGCCGATTCCGCTGCTTGCGCGACTGCCTGCACGATCGACACGTACGCGCCACAACGGCACAGATTGCCGCTCATGCGTTCGCGGATCTCCTCGGCGCTGAGCGCGGGCACCCCCGCCTCGGGCCGGACGTCATGGGTCACCGCGCTCGGCCAGCCCGCCGCGTGTTCCTCGATCACCGCGATGGCCGAGCAGATCTGCCCGGGTGTGCAGTATCCGCACTGAAAGCCGTCCAGGTCGAGAAAGGCCTGCTGCACGGGATGGAGCTGCTCGCCATCGGCCACGCCTTCGATGGTGGTGATCACCCGACCCTCGGCCGCGACCGCGAGCTGGAGGCAGGAAACAGCCCGGCGCCCATCGATCATCACCGTGCAGGCGCCGCATTGACCCTGGTCGCAGCCCTTCTTGGAACCGGTCAGGTCGAGACGCTCGCGCAAGGCGTCGAGCAGGGTGGTGCGATGGTCGACGGGCAGTGTGTACTTCTCGCCATTGATGTTCAGGGTGATGGCGCTGGACGTCGATGGGGTCATGATCAGCCTTCTTTCGCATTGCAGATGCGCGTCGAACGAGACGATCCCGGTGGGCATTCCGGGAGGGAGAGGGCGATGACGGTGAAGGAACCATTGACGGTGGGCGCAGGTCGGCCACACCGGCCGGATCTGCCGCTATGGTGAATCCAAGCGGACAGCTGTCCGCTTATCGTCGAACCTAGCGGACAGCTGTCCGCTCAGCAAGGACGGACTCGGCCGTGCTTCCGGGAGGAGGACGAGTGCGGGACGAGAAGAGCACGCCTCTGCGCCCGGACGCGCAACGTAATCGTGAACGCATCCTGGAAGTCGCGCTGGCCGAGCTGACCCGGGCGGCGGACGCGCCATTGAGCACGATCGCGAAGAAGGCGGGTGTCGGGCAGGGGACGTTCTACCGCAACTTTCCCAACCGTGAGGCCCTGGTCCTGGAGGTCTACCGCTACGAGATGCAGCAGGTGGCCGACACCGCGGACCAACTGCTCCGGAGCCGCGCACCCGACCGGGCGCTGAGGGAGTGGATGGACCGTCTCGCCCAGTACGCCATGGCCAAGGCCGGCCTGGCGGACGCGTTGCGCAAGTCCACCGGCAAGTACGGCAGTTTGGCCCAGTTGGGCCACGGCCCGGTGACTCGGGCGGTCACACTGCTGCTGACCGCGAACGAACAGGCCGGCACCATCCGTCCGGGGGTGACCCCCGACGACTTCGTGCTGTTCATCGCCGGGCTCTGGCAGATCGACCCGCACAGCGACTGGCAGCCGCGGGCGAAGCGACTTCTGGACCTCGTGATGGACGGCCTGCGGGTGGGGGCTCCTGGGGCGGGAGGATGCGTGCGGGACGAGACCGCGGTGGATGAGGCCAGGTCCGGTGGTTCCGGACGGAGGGTGTGAAGAGCGGACTGATCGGCGGCGGGCGGAAGTTGGGCTGCGGGCCGGATGGTGCGAAGGTGGGCTCAGGTCGGACGCGCCAGCCGCTTCACCATGATCAGGCAGGGGGTTCCGGGCCACAGGTCATTCGTCTCCTCCAGCGGAAGGAACTCGACAGACCGGTAGAAGGCTCTGGTCCGGGCGTAGCCGCGATCGGGGTGCGCGGCTCCCAACGTCTTCACCTGGAGCAACCGGCAGCCGTCCACGGCAAGTTCCGAAACGAGTTCATCGACGAGTGCTCTACCGACACCTCGCCGATGCCATGACGGGGCAACCGCCATCAGGTGGATCTCGGCTGCTTCGGTAAAGTGCCGCTGGTACAACAGGACGCCTATCGACTCCGTGTCCGTGCGGGCGATGAGTCCGGAGAGGCGGTTGGCCGACTCCACGTACTCCGCGTTGACCTCCGGGATACCGAACCATGACGGGAGCGCGCCGATCAGCCCGGCGGTGATGCCTGCCAGCTCGGCCGAGCCGGTGATCTTGGAGATCTGGAAAGCCACGACGTCGTTCACGGGCGGAGCATGTCAGTTGCATTGCTGATCGCGCACCTCGATTCGGGTCGTTCAGCGTCCGGAACACGCGTGAGAGTTCATGCTGGGGGCATGCCTTTTGCCGATGAGGCGGCCGAAGTGGCCGTGCTGGAGTACCAGTCGCAGTGGCCGGTGGACTTCGAGCGGCTGGCCGGGGAACTGCACAAGACTCTGGGGAACGATGCACGTGCGATCGACCACGTCGGGTTCACGGCGGTGCCGGGCCTGGCGGCCAAGGACTGTGTGGACATTCAGGTACGCGTCGACTCGATTCACGAAGCCCGGCAGATCGGGCTCCTTGCCGCGATCGGTTTCCGTTGTCGTCCCGAGCCGTGGAACCGGGCGGAGACTTCGGGCGGGCAGGAGTGCCGCAAGTTGGTGTTCGCCCCGCCGGTGGGTGCGCGAAGGTGCAACGTCCACCTGCGTGAGGACGGTGCACCGAACTGCCGTTTCGCTCTCCTGTTCCGTGACTATCTGCGCGCCGATGAGGCCGCCCGTCGGGAGTGGGGGGCGTTCAAACGACGTCTGGCCCGCAGTGTGCCGGACCTGCTGGACTACGGGCAGATCAAGGCCCCGGCCACCGGGATTCTGATGATTGCGGCCGAACGCTGGGCGGCGGCAACAGGGTGGCAGCCACCGCCGGGGCGTACCGCATTGCGCAAGTCTCCCGCGAGCTGAGCCAATCGCACCGTCGCCTTGTGCCGGGACATGGGAGGTGCCTCCCGGCCCGCCTTCACAGTGGGCCGGTGCGTAGGGTGCGGGGATGATGGAAATGCCAGAGGCGTTCGTGCGGAGCACGCTGGAGCGCGAGGGCGAGCCCGGTGCGGCTTGGCTCGCCGAGCTGCCCGGGATCGTGGAGGAGCTGCTGGGGCGCTGGGACTGCGTGCAGGACGGGGAGGTCATGCATGGGGGAGTCGGGGTCATCGTTCCGGTGCGGCGGCCGGCCGAGGGGGCGGCCGTGGTGAAGGTGTCCTTTCCCCATCCCGGCAACGTGCATGAACCGGACGCGTTTGCGGCCTGGGGCGGACGAGGAGCGGTGCTGCTGCACGAGCGCTACGACGAGCACTTCGCGATGCTCCTGGAGCGAGTCCGGTCGTCGACCCTGGCGGAGGTCGAGAACAGCGATGAGGTGATGAGGATCGCAGGGCGGATCAGTCATCGGCTGGCCATCCCAGCGCCGCCAGAACTGCCCCGGCTCCAGGACCAGGCCGATGCCTGGGCAGCCCAACTCCGGCAAGACGCCGCAGAGCTGACACACGCGTTGCCCCGACGCGTGGTCGACGCCGCGGTGGCGACGGCCCAGGAATTGGGCCGCGACCAGCCGGACACCCTCATCCACGGCGACCTGCATGCTCGCAACATCCTGCGTGCCGACCGTGAGCCGTGGCTGGCCGTCGACCCCAAGGGGTACGCAGGAGATCCCGCATACGACGGCGGCACTCTGCTCAAGGCGCGGTCGCCGGCGCTCCTCGAAGCGGGCGACCTGAGAAGGGCGCTGTTCCGGACCATGCATGTCTTCGCCGAGGTGGCCGAAGTCGATCCCGAACGCGCCCGGCGTTGGGCTCAGTTCCATGCGGTCCAAAGCGCTTTCTGGGGTCGCCGTCACGGTTTTCGCAAGGCACGCGGAGGTCCACAATTGGTTTGGTTCACACAACTTGTGGACTCCCTCGCGGAGTTGCTCGTCGAGGGTACCTAGCGCGCCGGAAGTAGGAGTTGATTCGGCCGGGAACGGCGATGCGTACGCGCAGCGGCACCGCGCAACGGTCTCGGACGCGGCGGGCCACTCAGGGGCCGACGTACTCGTACACGCCTCCGTGGGGGTGACGCAGTACCGCACGGTGACCGTTGGGGGTGGGTTGAGCGGGCATCACCACGGTGGCCCCTGCCGCCACCGCTTCCTCGACCGCCGCGTCCAGGTCGGCGACCGCGAGAGTGGCCCCGACACCGGCCACCCGCTGCACCGCTTCGTCCGGCCCGCTGAACAGGAGGAAGGGACCGATGCTCGCCAGACTCACACCGGCGAAAGCGAATTGGGCGGCTGTCTCGCCGGTCACTCTCTCGTAGGAGGTGATGGCCGCGTCCAGGTCGTCGACACGTTGCCTTGCAATCACTGAGTCGATCTTCATCGTCGGTGCCTCGGCTCCTCGTAGGGCTTGGTTCTCTGTTTGTGTCTAGGTGTTCGCGGCAGCGCCAGGGCCTGTCCGACCCGCGTCCACCGGACAGGTTCTACGTGCCACTGCTCGCGAGGTGTTGCCGTGCATATCCGCTGCGCAGTTCCTCGGTGATCCGGCGTCGCCATGGGCGGCTGACGACCGCGTGGGTGAGCCGGCGGGAGGTGCGGGGGAGTGGCCATGATTGTCTCTGCGAGTCGGTGGGCCCGGTGCGTCAGTTGGTCGCTCGGCAGCACCTCGTTGACCACCCCCCACCGCAGTGCGGTCGCGGCATCGATTCCCTCACCGGTGTAGGCGAGACGGGCGGCCCGTTTGGTGCCGAGGAGTTCCTCCAGGGCGAGGTACATGCCGTCGCCGGGCACCGACCCGGCGGCGAAATTGCCGTCGGCGATCACCACGTCGTCGGCACCCAGAGTGATATCGCAGATCAGGGCCAACTCCTGGCGTGGACCGGGTCCGTTCAGCACTCCGATGGTCGGGACGTCGATACCGAGGACCAGACTCTCAAGGAGTCGTGCGCCGTCGGAATACTGCTCGTACAGCAGGTCGCCGGGCCACTGCGACAACGGTTCCGCGAACGACCGCGGATCGATCCCGGCCATCCACTGTGGGCCGGTCCCCGTGATGATCAGGACCTCGTTGTCGGGGTCCGCGCCGGCTTCCGCGAGCACTCGTCCCCAGGCGTTGAGCAGCCCGCGCGAGAAGACCGCCGGTCCACCCTTGGAGTGCATGCGGATCTCGACGACTCCCGAGTTCCGGTGGATGGCGAAGTGTTCGGCGTACGCGGCTGCGTACCGCTTCAGGGGCGGGCGTTCCACGAAGCCGCCGAGAAGCCTGTCGCGATCATCCAGCGCATCGGGCACGGGGCATCGAACCTTTCGGTCGGCAGGATCCTGGATCCGACACTCTGCCCCACTAAGTGGGGTCGGACCCCACTTGATGAGAAAGGCGGGAGACAATGCAGTCGGCGAACGAGGAACGCGCGGGCGACGGCCGACCCGTACGTGCTGATGCCCGGATCAGCCGCGAGCGGATCGTGGCCGCCGCCGGCCAACTGTTCGCCGAGGAGGGCGTGTCGGTCTCCCTGGAGCGGATTGCCCAGCACGCCGGGGTGGGTTCGGCGACGCTGCACCGCCACTTCCAGGGGCGACGCGCACTGGCCGTTGCGGTGATGGACGAGCGGGTCCGGGCCCTGTGCGCACGAGCGCGTCGGCTCTCGACCGAGTGTGAACCCGGCCAGGCCCTCGAAGCGTGGGTACGGGCAGTCGTGGAGCACAACAGCACGTTTCGTGGCCTTGCCGCGCTGCTGTGCGAGGATCTCGCCGAGCCCGGACAGCACGTGGAGGCGCGGCACGACGAAGTGCGCGCGGCGGGAGGCGAGCTCCTGCACCGTGCGCAGCAGGCGGGTGAGGCCCGGCACGACATCACCATCTCGGATCTCCTCAACCTTGCCAACGGGATCGCGGTTGCCACCGAGCGGGTGCGGGACCGGGAGAGGCAAGCCGATCACCTGCTCGATGTCGTGATCACCGGCGTGCGGCCCCGCGCCTACATGGCCGCACGCGATGCCCACACCCAGGACAGGCTGGATAGTCCATCGAAAACCCGGAGAGCAAGCGCCAGCCCGGGTGACGGGCAGGGACAGGAAGGCGGTCGGGGCCCTGGCTCTCCGTGACGATCGGCCTCGCTGCGTTCACAGTCGGAGGCATCGTTGTCCCCGAGGATGGGTTTCGAACGTCATGATCTGATCTCGTGGACGAGACGATCGAAACGCTGCGGCGAGAGTTCAACGCCGAGGAGGGCAGCTTCCTCCTCCAACTGCGTGGCCGACAGTGGGACCGGGCTGCCTTCGCTCGTCCGGAACGGGCCATGCGAGCAGCATGCGCACAATTCGAGACGAGCGAGAAGATCGATCGTTGGCGGGCCGAAGGGTTCTACGAGGTGGCAACGGCCGTTCCGTCGTGGACAGCGCACCCCGCCTTTCCGCGACCGGAACCGGACACTTATGACGAGGAGTGCCTCGAACGCATCGGTGACCTTGCCGACTGGTTCTTCCGAGGGGAGTCCAACTACTACCCGGGGCACGTCTGGACCGCCCTGTGAAACGTCTCCGCACAGCCGGCCGACCAGACACAGCAGTTGAGATCCGAGCTCGAATCCTGCTGCTCAACGCCCGGGAGTCCGGGCAGTCGCCTCTCAGGCACTGTCAGTGCTCTGGTTGAGATTGGCTGCGTGACTGAACCCTCCTACCTTGCTGCGGTTCGGGAGTCGTACGACACCGTCGCCGCCGACTACGCGGAGTACGTGCCTGCCCCCGATGATCTTGATCCGATATCGCGTGCGATGCTGTCCGCGTTCGTCGAACTCGTGTGGACCGCCGACCGAGGTGACGTCGCGGACCTGGGCTGCGGCCCCGGCAAAGTGACGGCGTATCTCGCCGAAATAGGGGTGTCGGCATTCGGGATCGACGTGTCGCCGAAGATGATCGGCCTGGCACGCGAAGCACATCCGGACCTGCGGTTCACGGTGGGCTCGATGACTGCGCTGGACATCGATGACAACGAGCTCGGCGGCATCCTGGCCTATTACTCCATTCACCACACGCCACCGGAGCTGCTCCCGGTCGTGTTCGCCGAATTTCAGCGCACCTTGGCGCCCGGTGGGCATCTGATGGTCGTCGGGCGGGTGGGAAACGGCGAGCATCGGCATGTGAAGAATGCCTACGGCGACCATCCCGCGTTCTTCGACTCCTACCTGCTGCCGGCCGACCGGATCGCCGAACTGCTGGACCGGGCCGGGCTCGTGGTGACCACGCGGCTGGTGCAGGAGCCCGCCGAAGAGGGGAAGAGAGCGATCGCCAGCCTCTTGGCCCACAAGCCGGAGCCACTCCGGTCCTGACGTCGCGGCGGGCGCGGCCCCGCTGGTGATCCTGACCGTCGTTGAAGGACCCGCTGTTCCGCGCCCTTGTTCGGAGGGAAACGGAGGGTCCGGCTGCCCAGCGCGGAGGAGGGGGCAGTGCTCAAGCCTCAAGGCGATGGTGCTCCGGCGAACGCAGGGAACCATCCGCTCCACGGAGACCATCGCGGACCCGTGGGGCACTGCCGGTGTTGTGGGCACGGTGAGGGGCCCGGAATCTGGCGGCGAAGCGGATCTTCCGTTACGTCGGTAACTTTGGTTGCACATCGCGCGCATGGTAACTATGGTTGTCGCATGACGCTGCCTGAGATCACTACTGCGGAACAGACAGTTCTCGACAAGGCTCTGCTCGATGCCCTCAACCCACTCGCCTCGGCCATGCGTGCCCGAATTACCGGACTTCCTGAAGAACGCATGTGGGATGCCGAACCCATCGACGTGACTCTGTCGATCCTCAGCACCTGGAAGGTGGTGGACGCGGAGGTCAAGCGGTTGACGGCAATCGCAGCAGGGACCGCCGGGTCCTATGGCGCGAGCTATGAGCAGTTGGGTGCTGCCTGGGGTATCACTCGACAGGGTGCTCGCAAGAAATGGCCCGACGCCCTCGACAGGTCAGCTCCTGCGGAAGCGGAGCCGAGTCGGATCGAACTGTGCGGCGGCAGTGCCGAATTGTTCCGGGATCCGTCATCGGGTGGCTGGCGATGGGCCGGAAGGGGGGCTGATGGAACATGCGATGAGGCCGACAGCACCTCGTACTACGCAACGAAGGAAGAGGCTGCCGCCCACGCAGGTGTCTTTTTGAGCGAGCACGTCACCGAACAGCGTTAGGGCTGGCGCCGCAGCGGGCCCGGGATGGCTGAGCCGTACGGTCTCGCCCGAGGGGCGTCGTCCTCGCGCCACGTCGCTCGCGACCCAGAGTCAGCCGTCACGTCCTGCTCCGCAGCCCGAGCGGCCAGCGGGTGAAGGGCTGACCAGCCCTGGAGGGTCGAGTGGTGGCCGTCACCGCCATCCCCATCCCCATTCCCTGCGGGTGTCCTTGTCGCCTGCGCGGGCTGGGCGATCACCAGTGTACGGCTCCCGCCGGCCGAGGTCGGCATGCGCATCACGCGCCGGCGGTGCACGGATCTCGTGCCGCCCCGCCGTACGACCAGCTGTGTGTCGGTCGGCGGGGCCCGCAATCAGGGAAGGTGTGCCGGTCATCCAAACGTGCTGCAACCGGCTGGGCATGCCGGTCACCAGGGTGCTGGAAGGGGAGGGGCTGCCGGGGCCCGTGGTCGTGACGACGCGGGCAACGCAGGGCCCTGTGCACGGCACGGAGGTGTCATTCCGGCGGCCCCTGCTTCGGCGACGGGGTGGTGAGCCCGGCCACCATGCGCGCAAACGCGCGGGCTGCTCGCTCGTCGAGTTCTTCCAGGGAGATTCCGGTGTCGCGGGCGTACGCCTCGCGGAAGATGATGTAACCCATCTGTGCGGCGGCCGTCATCACATGGTCGGCCACTGCGTCGGCGTCCTCGGGCAGTGAGCCCTCGTCCCTGTCCCGTTCCAGACTCTGGCGGGTCTGCGTGAACCGTGGCAGCGGGGAGAAGTCGCCATCGCCGTCGAGCGCCAACAGCGCTTCGAGCTTTACCAGTTCGGGTTCCCCCAAGCGATGACGGAACATGGCCTGTCGGCGCTCGGAGAACGGCAGCTCCCAATGACCGTCCTGGTCGGCGGCCTGACGTTGTACCAGGTCGGCGGCGGCGGCGCGTAGAAGGGCCTGCCGGGTGCCGAAGTACTGATAGATCTGCCCGTGGTTGACCCCGGCCTCGGTGGCGATCTCCCGAAGGTTGACCCCGGCGAGCACGCCGTCGCGCTGGAGGAGTCGGCGCGCGGCCGCCAGCAGGTCCGCCTCGGTCTCCTCGCGGGTGCGCCGTCGCCGCCGCGTCCTGCCGGTCTCGCTCATGCCCTGCTCCTCGTCCGTCCCTGGATGGCTTTTCTCGTCGCAGCCCCTTGCCACGCTCCAGTGACCAGCTTATGGTCCCGCTAGCAACGTTTCGTTAATAACGGAACGTGAATTAGATGTGAAGGGGCATCCATGGCGACACTCCCTCAGGCTCTTCCTCTGGCGGGCATACGCGTCCTCGACCTGTCCACCGTCCTCGCCGCGCCGGTCACGGCCACTTTCCTGGGCGACTTCGGCGCCGAGGTGGTCAAGGTCGAAGAACCCGGGCGCGGCGACTTCACCCGCGGGGCGAAGGCCGGAGCGCGATCCCCGTACTGGGCCCAGGAGGCGCGCAACAAGAAGTCGGTGACCCTGGACCTGCGCACCGGACGGGGACAGGACCTCGTCCGCAGGCTGGTCCCGCACTTCGACGTCGTGATCACCAACTACCGCCCTCCTACCCTGCGTTCATGGGGACTGGATCCGGACGCGCTGCGCGCTCTCGCCCCCGACACAGTGCTGGTGTACGTCACGGGATACGGTCTGACCGGCCCCTACCGCGACCGGGGCTCCTTCGACCGGATCGCGAGTGCCTTCGCCGGCCTGACATACGTGACCGGTGACGCCGACCGGTCCCCGGTACGCAGCGGCTATTCCACGATCGACTACATGGCCGCCTATCTCGGCGCCTTCTCCGTGGTCACGGCGCTGTACCACCGTGACGTGGCGGGTGGCGGCGGTCAGGTCATCGACCTCGCGCTGTACGAGGCGGGTTTCCGTGCCTCGGAGGACGCGCTCACCTCGTACGCGACGACCGGCCGGATTCGGGAGCGTATGGGCAACCGCAACCCGCAGATCGTTCCCGCCAGCGACTTCACCACGTCCGACGGACGCCGGGTCTCGATTCACGCGGGCACCGACGCACTCTTCCACCGCCTGGCCACCCTCATGGGAACACCGGAGCTGGCCGACGCCCCCGAGTACGCCACCCGCGCGGTCCGGGCCGAGAACGCCGATGCCTTGTACACGATGATTGCCGACTGGGCCGCCACCCGCACCGCGGACGATCTGACCAAGCTGCTCAGCGAGGCGGACGTTCCTGCCTCGCCGCTGATGAGCATCGCCGACATCGCCGCCGATCCGCACTACCGGGAGCGGGGCACGCTCGTCACCGTCGAAGACCCGGACTTCGGCGAACTCCCCATGGTCGCGCCCCTGCCCCGGCTGTCGAAGACCCCGGGCAGCATCCGCTCCACCGGCCCCGCTCTCGGCGCGCACAACGCCGAGGTGTACCAGGGAGTGCTCGGCCTGAGCCCGGACGAACTCGCCGCCCTCAGCTCCGACGGCGTCATCTGACCCTCCGTCCCGCACCCGCTGCTCCGCCACTCTCCCGGAGGTCATGCGTCCCATGACTGCCATGTCCGAAGCCGCCGCACTCGGGGACCGGCTCGATCGGCTCCCGCTCAGCTCGTTCCACCGCAGACTGGTCATCGCCCTGGCCGGAATGATCCTCTTCGAATGGGTGGAGACCTACGCCTTCGCGTTCGTCGCACCCGCCCTGAAAGAGCAATGGGGCCTGTCGCTTTCGGCCGTCGCCCTCATAGCCGGCGTGAGCCAGCTCGGCGCCTTCGCCGGAGGCATCCTCGGCGGCTACCTCGCCGACCGGGTGGGTCGCCGGCGCACCATGCTCGCCTTTGTCACCGTCTACTGCGCGGCTACCGCGCTGTGCGTCCTCGTGCAGAGCCCGTGGCAGCTGATCGTGGTCCGCTGTGCCGCACACTTCGGCGCGCAGGGCATGGCGGTCGTGGCCATCGTCGTGCTCACCGAATTCGTCCCGGCCACCGCCCGGGGACGGCTGCAGACCTACAAGGTCGCGGTCGGCTCGCTCGGCATCCCGATCGCCGCCTGGGCCGGCTACTTCCTCGTACCACAGTGGACTTGGGGGTGGCGACTGGTCTTCGGTCTGGGCCTGTTCGGTGTCGTCTTCGCCTGGATGATCCGCCGCTGGGTCCCCGAGAGCCCCCGCTGGCTCGCTTCCCGCGGCGAATTCGCCCAGGCCGACGAGATCGTGAGGTCCATCGAGCGGCAGTGCGGGACGGATCCGCGCACCGTGCCCGCTGCCGAGCCGACTGGTCCCGCACCGCCGGTCCCCGCACCGCCCGCATCCGCACCGGCCCGCCCCCGTATGGCCGAGCTGCTGGTGGGCCCTGATCGCCGCCGGTTCCTGGTCGTGGCGACGATGTGGGTATCCGGACTGCTCGCCTACTCCACCTACAACACCTGGACGCCCACACTCCTTTCGGAGACCGGCCTCGATCTCGACGACACACTGCTGTTGTCGGCGGCCCTGGCCACCGCCGCACCGCTGGGTGCACTCGTCGCCGTCCCGCTCATCGACCGGTGGGACCGCCGCCGCACCCAACTGGTCCTCGGTATTCTGACCGCTGCCACGCTGCTGCTCTTCGGGCTCGTCAGGGCCCCCGCAGCCGTCCTCGTCCTGGGATGCGTGGTCAGCCTGCTCTTCCAAATGGCCGTGCCTTTCCTCCAGGTGTACTCGGCCGAAGTGTTCCCCACTCGTATCCGTGCGCTCGGGTCCGGCACCGCCAACGCCCTGTCACGCATCTTCAACTTCGCCGCCCCCATGCTGGTCGCCGCGGTGTTCAGCGGGCTCGGGTACACCGCCGTGTTCACCTTTCTCGCCGTCCTCAGCCTCGTCGGCGGATGCGTGGCCATCGCATTCGGCCCCGGCACCACTGGCCTGAGCCTGGAAGCCGCAACCACTCCCAACGACTCCCGCACTGCAGAGGAACCCGTCCTGTCATGACCGATCTGTCCTTCGCCTCCGCGACCGAACTCACCGATCTCATACGCCGCCGAAAGCTGTCGCCCGAGGAGCTCATGCGCCACACCCTCGACCGGATCCGGACGGCAGACGCCACACTCAACTCCGTCGTCGCCATGGACCCCGAGCGGGCACTCGCCGAATCCGCCGCCCTCACCTCACGGATCTCCCGAGGCGAGGACCCCGGCCCGCTGGCAGGGCTGCCCATCCTCGTCAAGGACTTGGAGGACGCGGAAGGCTTCCCCACCAGCAGGGGCACCAGCGCCTACCACAACAGCCCGCCCGCAACCGGCGACAGCCTGCACGTGGCTCGGCTGCGTGCGGCCGGCGCACTGGTCATCGGCAAGACGAACCTGCCGCCGCTCGGCGCCGCAGTGCACACCGCCAACGACGCCCACGGCATCACCCGAAACCCATGGAATCCGGAACGGACACCGGGCGGGTCCAGCGGCGGCGCCGCGGCAGCCGTGGCCGCCGGGCTCGTGGCCCTCGCCACCGCCGGCGACGGCGGCGGCTCCACCCGTATCCCTGCGGCACTGTGCGGTGTGGTCGGCCTCAAACCGAGCCGCGGCCGCATCCCCCAGGGCCCCTCCCGCATGCCGTGCTGGCCGCAGCACGCATGCCTCAGCGGCATGGCCCGCACCGTGTCGGACACCGCGCTGCACCTCGACGTGGCCGCAGGACACCACCCGGCCGACCCGTACTCGCTGCCCGCACCGGCAAGCTCGTACCTGGACGGCCTCGGCACACCGTTGCCCGCCCTGCGCGTGGCAGTCCTGCACACACTCGGCGTGGCCGCACCCCGGCCAGAGATGCTGCGTGCCCTCGAACGGACAGCGGACATCCTGCGCGCCCAGGGCCACGATGTACGGGACGACGACGCGGCGCTGCCCGGAGCTGCGGACTTTCCCGCGCCGTTCCAACTGCGCCAGAAAGTCCTGGCCCACAACCGGCTCCTCGGTGTCCTCGACGACTTCACCACCCGACGCGCCGATTTCGAACCATGGTTCGCCGACCTCCTTGACGGCGGCCGCAACATCGCACCGGCCGAATTCGCCGCCTACTGGGCGCACCGTTCCCTGCTCGACCGCTGGACGGCCGAACTCTTCGGCCGGTTCGACCTGCTGCTCATGCCCACCGTGCCCACAACGGCGTGGCTCGCGGAGGGGCCGGACGTGGCAACAGCCGTGCGTGAGCGGACGCTGCCGATCTCCTACACCTCCGTCTTCAACGACACCGGGCACCCCGCAATCAGTGTCCCCGCCGGACTGGGTCCGGACGGCCTGCCCTGCGCGGTACAACTCGTCGCCCGACACCACCGCGAGGACCTGCTGCTCGGCGCCGCACAGGTGGTGGAGACCGCCGAGGGCACTCTGCATCCCCCTGCCTTCGCCGCCCTCGCCTGATGCGACGGGCCGCCGACTGGGCCGAGGACGAGGAGATGCATTCCGCCGACAGGCGGCCTTCCGAGCCGGATCGGCACACAGCTGTCGCTCTGCTGGAACAGTTCCGCCCGGCCCTGCCGGTCCCGAGTCCTGAGCCGGGGTTGTCAGTGGCGTGGTGCATGATCGGCACGTCGGTTCTTCGAGGGAGATGGAGGCGCCATGCCGATCACGAACCAGCAGGTGACTGAGTACGCCTTTCTGCAACAGCTCTACGCGGACGAATACTTTCCGGATCACGTCGTCGACAAGGGCAGGGCGATCCTGCTGAGGCTGTGCGAGCGGATTGAGGCAGTGCGGCCTGCGGATCTGTCGGCCCTGTACGTGCTCACGGAGGCGGCGACGGAGGAGTTCAACCTGCTGGAGGCCGAGTTCGAGGCGGCAGGGAGCGAGATCGAGACGGTTGCACGGGAGGAGATAGCCGAGGACTTCTGGTTCGTGGCGTCGGTCTACGGATTCTCGGGCGCCGATACGGAGGAGCTGATCGCCGCCAGGGATTGGTGAGCGACGACTGGATGGCCGAGGCGGTCGACCTTGTCGATCCACGGCGGGCCGCTACCCCGGGCCGGGTCTCCTTCGATTGCGGACCCGGCCAGGGCAATTGTGCGGCGGTCCGACTGCGAAGCCACTCCTGCGACTGACAACCGACGATCGCTGAGTTCCGCCGCCGATCGGGCGTCAACGTTGCGAGGCGTCCAGGGCGGCGAGACTGCTGCGGACAGCAGCAGACGTCTCGTCGAGCTGCTCCCGCTCATGAACGCGCCAGTCGGCGCCTATGCGAAATGGATCGCCTGCGAAGCGGGGGATGACATGCAGGTGCACATGGAAAACTTCCTGGAATGCCGCTTCACCATCCGCGAGGAGCAGGTTGACGCCCTCGCACCGCAGGCCTGATCGGCGCAGTGCCCGCCCGAGTCGGTGCGCCACTTTCCAGACCTGGACGCCGTCGTCCTCCTGAAGGTCCTCCAACCCCACCGCATGAGTCTTGGGAACGACCAACAAGTGGCCTGGGTTGACGGGCCGGAGATCCATGAACGCGATCACCGACTCGTCCTCATGGACAATGCTGGCATCCGCCTCACCGCGCCCTATCGCGCAGAAGATGCATCCGTCACCCGCCACAGCCGCCTCCTCACGCTCCGAAATACCCGTTCCGGTCACCACATCAGAAGAGTCTTGCGAACGCGAGCGAATTCCGTCCCGACGGACATCTTCGTGCAGCCGTGCAGTCAGGAATTGTCCGGGCGATCAGGCCGGGCTGCTCGGTGAATCTCGGCTCAAGCGGCTTATTGAACCTGCTCGGTGATCATCTTGAGCATGGCCTGGGGTGTGTTGTTTTCGGAGTCGATGCCCTGGACCACGTTGGTGCCTTCAAAAGTGACGGCCTCGGCACTCCGGGCGAACATCGCCTGCTCGTATTCGGTGAGCGCGGCTTCGATGTCGTCGGGGGACGCGGCGAGGGCATTGCCGAGTTCGGCGCCGTCGAGCATGGCCAGGTTGGCGCCTTCGCCGTTCGGCGCTGCGAGGTGAGCGGCGTCGCCGAGCAGGGTCACCCCCGGCACCCGGGCCCACCGGTGCTCGGCCGGCAAGGCGTAGTGAGGGCGCAGAACAGGCGCGGTATCGGCGTCCGTGATCAGTGCGGTGAGCTCCGGCGCCCAGCCGTCGAACTCCCGCGCGATCCGCGCGGCCGTGGTGCGCATGGGGGCTCCTCGAGGTCGGGACCGCCCAGTGATCTCCGGCGGCCGTTTCCGGAAAGGTGCCAGCCCCAGCCGACAAGCCGCGGACATCGAACTCACAGTCCCCGACAGATGGCCGACAGGCCCCGGAACGGCGTTCAGCCCGGCGTCCGGATCGATCGTGCGGCAGATCACCAGGGCGAAACGCTGCGCAGTGCCGCGTCGCCCGCTTGATGGAGACGGTGCAGGAGGCAAGGGCCCTGGCCGATCGCACGGCGGGTTCACCACCAAGCTCCACCTGAGCGGGGACTGCCAGGGTCACCCGCCCTCCCACGTCGCCGCACCAGGACGGCGGGCGGACTGCACCCGGTTCACGCCAGTGCCGGAGAAGACCCGCGTCCCGCGTATCGGGCCCTCGGAGGCATGAGGTGGCGCGCCGTCAGGTCCTACTCATCCGGGTCCCAGGCCAGGAGCAGGTCGAAGAGACGTCGGCCGCCGTCGAGCTTCAGGGAGTCCACCGGAATGCGGCTGTACAGGGCCAGGACCAGCCGATTTCAGCGGGAACATCCGGATGAGCGCTGCGGGTGCGCAGCGTCGACCAGTACGAGTGCGCGAATGAGTTCGGGTGCGCGGCAGGAAAGCCGTACGCCGTCGCGCAGAGCAATGCGCTCGGGCCATGGCATGCGTTGCCTCTTCAGGCGGCGGCCGGATGAAGCGTGCTTCGGGAGCGCAGGGGCGCAGAGGGTCAGCGGTAGGCGGCGAGGAAGGCGCGGACGCCGGCGGTGGCGTAGCGGTCGAGTTCGGCTTGGGTGTGCTGGGGGCCGCCGTGGAACATTGCCTTGTTCACCGGGATCCACAGCAGCAGACCGGAGAAGTGATTGGCGGCCAGGAGCGGTTCGTCGATCCGGAGCAGTCCGTCCTCGGCGAGACGCTGGAACGTGGCTGCCAGGGTGACCAGTACTCGCTCGAAGCCCTGCTCGTACCAGGTCGCGCCGAGCTCGGGGAAGACATCCGCGTTGGCGATGACCAGGCGCCGCAGCTGAAGCACCTGGGCCTGCGTGAGGGTGGTGAGGAACTGCTGGGCGAGGCGCGTCAGGTTCTCGTCGAGCGCATCGGCGTCGGACGGGATGTCGGCCACCAGGTCGATCACGCCGTCGATGCGGTCGGTGGTGGCCAGGACGATCTCTGCGAACAGCTTCTCCTTGTCGGAGAAGTGCTTGTAGACGGTCTGCTTGGAAACGGCCGCCAGCTTCGCGATGTCGTCCATGCTCGTGCCGGAGTAGCCCTTCTCCATGAACACCCTGGTCGCGGCCTCCATGATTGCCTGGCGCTTGCGTGCCGACCGGCCCTGCTCGTTCGCTTCCATGCCGTCTCCCTGACCTGGCGGTACTGGACAGTCCAGTTCATCCATGAGTACTGTACCGTCCAGTTTCCGACAGTACTGAACCGTCTAGTTCCGTGCGGTAATCGCGACCGAGGAGGACTTCCATGGCCCAGACGAACAACGCCCCGATCACTGCCAGTTCCATGATCTCGACCCGGCGGGCGACGCGGGTCCTGCTGGCCGGCGGTATCGCGGCGGGCCCGCTGTTCCTGGGTGCGGGCCTGATTCAGGGCTTCGCCCGTGAGGGCTTCGACTTCACCCGCAACGCCATCAGCCAGCTCAGCCTCGGTGGCCTGGGCTGGATCCAGGTGACCAGCTTCCTGCTCACCGGGGTGCTGGCCATCGCCGGTGCGATCGGGATATGGCAATCACTGCGCGATGTCCCCGGTGGGGTCTGGGCCTCGCGGTTGGTAGGCGTGTTCGGCGCCTCGTTCCTTCTTGCGGGGGTGTTTACCGCCGACGCCGGCGCCGGGTTTCCGGCTGGTACCCCGGAGAGATCGGGCGCCTCGATGAGTGCGCACGGCGCCGTCCACATGCTCAGTGGGATGGTGGGTTTCCTCGCGCTGTGTGCCGCGTCCTTCGTGCTGGCCAGGCTCTTCGCCGCCCAGCGTCAGCGCGGCTGGGCCATCGCCTGCCGCCTCGTGCCGGTGGGAGTCCTCGTGGGCTTCGCAAGCTCCTCTGTCGCCGTCCTGGCCTTCACGGCCGGAGCGGGACTCGGACTCCTCTGGCTCACCGCAGTGTCGGCCCGGCTTCTCGCCGCCGCGCCGACGGCTCAGCAGTAGGCGGAGCCCTCGTGGCTTGCAGGACGGGCGAGAACGAAGCGACAATCCAAGATCACTGAGCATGGAGAGATGGGACACTGCGACATGACTGAACCGGCAAAGGGCCCCGCCAGCTACTTCCCTTCGATCGAGAAGAAGTACGGCCGTCCGATCACGGAGTGGAAGGACCTCATCCGGTCCTCTTCCCTGACCAAGCACATGGAGCTCGTCTCGTGGCTCAAGACCGAGCACGGCCTTGGTCACGGCCACGCAAATGCCCTCGTCGCACACACCCTCGCCGAAGACAGCGGCAAGTGAACCGTCCTTGCCCCCGTACCGCGGAAGGCGTCGGCACGGTGATTCATGGCTCGTCCTTGCGGGTGGCGACCTTCAACCCGCGCGCCCGCCGGGCCGTCGGCCGGTGCAGCGGTCAGCCTGTCCAAGTCGCCGGTCGTTCGTGGTGCGTATCTCGTAGCGGATATGGAGTCGTTTGAACTGGTGGAGCCAGGCGCGGGTTTTGCCCAGTCCGGAGCCGTGCGGGTGCTGCGGAGGGCGATCCTGGGGGTGCCCCCGCGTGCTCGGAGGCGACATCGGCACGCGCCGAAGCCGTAGCCGCGGTTGGTGAGGAGCCATCGGGGACGATGGCCTGGCCGGCCGTGCAACCTGCGGACGGGTGGGTTGGCGTCCAGCAGGGGCATGAGCTGGGTGAGTTGCTACGAGGCGGACGAGCCGGCGACAGCGGAACTATGCGTTCCCGCCGGCCATCAGGAACTAGACCAGCAGGCACTTGGCAGATACCACCGCCGATACAACACCCGACCACCGGGGCACATCCCTTACTGAGAAGATCAGTCGGGCCAGTCACCCAGGAGGCAGGCGTCAGCCGTCTGTTGTGCTGCGGCAGAGGAAGCAAGACCCGATCGCGCACCGACAGACGCTCCTGATCCTTCTACCCACCCCCCTGCCATGGAGGCACTGGCCGTACGGCTGTCGGGACTGGACTCGTACGTCGAAGGCGCGGTCCGAGTCGTCGCGTTCTACGACACACTGATGCGCCGACGGGTGGATCTCCCGGCACTCGCGCGGGCATCGGCGGGCCTGGCCGAGTGCGTGGCCGGGATTCGGTTCGACGGCACAGGGCGGGCGATCCGCATGTCGCCCGACGGTACACAGGTTAGCGCGGGCGCTACGGCTCCTGGGCTTCGCCGCCGACCTGCCGGTCCACGTCATCGCCGTACGCTCGCAGCTCCCGCTCGACCGGATCGGTGGCCTGGTCTGCCCGGCCCGCCCGGTGAAGGCGGCACCGCTCGCCGACGTCGGCGTCATCCTGGCTGCCGCCATCGACCCGGCCGGTTTCCCCGCAGACGTACGTGCGGGCATCGGTGCCGCCGAAAGCCCCGGACGGTCATGGTGCCAAGCCCGCACCGCTCTCCGCTTCACCACCCCACGCGAACCCGTCATCCGCTACGACGACCTGGGCTCGCTGGCGCTTCTCGCCGAGATACCTCCGGACACCTCGCGCGACAACACCGATGTGGCCGCGATCATCCGCGTGGCCGGCAACCCGGAAGATCTGGAGACCTTGGACGCCTACTGCACGACCGGCTCCCAGCGCCGGGCCGCCGACCTTCTCCATCTGCATCACAGCAGCGTCGCCCGCCGACTCGAAGAGATCGGCAAGACCCTGGGCATCGAACTCGCCGATCCCACCGGACTGTTACGCGCCAGAATCGCCCTCACCGCATGGCGCCTACTCAACGACTGAGGGAGACCTGCCACGACACCGCGGGGGTCGACGGCTCCGTCACCATCCTGTGTATGCCGCACCGGCTGCCTCCCCGGCCGGTTCGAGCCCGAGGATCTGCGTCCCCATAGGGACACCTCATGGAGACACCGGCCGGCGCGATCTCCTCGGCCCCGGTAGGACGACAAGGTCAGGCACGGGGATCCGGGCGAAGCCAGTGGGCCTCAGTGGTCCAGCCCAGGAAACAGTGCCCCCCACCCGAGTCGGGCGAGCCTCCGGCTGCGGCCTGGCGCAGGCCGGTCAGTGCCGGAGCGAGCCGAGCCGCGACATGACCTGGATAGCGCGCCATCTCCTCGTCCAGTCGGGCGATCACCAGGGACTGTTCCGCAGGACCGCAGAGCGCCAGGTGGAACACCATCTGGCGCCATGCGTACGCCGTGTCCTTGATCGTGGACAGCGGTCGCGGGTTGCCGTGTATCCGGGCAGTCAGCAGGCACACGGTGCTGAAGCAGCGCCGAGCCAGGTCTCCCCAACCGGGCTCGGGACTGATGCCGATTCGGCCGACCAGGGTGGCCAGGTTGTGTGTGGTGAGGATCTGGGCCTGCTCTATGACCTTGCCGTTGGCTGCCACGGACCAGCTCCGGGTGCCCGAATCACCGGCCCGCGCTGCGCACAGCTTCGCGAATCCGGGCGAGGTGCGCGCCCGATGGGTACGGCGCAGCGAGTCGCTCGCCTCGGTGATCGCGAGGTTGCGGACCGCCGCGTAGTCGATGCCGTAGTAGCGCTCGTACAGCGTGCCGCCGAGCAATTCGGCGGCGACCCTCGCCGCAGCAAGGAACTTCGGTGTGAAGGTGCCCATGAAGATGTCCGAGGCCAGCTCCTCGACGAACGGTGCGCCTGCCTCGGCCTGCCGAGCGAGCACACTGAGTTCGCGCACCAGAGGGTTGGGCAGGAGCGTGCCGGGGAAGGCCTGCACGGCCAGTTCGCCGAGTTGGCGCAGCGCGGAGTGCGCAGCCTCCTGCCCCTGATCGGCGCTGCGGAATTGGGCCACTGCACGAACCCAGGGCAGCTCCTCGATCCGTACCTGCTGGGCGAGGTCGAGCAGGAGCAGCGAACGGCGGTTGCGGAACGCCCGGTAGTTCGCGGCCATCAGGGTGCGCAACGCCAGGTCCTGATACGCCTGCGAACCGGTTGACGCGACCAGCTGCGGCACCAGTTCGGCCAGGACCTCGGCCGAAGGCACCACACCGCGTTCCACGAGCGTACCGATCGGAGCGCTCAGCGCGGCCTCCACGACACGTCGCACCGCTACCGGGATCACCGCCCCCGCGGGCAGCCCGGTCTCCGCGGCCTCGCGGGCCGAGACGTCCGCGATCAGTGGTGTCACATCGGCCGCGCCGGTCTGCTGCGGGAGTCCGGACAGCCGGCGCAGAACGAGTTGGGCGAGCGCGTGGTGCGAGGGCTGAGCCGCCTGCGCCGCCTGGCGGGTGCGCAACTTGCGGTGCTGTCCGGAGCCGGGACGGCCACGCCGTCGAACCATGGACTCCACCGCGTGGCGCAGCAGCCCGAGTCGGCGCGCGTCCAGCGGCCGACCTGCGACGGTTTCCTCCAGGGCGCCGCGCAGGATGCCCAGGTTCTCCTTCGGGTCGCGGTGCTTGGTGCAGCGCGTGTGGGTCGCCGCGAGCTCCCGGTAGCGCCGCAGGAGCATCTCGCCGCGCTCCCGCCAGGTGTCGTCCGGCACGCGGTCCAGCACGCGGCCGGTCCCGGCTGTTTCCAGCCAGTGGGCCAGCAGTTCGTCGCCGAAGGGCTGCCAGACGGTGAGGGCCTCGCGCTGGGTCTCCACCGCGGGGTGCGGCCGTCGGGCGGACAGGGACGCGCCGACCTCGCCGACCGTGCGCCGGTGGACTGCCTGAACGTCCGGCGCAGGCAGGACGGACGGCCGAGGCATGAAACGCAGCCGATCGGCCCACGGTTCCAGGATCTCGACGAGCTCCAGCGCACCGGTCACGTCCCCGGACCGCACCAGCCACGCCACGATCAGCAGCGCGGCTTCCTCGGGCACGACGATCTCGTAACGTCCACTGTCGAGCAGCGCGCACAGCCGTGCCAGGCCGGGTTCGGTGAGGCAGTACGCGAACAGCGCCCGACGCTCGACGGGCACCCCCGCCAGGGACGCAGCCTCGCGCTCATACGGTTGGAGCGGGCCCTCGGCGCTCGCCGCGGAGGTGGCGAACCCGCCTCGTACGACTTCCGGGGTCACCCAGGCGGGCAGCCCAGCCACCGGGGTGCGCGAGCCGATGGTCAGGCGGCCGTCGGCCATACCGGAGAGCACGGCCTGCCAACGGTCGACGCGGCTCGCGGCGCGGCCCCGGGTGTCGGCTTCACCATGGGTCAGCCGGGTCAGGAAGGCCTGGGCCTGCATGGCCTGGGGATACGTCATGGAGTCTCTGGACCCTGCGGAATGCTGCTGCTCAGCGTCGTCGCTCATAAGCCGACGTGGCAGGTTCCGCCCCTGCGCCCTCCGGGTCCGGAGCCCGGTGCTCTGCTACTGAGCTACACGCCGTTGAACGTGAGGCTAGACGTCTGTCCGAAGTCCGTGCAAGCGCATTGTCCGAGCGAACCGCCTTCGGTAGCCGGTAGCTGTTGCTTGTTGACAACGGGACACCGTCGCAGGGGAACCTTCGACGGGTCGGTCGCCGCGGTTGCGGCCCGCCCGCACCAGGCCCTGTTCGTCGAAGCGATCGGTGAAGATGATGACACCGTGGATCAGTTCCACCTTCCGCGCGCCTGTGGGCCATCGGCTGAGCAACGCTTCCGCGGTCATGGGCGCCGTCGGCGGCGGTGTGGCCGCCGAAGTAGCAGGAGCAGGTGTGTCCCCACTGGTCGGGGGCGTACGGTTCAGCGCAGTGGCGGAACCGGTGGGGCATGCGCGCGTGTGGGTCTCATCGCGGGTGGCACAGTTGCTGCAGGAGCTGGTCGTGACAGAGGGCACAAGGGTGGTCGGAGCGGGTCGATTTTCCACCTGTTGCTGTCGTCCCAGCACTGGACACGGGAGAAGGCGGTGACGGTGTGGAAGAGAGTGATATGTCGTAGCGCGGTGCTTCCCGCCGCGGCCCGCCTGGACCCCTGCTCGGCACTCGGCCCCGTGACGTCGGCCGGCCCGGGCTCAACTCGCGGGTGCAGCGTCCCGGCCAGGCAGGGCGTCAGTGGGCCACGTTCCCCGCATCGATCGGGTGATCTGACCGAGTGGAAGGATTGCTGCCTGTACGGCTGTAAATGATCAGCAGGACTTCAACTGTCAGGGCGTCTGGATCGTCAGCGAGGCGGTGTTGGTCATGGCCAGTGCGGTCATTCCCGGCCCGCGCGTGGAGTAGAGATCTGCTGCCGCCCACTCCCTCTTCGGGGGACAGCTGTCTGGGGCGGGCGGCCTCGCAAGCCCCGGGAAGCCTGCGGCGGCGGGCGGCCCGTCAATTGCTGGATCAGCAAGCCTCTCTTGCTCGCGTGAGCATGGGCGCCGCTGCCGGCGGCAGGTGCTCTGGCGGGGGCAGGCTCCAGAACGCACGGAACCCGCCCAGCGATTGTCGCGGGGCGGGTGCCGTGCAGGTGCAAGCAGCTCAGGCCGGGGTGATGTTCTCCGCCTGCGGGCCCTTCTGGCCCTGGGTGACGTCGAAGTTCACCTTCTGGCCTTCCTGGAGCTCACGGAAGCCGGAGCTGGCAATGTTGGAGTAGTGAGCGAAGACGTCGGGGCCGCCGCCGTCCTGCTCGATGAAGCCGAAGCCCTTTTCCGAGTTGAACCACTTGACGGTTCCGCTGGCCATTTTGCCCTCCAAGGGGACTGGTAGTCGGCTCCCGCACCGTGCGGGGACCGGAGGTGATCGCCTTGGTCCTCAGAGACGTTGAACAGCAGAAACGCCCGTGGGAACGTTCACGGGCGACCAGTACTTCGGAACCATGACAGCTGCCCCTGACGGTACACCGGTAGCTCCGCCTTCATCGCGGGAACGCGTGAGGAGAATCCCAAGCCGTCACTTCCCGGGCCCCGGTGCCTCGCCGCATGGGACGGCCAGCAGCGCGTCGGCCGGTTCGAACCGACCAGTCAGGTCTGCTCGGAGTGCGGGCCCAGGACCGTCCCCAAGCCCCCGGCACATCCGTTTTCCGCCGGACGCTCTCCAGCCCGGACTTTCAACAGCTCCTCGGTGCCACGGGCGCCGGCGTCGATCAGATCCAGTGCAGCACGGACGGCGTCACCCTCCTCAACCGTTCCATCGCCCGTGCTTCCTCCGCCGAGCGGCATCCCGGCCACTGCGACGACCAGAACGTCGACGAATTCCGCGGAGAGCTCCTGGCGGGCCGATACGAGCCCCTGGACCTGCTAGGGCCGGTCCTGACCGTGGACACCACCCGCTTCGACGACGTCGACATCGACGCACTGGCCACTCAGGTGTCCGCTCTGCTCCCCTGACGGGCCATCACCCGTCAGAATGACCGGCCGGGTTCGCGGCGTCTCTTTCCGCGAAGGGATCCCTCGTGCACGCCCTACGTCTGCGAGCCCCGAACGTTCGAGAAGCATGTTCGCCACGACGTCGTGGTGACGGGCTCGGGGACGGCGACCGTGCGGGAGGTGGCCAGGCTCTCCAGCCATCGCATCTCGCTGAACTGCCGGTGGGCAGGGCGGCCGTCGCGGACGGACAGCCGGGCCACGAAAGAGCTGCGGCCAGGCGGTGTGACGCGCCAGACGGCGTTGTCCTCGTACCGCTGGACCTCCATCCGTACGGCCGCGCCGTCGAGTCCGTGTACTCGCTCAACGAAACCCGGGTCAGTGATTCGAGCAGATCGAGCTGCGCGGCATGGGGGAGACAGAAGAACGACGGCACGGCGGGCACAGGCCTTCTCGGTGGTCGGGGCGGCGGGTGTCAACCGTGACCGCAAGCCGGTCAGGGCAGCTGACTGTGTTGCGCGTTCTCGTATGGCCGAGCTGACGCTGCACCGGACGGAGACGATGCTGTTCACTGGTCGGGAGCATGCCGACGGCGGTGAGCACGCACCGCCTTGCTGCGCCTGACATCCCCGGGGTACTCCCAGCCGGACTCGATCCGCTCCAGCAGGACCGGCGGGGCGGTGTGCACGACGAGGTGGTGGAGAAGGGTGCCGTTCTGGTGCAGCGGGGTGAACATCTCGGCCGCGGACGCGGGGTTGAGGGCTGTCATGGGCACGGTGACGGGCACACCGGTATGCCGGGCCAGGCCGGTGACCGGCCCGGTGGTCAGGGTCCGCCGGAGCGGCAGTTCCTGGTAGTCCCGCGGGCGAAGAGCGTGACCGGCGAGTGCGGTCCGCGGAACACCGCCGACGGCCTCCGGTTCGGCGATGACCGTGCCGGGCATCGCCTCGCGCAGGTTGACGGCGAGGGCCCTCTTGCCGCCGCCGAAGGGGCCGTTGAGCCAGATGATCACGTGCCCTCCACAGTTGCGGCGGGTGTCCCGCCGTGCTCAACGGGCGCCCGGAGAAGCACGTCACGGCCTGGCCACTGGAACACCATGCGTGACAACGGTCTGTCCACTACGTCCCCGGCGGGCAGCAGGCGATCGGGCGTTCCGGCCGGGTGCACGGTCAGGCCCGGGTCGTCGCCGTCGCGTACGTCACGGTCCCAGGCCCGCACCGTGGCCGCCAACTGCTGGGCAAGCTGCGGCCCTTGCGCACCGAAGGCATGGACAACCCACTCCCATTCCCTGTCGGCCGGGCTGTCGCCGTGCCGGGTCTGGACGTGGACGAGGTAGGCCAGTGCGGCGTTGCCGAGGATCGCAGGGGCGTCGCCGTCCTTCGCGATCAGGGTGACGCCGGTGCCCTTCTCCCGGTGGGCGGACAGGCGGCAGAAGCCGGGCAGGGTCGTGGCCGCGTAGAGCTGGAGCGAGCCGAAGTAGAAGCCGCTGCCCATCTTCACGCCGGTGGCGATTTCGTGACGCGGTCCGCGCAGCGCCTCCTCCAACCCCTCTGTGAGGGCGGGGTCGCCGTCCTCGAACCGGAGCCGCAGCTCACCGCCGAGGAGGTCGACGACCGGGATGGTCCGTGCGTGCTCGCCCTGGGCGCGGATGAACCCGCAGTGCGTGAACCTCTCCGCGTGCAGGACATCCCCGGCGCGCCGGAACGTGATGGCCCGGGTATAGCCGCCGATCTCAAGCGGCAGGACCAGGCGTCCGCCCTCGGCGAGCTGCTCGCGCCAGGCCGGCGCGATGTCCCATACGTTATAGGTGATCATGGTTGCGTCGAACCCGCTCCGGGGGACGAGGTGTGCGGGCGCGCCGAGGGCGGCGTCGCCGTGGAAGGCGGTCACGTCTCCGCTGCCGGCCTCCGTGGTGAGCCTGCGGGTGCGGTGCACGATATACGGGTCGATGTCTCCGGTGACGACCCGTCCGTTGGGGCCGACGACGTGGGAGAGGAGCGCGGCGTTGTAGCCGCCGGACCCGGCCTCGTGCACGACCGCGCCGGCCTCCAGCTGGAGGTTTTCGATCATGTCGGCCTGGAGCCAGGCCGCACTCACCGAACTCGTCGGCTTGCCCGTGCCGTCGAGGCGGGTGACGACGGCCTGGTCGTCGTACGCCGTCTTGAGGTCCCTCTCCGGCGCGTATCGGTGCCGGGGCACCGTGCGCAGCGCATCCTGAACCTTCTCGGAGGGTGCCCAGCCGCCGGTGACAACAGCCTTGGCCATCGCCTGCCGCCGCCGGACAGCTTCGGCGGGCTCGCCGGGTACGGGCGGTTGCGCAACGGCGAGGGGATAGGTATGGACGGGCGGCAGGCCGGGGATGACTCCGGGCCAGATGGCGTCGAGCGTCAGCGCGGATGGTGTGAAGATGTTTCCGGCGTGGGCGAGGCCGTGGAGGTCGTGCCACTCCCACCGCTCGAAAAGCGACGTCTCACGATTGGTGAGGGTGCCGGACCAGGCGGTGATCCGAACGGCTGCCGTCAGGCGGGGCATGCCGTGGCTGTCGTCGGCGAGCATCGCCACCACGTACGCGTCGCAAACCGAGGCGGTCAGGCCGGTCTCCTCCGCGAGCTCCCGTACCGCCGCCGAGGCGAAGTCCTCCGAACCGGAAGTCTTGCCGCCCGGCAGTTCCCACATGCCTCGGGTGGACCGGCCGAGCAGGACCAGGCCGGCCTCATCGGTGACGACCGCGAGGGCACCGGTCAGGGCATGGCCGGTGGGCGGCCGCTTTTCGACCGCAGTTGTGCCGACGTTCCTGGGGCCGCGCAGGACGAGGACGGCGAGCCCGTCCGCTTCCAGCCGCTCGGCCTGCCTCCAGCCCGCGGTGAGTAGACAGATCTCGCCTTCGTCGAGAGCGATGTCCCGCCGCTCCTTCGGGGTGCGCTCGGCTGTGGGCGTGATGACGACGAGCGCGCCGCCGGGGCGCAGCCGCCCATCGAGCGCGTGCAGGGCACGGTTGCGGTCGCGCAGGAACGGGTACGCCAGGCGCAGTGTGATCAGGTCGTAGCCGTCCTGGTGCAGCTCCACCAGGTCCTCGCGCTCGATATCCAGCCGCAACCAGCGCACTCCCTCCACGCCGGCGTGCTCGGTCCGGGCCCGCTCGATCGCACTGTCGGCGAAGTCGACGGCATCCACGAGATATCCGAGGCAGGAGAGGTGGACGGCCAGCCCGCCGGTCCCACAGCCCACGTCGAGCGCGCGCCCGCCGCCGTCCGGCACCGGGGTGTGTTCGGCGAGCAGCGCCCGCTCGGCCTCACCCAGCTGCCGGAAGTTCTTCCCGTCGGCGTAGTGCTTGTGCCATTCCTCGCGGACGACGTACTCCATGGTGCTGCTCCTCAACTGGTCGGGTGCGCTGGGTGTGGTGTTCACAGGCGGCCCGTGGCACGGAGCCGGGCCAGGGTGCGGCGGCCTCGTTCGAGGAGTTCGCGTACACGCCGGCCGTACCTGCCCTCCGCTCAGTGCCGAGGTAGGACTGGATGAGCCCCTTCAGGGCCGAGGTCCATTCCGCCTCGTAGGTCCAGAGGCTCCCGTCACCCATGACCTCGACCGTCGCACCCGGGGTGGCGACGCGATCGGCCATCGCCAGGGAAGCTTGACGGGTCATCCAGTGGAAAGCCCGGGAGCCGGTGACCGGATCGCCTGTAGCCGACGTACGGGGCGGTGAACTCCTCGGCGGCGATGGCATGGTAGGCGACAGCTGACTGTCCGAGCCGTGGCCGGAGCAGCTCGGAAGCTGTGCGGAGCATGTCCTCGTCCCGGTCGACGAGGTCCACGCGGCCGATCTGCGCAAGGGCGGGAAGCAGACCGACGGTTACCTGGCCGGTGCCCGAGCCCAGGTCGAGCAGCGTCGGCCGGTCGATGCCCTCCAGGGTCCGGGCGAGGAGCTGAATGGCCTCGTCCGGGATCCCAGGTCGGTAGCGGGCGTAGTCGGGCGCCGCCGAGTCGAACAGGTTCACGACTCTCCTCGTTCGGTATGGGAAGGGGCGGCCTGTCCGGGTACAGCGGTGAGCGGCGGCAGTACCCAGTCCAGGGCGCCGGGGCCGGTTCTGGGGGCGACGTGCTGCTGCCCTCCGTCTGCCGGGATGTCGACGTGGAACCGGTCGGGGCACCCGGCGCGTGTCCAGAGGGCGTGGACCTCTTCGAGCTCGGCCCACACATCGCGGGGGCCGTGCACGCGCACGGTGCCGTCGCCTGGACTGGCCACGGCCCAGGAGTCCTCCTCGGGTGCGATCACGGTGAGTGTGTCGGCCTGGAAGTGCCGGACCACCCCTGGGACGAGGTATGCGGCCGACAGCCAGAACCCGTACGCCTCGTCCGCGGGCGGCGTGAAAGCAGTGGTGCAGGAAAGTCCAGGGTTCTCCGCGATCCGGGTCAGGTGGTGCTGGGCGGTGAGCCAGGTATACCCGTGCAGGGGCCGGTGGCCGCGAGGCCCGCCTTCCAGGACAGCCTCGACGCGCCCTCCCGTCGTGCGCGCCACCAGGCACTGCCCCGGCCAGCTCGGCGTCCGCGTCGCCAACGTGGTCACCAGCCGCCCGCCGGGAGCGAGCTGGTCCACCCACGCCGACGGCAGGCACGGCACACCGATTCCGGAATGGATCCGGTCGTACGGCGCCCGCGGCGCGTGCCCGTCGAGCGCGTCGCCGGCCACCACCTCCGCGCCGACGCCGACCAGGTCGAGATTCTTCTGTACGAACGCGGCCATGTGCTCGTCCCGTTCGACACCGACGGCTCGGCCGGGCCCGGTGAGCGCGGCGGCGAGCGCGAGCGAGACACCCGGCCCGGTTCCGAGGTCCAGGTACCTGTGTCCGGCAGCGATCCGCATCCTCTGCAGGACTTCCACGGTGTACGGGGTGAACGTCGACATCGCCGTCATCCGGCCCCCGCTCACGACGCCGCGGACCTGGCCCTCCAGCAGCTCGCCGTCACGCTGGATCAGGACCGACTCGCCCGAGTGCACGAGCTCCTGCCACTCGGACCGGTCCCGGGGGTGTGCTCCGTCCAGCAGCTCCCACACCACCGGCTCGCTGCCCTGCTCGCTACGCCGTACGTACGCCCGCGGCATCAGCACGCCGCGGTCCAGGCGCGACAGCGCGTCCCGCAGGCGTGGATCGGTCAACACCCCATCGGCTTGCAGGCGTTCGACCAACGCCAGACGCGCCGATGCTGCGTTGGCGAGCGGGCTTTCGGTCACTGAGTCGGCCAAGCCGGATTTGGCTTTCACCGCGGTTCACCTGCCGTCGGCGGCAGGCACTGCGGGCGCCCAGCCGAGCTCGGTGTACGCGGTGCCGGTGCGGATGCCGTCGATCGCGGCACGGGTATAGCGGACCATCGGGTCCGGCAGGCCGTCCAGCGGCCACCACTGCCAGGCCGTGCACGTATCGGGCTCGCGGACCTCCGGCTCTCCGGACCACCGGCTTGCCCGGAAGAACAGCTGAATCCGGGGTTCGGCGTTCTCGTGATCGTCGAGCAGGTGCACGGTGTGCACCAGGGTGAGGTCTGCGGGCTTGATGACGATCCCGGCTTCCTCATACGCCTCCCTGATCAGGCACGCGCGAACACTCTCCCTTTCCACATGACCGGCCAGGGCATGCCACTCCCCGCCTGCGAACTTCACACCCGGGTGACGCAGACCGAGGAGAGTACGGCCGTCGCGCTCCAGGAACAGGTGCGCGCCGATCACGTTCTTCACCGCTCCCGCTCCCGCTCCCGCTCCCGCCCCGTCCTGACTGGCGTCGTCCCGTGGCCCGGACAGTGGCGGAGCGGGGTGCTCGGCGTGGTGGGTCTTGATCACCTCATGAGCCCACGGGCACATCGACAGCTGCTCCATGGTGGCGACGTCGAACCAGGCGAACATGATCCCTTCGGTGACGGGCAGATCGTGGGCGACGCCGTCCCAGCGGGCCGTGTAGACCTGGATGTTCCCCTCGGTGACGTTCGGGCCGTGGGCCTTCGCAGTCGTGTAGGGGGTGATGTCGCAGAGGACGAGCCCCGTCTCTTCGAGGATCTCGCGGACGATCGCTTCGTCCGGGGTCTCGCCGGGCTCGGGCCCGCCGCCGACCAGGGACCAGGTGCCCGGGTCGCAGATCGGTTTGTGTGCGTCCCTCAGGTGCAGGAGGTATTCGCCGCGGCCGTTGTCGATCAGGACGGCAGTGCTCGCGTGCTGAGAGGACGGGGACGTGTTCAAGGTATTACCGCCTAGGCGCAATACCGGTGATTTAGGTCTTTTTCCGGGAGGTTGGGGCTGGTTTGGTGGGTCCGACGAGGGTGACTACTGGGGTGTCCGGCCGGGGCTGGTTGTTGTGTTCGGTGCGTTTGAGGGCCCAGTTGGACATCTTGCGTTTGATGACACGGGGATTGGAGCGTAACCGCCGTGGTTCCAGGAGCCGTTGACCGATTTCAAGCAGAGTCTGTGCGAGGGCCCGCGTGAGTCGGGAGGGGGGAAAAGCCCGCCTGGGCGGTGACCTGGCGGCGGACAACGCGCACGGCGCGGGTGAAGGAGATCCGGTCCGGATCGTGTCCCTCCTGTCGTGCGGCTTCGTGCATGAGGTCCCGCACGGCATGGTGAACGAGGAGGAACGCGAATATCTCCTGCTCGGCCCCGGCCGGGTGCTGGGAGCGCAGGACCAGACGTGGCCCGCCCAGGTGCGTCTTGATCTCGTCCAGCGTGGTCTCGATCTCCCAGCGTTCGGCGTAGAGCGCGGCAAGTTCCGCCGCCGGCGCGGTGTCCGGGTCGAGGAGGGTGGTGACCAGCCGGTAGACGGTGCCGTCCTTCCCGCGTGGGCCAAGGGTGTACTCGATGACGCGGACCCGGGCCGGGTCGGCCCGCCGGTTCTTGTCACGGGCGGCGACGATCTCCGACAGGTAGGAACCATCGGGCAGCGACGTCACCACAGGCAGCACCGCGTTGCTTTTGACCCGCCAGAGCAGGTCGGCGCCGGTTGCCGCGGCGGCCCGCCACAGGTCGAATCCGAGGAACCCGCGGTCGGCCATCAGCAGCATTCCCCGGGTCAACGAAGAGAACAGGCGCCCGGCCAGCACGGTCTCGTGCACCGCCAGCGGACCGACCTCGGCAGCAAAGACCGCATGAGTGCCGCACTCGACCAGAGCCGCAACCCTGGCCTGCGGATACGCACTCCTGCCCTGCCCACGGCCGGTCCCCGGACGCCCGAAATACCCGGCATTCGCCACCGTGTCCGGCAGATCGAACGTCGTCCCGTCCACAGCCACCAACCGCAGCCCCCGAAACCAGGCGCCCCGCGACCCCGCGACGGCCACCGGCCGGCACACCCGGGCGAACAACGCCTTCAGCACCTCCGGCCCCAGCCGCAGCCGCGCCCGCCCGATCGCTCCGCTCGTAGGCACCCGCCACCCCTTTACCCAGCGGCCCTGACGCTCCAGACCCTGCGTGAGAAGACGCCCGACCTCCTCATACCCCTGCCCCGAGAACAGGCACATCGCCAGCACGAAATACACCACCACCCGTGCCGGAAGCAGCCGCTGACGCTGCTCAACACGCCCGCACTCCGCCACCACCTCGTCCACCAGATCAGGCGTAAACGCACGCGTTAACACTCCGAGAGCGATGCGATCCGAAAACCGCTCGCCCCCCACCGACTTCACCTGTCCCGGCCTTGGCACACCCAACACAACGAGCCGACACCCTCAAAGTCACCGGTATTGCGCCTAGGCGCAGGGAGTTGGGTGGAGCTTCGGGCAGGCTCCGCCGCCCGCGGAACGGGGAGCGGCACAGGGCGACAGGCGGCCGTACCGGCAAGCGCTCCCGGCGGTGAGAGGGGGCGGGAACACCGCGGAAGCGGAGTGGCACCGATCGCGGGATGCCGGCCGCGTCCTGGAACGGCGAGGAGCGACGGGACCGACGTGGGCGGAGCCGGGGCCGGGACGCTGAGCGTCAGGGCGATGCGGTCTCACACACCCTCCCCAGCAGGCTTGTTGTCCTTCGCCCCGCTGCGCTGTGCGGGGACAGCGGGGTGGTAGGCGCGGGACTGCAGCAGATACGCGTCCCGGAACGCTCCCGTGCCGGTCTCCGGGTCCATGAGCTCGTCGAACGTCCCGGATTCGGCGACCCGGCCCTGGTGAAGTACGTAGATCAGGTCGGCGTGGCGTACCGAGTGCAGCCGGTGTGTGATCAGAATGACCGTCTGGCCCTGACCGGCCAGATTGCGGATCTGGTCGAAGACCCGCTGCTCAGCCACCGCGTCCAGCGCACTGGTCGGCTCGTCGACGATCAGTACCTCGGCGGCGCGCAGCCGCGCCCGCGCGATCCCCATACGCTGCCACTGTCCGCCGGAGATCTGGTGCCCGCCCCGGTAGCCGCGGGCCAGGAGCGTGGACAGACCTCGCGGCAGCTTGGCCAGGACCTCATCGGCGCCCGCATAGGCGGCAGCAGATTCGATAGCGGTGTCGTCCATCGGGCCGGATGAGCGGCCGATGCCGATATTGACCCGCGCGGTGAACGGCCACCTGTAGAAGTCCTGGGCCACCATGGCGACCCGCCCGAAGATCTGGGACCGGTTGGCCTCGGCAGTGTCGACGTCGCCCCATACGACGCGTCCGCTTCCCGGATCCGGCTGGTAGAGGCCGCACAGCAGCTTCACGAGCGTCGACTTGCCGCTGCCGTTGCTCCCCACCAGTGCGACCGTCTTCCCCGCCGGAATGGTGATGTCGATGTCGCGCAGGGATGGCTCCGGGTCGGTGCTGCCGGGGTAGGTGAAGGTGACCTTCTCGAAGCGGATGTCCTGCACCCGCTCCGGCAGGTCGAGCCCGGTTGTGGGGATGGCCCGGTCGGTGGCCTCCACACACAGCTTTTCGAAGTCGGCGACGAACAGGGCCTCTTGGTGCAGGTCCGTGACCTGCAGCACCAACTGGTCAAGACTTGCCGAGCCGGTACGGATCGCGAGGACCGCAGTACCGGCCACCGAGAGGTCCATCCTCCCGGTCCACAGCAGGACACCCAGCACCCCATAGGTGAAGACCGTCGCCAGACCCGTGGCGCCGTCGGCGATCAGCCCCTTGCGTGCGGACTCGCGGGCCAGACGAGTCTGCTCACGCTCACTGGTCTGTGCCATGCCCCGGAAGTGGGTCAGCAGGAACGGGCCGACATCGTGGACCCGCACCTCGGCGGCCGCCTGCTGATCGATCAGCAGCCGCCCCAGCAACTGCCCGGCTCGGGCATGCTGAACGAACTGATGAAAGGAGACGTACCGCATCTTCGCGATCGTCAGCGAACTCCACGCGCTCGGCAGCGTCATCGCCACCAGCAACGGCAATAGCACCGGGTGCAGAACCGTCAGCACACCTGCCGCAGCGACCAAAGAGATCAACGAGCTGAGGACCGCCGTGCAGTACTTCACCATCCGCCGCGCCGAGTCAGCCCCGTAACCGGCAGAGTCCAGCAACCGGTGGAACTCGTCGTCCTCGATCGCGGACAGCTCCACCCGGGCCACGAGCGACAGATACCGCTCGGTCGCCACCCGCTGCACCCTCGGCTCCAGCCCACCGGTCGCCGAAGTCGATGCCGACCGCAGCAATGAACCGATCACCCCCGTGAGGGCAACAGCGGTCAGGGCCGGCACGGCCCGCTCCAGCCGCTCCACCGTCGAACCGCCGGCCAACAGGTGCCCCAGGACCGCGTTGACAGCAACCAGACCAACAGCCTGAGCGATACCCCGGTCCAACTCGGCCAACCACACCGTGCGCAGCGCCCGCGCGTCAGCCTGGTGCGCCAGCCGGACGGCGATGGCGACCAGCTTCGGCAGCGTACGGGCCATCGCCCACAGATCGAGGGCGAGCCACGCCCCCTGATGCCGACTCCAGCCGATGTCGTAGGCCAGCTCTCCGCCGAACAGGAGGCGCTCGGATTCCGAGACCCCGATGTCGGCCGGTGTCTGGCCGACGGAATCGTCGCTCATGCCCTCCACCTCGTGTCCGACCCAGCTGAGCGGTGGGCGAAGGCACCGACCCGCCGTGCCCCAGGGGCTGAAAAAGCCGGGACGGCCCGTCGTCGTTCGATTCCGAGGGGTTGATGTGCGGGGGTGGGTACAGGATTCATCGAGTCCTCCAGCAGGCCATCGAATGGCACGGATGCTCTAGAAACGGCGCTTCTGGCTCGCCGTAACGGGTGACAGTGGGGGCAATGCGGGACGCCTGTACGAATTTCGGGGCCGATCCCATGCGTTGCGGGGCGGGGCCCTTGAAACGCCCTCGTTCGAGGGACGGTCGCTCGTTCGGCCCTCTCTTCCGAGGGATTCCGGCCAACCTGAAACCCTGTCCGCCCCGTGCGGCAACTGCGCGGCGACGGCGCACGCCGCGCGGAGTCACGGTGACGGCAATGGCCCGATTCCACACGGCCACAGCCCTGCCGCCCGGCCGGCGTGCCAGGCTGCCACCCACTGCGCAGCCCTACCCGCCCTCTTGCGACCCGGCGACGCGCGGCAACACCACCCCGACAGTGAGGAAACCCCCATGACCGACGACTCCACGTCAGAGGTGTTCACGGGCGGCTGCCTGTGTGGACAACTCCGTTTCGAAGCGACGGGAGAGCCCTACGACCCCCACCTGTGCTCCTGCCCCCACTGCACCCGCCTGTCCGGCGGCGCGTTCATGACCTGGGTCGGCTTCCGCCGGACCGCCTTCACCTGGACCGGTCCCGGCACACCCGCCTCGTTTCGGCCCTGGCCCACGCTGGAGCGGTGGTCCTGTCCCGCGTGCGCGACGCACCTGGGGGCGGCGGGTGAAGGGGAGGACTACCTCGGCGTCTGCGTTTCGGCCCTCGACAACGGTGCCGAGATCGTCCCCATCGGGCACAGCTTCCGCGACGGCACCCCCGTATGGCTTCCGCCCATCCCTTCTACCCAATCGGCGTCCTGATCCGCCGGGCCCCGAGCGGGCCCCGACGAGTGCCGTCACAGGGTAGAAGCAGGGCACTGGCCTGTTCGTCCGTGGAGGCCAAAGCGGTTGAGGCTGATGAGACGGGCGACCTGGCCAGGTGTGGCCACTCTGCATGGAGCGAGTGTCCGGCCCGGCCGGACCGGAAAGCCGATCCCCCGCAGCAGACCCCGACGAACTGCCGACGACATGGGAGCAACCGGTCTGCTGACCGCCAGTTGCACTGTCCAAGACACTGAGCGCCACGGCAGGAGGAGCGGCCGACCCTTTCGGGCGCGGCACACGCATGTGGTGCTGTGTCCGACGGAGTTGCTCCAGGCGCTGACGCCGTCCCCAGAGAGGAGGGGGACGATCGGGGCACCCACGTACGCGGGCTCGACGAAGCACAGCCCGGCGGTGTCACACGTCCAGGCGTCGGTGCGACACACGCTGGACAGCGAGCGGCTTGAGGGAGAGCTGCCGATCCGTCCGGTCCTCGACCAGTGCGTGGATGCCTGCGATGCGTTCGGCCCGAATCCGCGGAAGATGCGATCTGCCGCCGTCCGCCGTCCGTACCGAGCAGACCTCTTGCCAACCATGCTCCGTGCACAAGCACTCGGCCGGCCGCTGAGGAGCCGCCAGGAGTTGTCGCCAAATGTCACTCCCACATCAGGAGTGAGGCGGGGGTGACTGCTGCTTCGTGGGACCGGGCGGTTTTGTCGTAGCGGCTGGGGATGCTGCGCCACTGCTTCAGGCGGTTGAAGCACCGTTCCACCACGTTGCGGGGCCGGCCCGGTCGGAAGCGAGGGACCCGGATCGCTTCCATCACTGCGGTGAACTGGGTGCAGTCGTTGGTGCTCCGGCCCGTGAGGACGAAGGCGAGCGGGCGGCCCCGGGCGTCGCAGGCCAAGTGGATCCTGCTGGTCAGACCGCCCCGGGACCGACCGATTGCCGGGTCGCGGAGCCCTCATTTCAGGCCCCGGCAGCATCCCGGTGGGCCCGGACGATCGTGGAGTCGACCGACACCAGCCACACGATCCCGTTCGGAACCCTGTGGTCGTCCAGCCGCTTTCGTCCCCGCAACGACTCAGGCCAGCGGCCGGAGGAACTCCCACTCGGTATCGGACAGTTCATGACGACGTATCGCGACCCCGTGATCCACCATCCAAGATCATTTGAAGAAGCTGCCTAGAGTCGGGCGGAACTCGGGTCGGCGGCCGTGGCGTCGACCGTTTCGGTATGGTCCATGGCCACCCGCAGCGTCACGGCAGCTACGACTCCCGCCACCAACCCACAGGTCAGGGCGGCCGGAACGCCGCCACCGATGCCGGCGGACAGTTGCAGCAGCCCCCAGCGCAGGCCCACACCGTCCGTAGCCACCCGCAGTACCTGGCTCGCCAGCAGCCCGAGGACGGTGGCGCAGACCGCGCCCGCCGCCATCGCCGGGAGGGTGGTCCGGGTGAGCAGTCCGGGCAGCCGCCGCAGTGCCCACCACACCACGGCGAGCAGCAGTACGTCGGCGGCCCGGTACAGGAGCCAGCCGCCGAGCGGCGTGCCCGCCGGGCTAGACCAGGCGCCGAGCAGCAGCCACTGGCGCAGGAGATCACCCGGTTCGGCGAACAGTCCGTTGCTGGGGGAGACCGTCTGGAGGGCGGCGGCGACCTCCTGGTAAGAGAGGACCACCAGGGACAGTGCGATCACCGCGGTCCCGGCGGTTGCGGCCAGGCGGGCGGCGCGCGCCGGGACGGCCTCCTGCGGCAGTGGGCCGGCTCCCTTGGTGGTGACCCGCGCGACGAGCACCGTCCCCACTGCCGCGACCAGTGCGGTTGCCACCAGGGCCTGTCGTCCTGAGGAGATCACGCTAGCCAGCTGGGGCAGGAAGCGGTAACTGCCGTGCCCCTGCGAGGCGATGAGCCACGGCGCGGAGACGGTCACCGCCAGGGTCCCGGCCACCAGCCCCCAGGCCCACACCGCGAGCAGCGCGGCCGGCATCCTGCCGTGCACCGGTGGCAGCCTGCGGATCAGGAGCAGCGCCACGGGCACGAAGAAGGCGAAGACCGCGGCGAACCGGATCTGCAGGGCGGTTGTGTACAGCGAGAGATAGCGGGTGCTGCCGTTCCCGGCCGTGTCCCCGGTCCCGCCGGGTACCTCGGCCCCGAACCCAACCGAGGCCGGAGGGTCGTACGACCAAGGGGTGAGCCAATGTTCGAGCTCGGCGGCGGCCCGGCCGCCGATCACACCGGTGGTACCCGGCAGGTGAAGGGCCTGCGTACTTGCCCCCGCCCACCACAGGAGCGTCGTGAGGAGCAGCCCTCCCACCAGTGCCGGAATCGCCGCGCGCCGGTATGTCATGTGCTGCCCCCGCCTTGACCGCTCATCCCGTGAATCCCCTGGCCATGGAGATTACGAGGCGCTGATCACGTCCGGATCACGGCCGTACGTCTGCTTGCCCGGACGCCGGGGAAGGCGGCGCGAGTTGGATGTGTCGAGGACGATCGGCCAGCCGACGATCGGGCAGTCGGTGATCGGTGAGGTGGCTGCCGAGCCGACTTCCGGAGTCGAGCGGTCAGCCTCGGAGCTGGGACATGTCCTCGTCACTGAGACTCAGATCGTCGGCCCCGAGGTTCTCCTCCAAGTGGTCCAGAGAACCGGTGCCCGGAATCGCCAGCACCGACGGAGACATCGCCAGCAGCGAGGCGATCTGCACCTGCGCCGTGGTCGCGCCCAGGCGTACTGCGACCTTGCCGAGCCGTTCGGCGTCGAGTGGGTTTCCGCCACCGCCGAGCGGGAAGTACGGCACGTACGCGATGCCCGCTTCCGCGCATTCCGCGAGCAGCCCCATGTCACCGGCGTGCTGGTTCTGCACCGCCGCGACGGGTGCGATCGTCCGGGCCTCGGCAAACTGGACGGCGTCGACATTACTGACACCCAGGTGCCGGATCAGCCCCTCCTCCCGGAGCTCGGCCAATACCGCGAACCGTTCGGCGATCGACTCCCCACCCGGCCCGGTCATCCCGCCCACTCGCAGATAGGCCAGGTCGAGTCGGTCCAGCCCGAGGGAGCGCAGATCCGACTCGACCAGGCCGCGCAGCTGATCAGGCGTCGCCTGCTCGCTCGGCACACCATCAGGCCCGAGCATGGGGCCGACCTTGGTCGCGATGACCAGGTCGTCACGGTAGGGGGTCAACGCCGTACGGATCAGCTCATTGGCCCGCACCTCTCCTCTGCCGTAGAAGCCGGCGGTGTCGATGTGGTTCACACCCAGCTCCACGGCGCGCCGGAGTACCGCGATGCCGTTCTCCGGGGCTCGCGGCGGACCGTCGAAGGTCCCCATCGCCAGGCGCATTGCGCCGAAGCCGAGCCGGTTGATGGTCAGGTCTCCGCCGAGGGAGAAGGTCTTGATCGTCATGAGGCTCATGGTGCCCGCCGCCACAAAGGTCGGCGAGCTCGCGGCAGCTTGCTGCCAGACTGGAGGGATGCGGAACGAACCCGTGTTTTCAGTCCAAGGGGACGCAGAGCTGATCGCGCGTGCCGGTCATCTCTTCGAGTCCGCGCACAGCGAGTTCCTGTGTGCCGCCAGGGACCTCAAGACCTGGTCACAACCGGAGGCCAGAGCGGCCATCCAGAGCCGGACGCGTGCCACGAAATCCCCGGGCTTCGCTGCTCGAAAGCTGCTCAGCCCGGTGGCGCTCGCCGAGGAGGAGGCCCGCGCGCACCTGCGGCTGGTACAGAAGGAGGGGGCTCTCGTACGGATCAGCAGCTCACCGCTGCCGCACGAGACCATCCTCATCGACCGGCAGGTGATGATTCTTGCCGGCCGGGAGACTCCCACCGGGCGTGAGTACACCGTGACGACGTCGCAGATCCTGATCGACGGCGTCCATTCGCTGTTCGGAGCAATCTGGGACGAGTCGTCCGATCTTGACACCTATCTGCGCAGCGACGTCCCCCATCTCGACGCCGACGGCCGCATGATCCTCAAAGCCCTCGGTTCGGGACTCACCGACCAGTCGACGGCCAAACGGCTGGGTGTCTCGCTGCGTACCTACCGACGACGCGTGGCCGAGCTGATGACCAAGCTCGAGGCGGGCTCCCGCTTCCAGGCCGGGCTACGTGCGGGTGAGCTGGGGCTGCCCCGCTGACCGTAGTGATCATTCATGCCTTCAGCGGTCCGTACACTTGAGCGCCTCGGGTCATGCAACCAATCGCCGCGGCAACCCGAAGAGCTTCCGAAGCCAACACCTCTGACGAGAACTCGCGGATACGGCCCAACACTCTGACCGGGCAACTCTGCAGGGTCCGGACGGGCGAGACTCCGTACAGATGCCTCTGTTGGCGGATAGATTCATGCTCACGATGAAGGAGGGGTGTGATCATGGTAGAACGCGCTGTTCCGCCTCGTGTGGTGGCCGCGGAGCGTGTCGCCTCCGAGGCGGGATTCAAGAAGAGTTGTATCCCTGAAGTGGGCAGATTGCTCAGACTGGCCGCCGCTGCGAAACCCCAGGGAACCATTGCGGAGAGCGGCACCGGCTCGGGAGCGGGCACCGCGTGGCTGCACAGCGGCCTTGGCGCCGGTGCACGCCTGGTCACCGTGGAGCGTGACGAGGGGCTGGCTCGTCGAGCGGCCGGTGTCTTCGCGGACGACAAGCGCGTCAGCGTTCTCACTGGGGACTGGCGGCTGCTTGAGCAGCAAGCCCCGTTCGACGTTTTCTTCTGCGACGGCGGAGGCAAGCGTGACGACCCCCAGGGAGTCGTCGATCAGCTCGCTCCCGGTGGCCTTCTCATCCTGGACGACTTCACTCCCTCGCCCCATTGGCCGCCTCGGTTCGGCGGCGAAGTGGATGAGCTCCGCATGTTCTACCTCACTCATCCAGCCCTGGAAGCCGCCGAAGTACTCACAACTCCCACCAGTTCAGCGGTTGTTGCGGCACGCCGGCTGTAGATGACGGCGAACTGGCCCAACATGTACCGACGGTGGGCCGGATGCCGCGCAGGCACCATAGCCCTTGCGACGGGCTCTGCGATCACCGGCACCTGGTTCCCACCGGCCGGGGCCGGTACCGTCCCCGCGCGGCCGGCCGAACTGGGCACTTCGACAGGAAGGCCGGCGCCTCCTCACGGAACCCCGCTTCTCCGCGAACGAGCAGATCGTCGTCGACGCCGTCACCAAGTTCGTGACGGCCCGGCCTGTGCCCAGCGTCACTGCAACCGCCTCCACCCTGATGACCCACGCCACCGGCATCCCGCTCGCCGCCACACCGCCCAGTTGATCCCACTGCCGCCCGCCGTACCGCCGGTACAGGGCAAGCGCGGCCGACCCCGTCACCGCCCGGATACGCTCTCATCTGCTGGCGGCGACTGCACGCTCTACCGAGCGAGGGCCGGCTAGACCGCCCGCGCCCACGGCCGCAGCTTCTCCGGATTGCGGACCACCCAGATCCGGGTGACGCGCCCGTCGGAGACGTCGAACGAGGCCACGGTCATGACGACGCCGGCACGCTGGGCCACCAGGCCCGGCATGCCGTTGACCGATCGCTCCAGGAGTTCGAGCCCCGGAGCCTTGTCGGCAATGGCGACCATGTACTGGGCGATGCGCGTGCCGCCCTCGACCGGGCGCAGAACGGTGCCGACCATGCCGCCGCCGTCGGCGGTCATCACTGCGGCCGGGTTGAGGAGACCGATGAGAGCTTCGATGTCCTTGGTCTCCCATGCCTCTTTGACGTGCCTCACCACGTCGGTCTGGCCGGTCGCCGCCACTGGAGCGGGCGCGACGCTCACCCGCCGCCGGGCGGAGGCCGCCAACTGCTTGCAGGCCGCGGGCGTCCGGCCGAGAACGTCGGCGATCTCGGCGAACGGGTACCGGAAGACGTCGTGCAGGATGAACGCCACCCGCTCGGCGGGCGTCATCGACTCCAGGACGACGAGGAAGGCCATGGCTACCGACTCGTCCAGGACGATCTGGTCGGCGGGGTCTGCAGGGCCGGTGAGGTCGGCACCGCCCGCATGGTCCCACTCGGTGCGGTCGGGCAGCGGCTCGGGCAACCACGCGCCGACATAGCGTTCACGGCGGGCCCGCGCCGAGCCGAGCAGGTCCAGGCAGATGCGGCTGGTCACTGTCGTCAGCCAGGCGCCGGGGGAAAGGATCTCCTTCTGCCGGCTTCGCGGCAGCCCGTACCAGCGTGCGTAGGCATCCTGTACGGCGTCCTCGGCCTCGGTCACCGAACCGAGCAACCGATAAGCGACATTGATCAGTTGGCGTCGCTCACCGGATATCTCATCCGTGCTGGTCCCGACAGTCCCCATGCTTCCGGTCGCCCCCTCGCCTTACCTTTCGCACGCCCGCTTCGTCGGGCTGGTGAGACCTTATCGATCTACTGCCCGAGGGCGGAAAAGGGGACTGCGACATGGCCACTCAGGAGACGGCGACGGCGAGCGTACAGCGCGGCTCTTCGTTCTTGCAGGTCGCGATCACTCTGCAGACCCTGACCATTTTCCTTCAGGCGGTCTCCGCCGGACTGCTGCTGACCTCGTCCTTCGGAGAGACGCTGCACAGTGTCGGAGCCCGTGTGATGTACGGGGCGTCGATGCTGTATGTGCTCGCGGCGGTGCTGGCATGGAAGCCGGGCGGCGGCTCGCCCCGGCCTGTCTGGCACGCGTCAGGTTTCCTCGTACTCGCCTCGGTTCAAGTCGTGCTCGGCATCGCTCACGTTCCGTCGGTCCATCTCCCTCTTGGTGTCCTGATGTTCGGTCTGAGCGTGCTGGCGCTGGCCCGGCGCTAGGGTCCGATACGGGGCCCGCGCGGATCAGTACAACCAGTAGGGCTTTGCCAGGGGGTGTCGTAGGGCTGCCATGGGGGGTGGGTTGTCGGCAGGTGGGGCAGGTGCCGGTCCACGTGCCTAACAGGTGTTGGAGGAGGTCCAGTCCCAGGGTGGGTCCTCGTACGGGAGGGCGGCGTTCGCGCCGTAACCGGCGTCCGCGACCAGCACCGCGCGCCGGAGCCCGACCGCTGCCGACTCGTCGAGCATCTCCAGCGCAACCTGCCACTTCGGCCGGTGACGCTCACCGCCGGGGATCCGGCAACGGGCCCGCCGCCCGCGGCCCGTCCCAGCCCTGCCGCGCGCTCGCACAGTAGAGTTCCCCATCGAGGTCACTATTTACGAAAGAAGAGTCATGCCCCGAAAGACGGCGGCTGCTCTACGTCTGGATGCCATCTGCTGGTCCCATCTTCGGAACTACCGGCGTAGGCCTTCACGGTTTTCACCCCCACACGCGTCGTCAGGCGTCTCGTTTCGAAGCCGAACGGGGCCTTCCCGCCCGGGAGCTCGAAGATGCCGCCCAGTGCCGGCGAGCAATCGTGCGCCGTCCCGGATGGCCGCTCTACCTGCCCAAGCCGCACCTGCCTGGCTATGACATCTGGGACGACCGCCTCCTGATAGAGCGAGCAATAGGCGCTCTCGACAGACGAGCAGCCCGGGAGATCGCGTCGGTCGTCAGAGAGGCCGATGCCGAATTCCTGATACGCACCCTGCCTGACCCTCACGCGCCGTGTGCCGTCAGTTGCGACGGGGCCGGGCTCCCCTTGTCGCCCCGCACAAGCAAGGCGACCTCACTCTGGCGGACGTCTCGGAAGAATGCTGGGCTTACGAACCCCTCTGATGCATGACCACCTGAGCCTGGCGTTTCGCGCAGTTCAGTGCGTTAGGAGTTCCAAGTCCAGGCCGTCGCCACCATGCACAACCCCGCCAAGGCCGCATGATCCGGACAGGAACAGAGCCACGCTTTACCTGCCCAGTCACAGCCTTCGCAACACGCTTTAGGGGCAATACCGGTGCTTTAGTGCTTAATTCGTGGGGTTGGGGATGTTTTGGTGGGTTCGACGAGGGTGACGGCGGGGGTGGCCGGGCGAGGTGGGTTGTTGTGTTCGGCGCGTTTGAGTGCCCAGTTGGACATTTTGCGTTTGATCACTCGCGGGTTGGACCGTAACCGCCGTGGTTCCAGGAGGCGTTCGGTGATTTCACGCAGGGTCTGCTTCAGTGCCCGGGTGAGCCGGGAGGGGGGAAAATCCCGCCTGGCTGGTGGTCTGCCGGCGGACGACGCGCAAGGTGCGGGTGAAGGACATCCGGTCCGGATCCTCCCTCTCCTGCCGGGCGGCCTGGTGCATGAGGTCGCGCAGGGCGTGGTGCACCAGGAGGAACCCGAAGATCTCCTGCTCGGCCCCGACCGGATACTGGGAGCGCAGGACGAATCCGGGTCCGCCCAGGTGGATCTTGATCTCGTCGAAGGTCGTCTCGATCTCCCAGCGCTCGGCGTAGAGCGCAGCGAGCTCCACGGCCGGTGCGGTGGCCGGGTCCAGGAGCGTGGTGACCAGCCGGTAAACGGCGCCCTCCCCACCTGGGCCCAAGGCGTATTCGATGACGCGAACCTGTGCCGGGTCGGCCCGCCGGTTCTTGTCCCGGGCGGCAACGATCTCCGACAGATACGAGCCATCGGGCAGCGCGGCCACCACGGGCAGGACCGCGTTGCTCCGGACCCGCCACAACAGGTCCGCGCCGGTCGACGCGGCGGCCCGCCACAGATCGAAGCCGAGGAAGCCCCGATCCGCCAGGAGCAGCATTCCTCTGGTCAGCGAGGGGAACAGACGGGGGCCAGGGCCGTCTCATGCACCGCCAGTGGCGCGACGTCGGCGGCGAACACGGCGTGGGTACCGCACTCGACCAGGGCCACGGCCCTGGCCTGCGGATACGCGCTCCTGCCCTGGCCACGCCCCGTTCCCGGCCGTCCGAAGAAGGCGGCGTTGGCCTGCGTATCGGGAAGGTCGAAGGTCGTCCCGTCCACCGACACCAACCGCAGGCCCCGAAACCACGCTCCCGTCGTCGCCGGGAGCGCCACGGGCCGACAGACCCTGGCGAACAACGCCTTCATCGGTTCCGCCCCCAGCCGTAACCGGGCCCGTCCGATCGCCCCGCTGGTGGGCACCCGCCACGTCTTCGACCAGCGGCGTTCGCGTTCCAGGCCCTGGGTGAGGAGCCGTCCGACCTCCTCATACCCCTGCCCCGAGAACAGGCACATCGCCAGCACGAAATACATCACCACCCGAGCGGGAAGCAGACGCTGACGTTCCTCGGTGCGTCCGCACTCCGCCACCACCTCATCCACCAACTCCGGCGGAAACGCACGCGTGAGCACTCCAAGGGCGATGCGATCCGAAAACCGATCGCCCTCAACTACCTTCAACTGTCCGGGCCTTGGCACACCAACTCAACGAGCCAGCACTATCAAAGTCACCGGTATTGGCTTTAGGGGATCAAGATCTTCCTCCAAGTCCTGACATACGACATGTGATGCTGACGTCATGACTGATCAACGCAAGGTTGCCATCGTCCGCTGGCGAGGTCAGGCCGCTTCCGCCGAGGGTGGGCTGACCGACCTGCTGGCGGCCTACCACCTGCGGACACAGGCGGAGAAGGGTGAGGCCGTCGCCGGTGTGGACGAGTTGTCGGAGCGCTACCGGACAGAGATCTTGGATCCACGGACCGCATTTGTTGACGATGTGGTGCTGCTGGCGGTGGGCGGGGACAGTGTGGTGGGCTGCCTGGTGGTGACCATCCCCATCGACGGGCGGTCCGAGCTCAAAAGGCTCTGGACGGATCCAACAGTCCGCAGTCTGGGTATCGCGTCCAGCCTGGTCGGCACCGCACTCGAGTACGCAGCGGAAAGCGGCGTCTACGCTGTGCGGCTGTCGGTGTGGGAGTGGCGGGCAGATGCGATCGCCCTGTACGAGCGGTTCGGATTCACCATTACCGATTCGTGGGACGAGAGGGATCAACTGGTCTGCATGGAAAGCGTTGTGTGAGTGGTCGCAGCCACTGGTCGCCGGCCGAGGCGAGGGCGGTCAACCGCCGATCGACCGGGTGAGCAACACTGCGGGGCAATAGGCCTGGTGCGTGATCAGCCCGTTGTCGGCCCCCGGGTGGGTCATCCGGGGGTGGGGACCGGCCAGGCATTCGGCCGGTCCCGGGCTGCCCAGCGGGGTGTGACGCCAGCGGCACTGCTACGAATGCAAGGGATTTGAGGCAGTCCTTAGCGCGGTCACTGAGCCGCGCCGGCGGACAACCAGCGACGTACACGCACTTCCAGCAGCACGCGCCTGCCTCCTGGGCGAGCAGGGGCGGATACGTCCCACCCGTACTTGTCCTCGAACGCAGTCACGATCTCAGGGGGGAACCGGTCGAGAATCAGTGAGGCGTCTCCTTCGGCGACGACCGGGAGTCGACCGTCCTCCAGGGCCAGGGAGACGCGCGGATCGGCCTGGATATTCCTGACCTTGACCGAGCTGTGATCCACACCGATCCACCACCTGGCGGCCTCGTAGATGAACCAGACGGGCGTCACATGAGTCGAGCCGTCCGGCCGCACGGTGCACAGCCAGACATTCTTTTCCGTGGCCAGTCGCATGCGGACGTCCGAGCCCGGAAGATTCGCAAGAGCACCCATGCTCCCATTCGACCAGCACTCCCACTGAAGTACATCGGGCAAGGAACTGGACCAATGTCCTAGGTCCCAGTACCCAACTGACCTGGGCCGCCGTGACCGCGCGCCGTGAACCGGTCGACCGGGCGAAGGCTGCGGGAATAGCCAAGAGTTATGGTCCGAGCGTACGCGCGACCCGAGACATCGGCAGGTGTCTATGGACGCTTTGCCGGGACTGGTGGGAGCGTGGGCCAGCGATCGAGCATTCGTCAGCGGATGTCCGTGCTGAGCCTGCTCAGATCGTTCAGGCCGGGGCGGTCGGCAGCCATCCGTCCGACGACACCGAGCCGGTGGACGAGCCGTTGCCGGGCGGTTGCGGTGCCCCATTTCCAGTCCCGGTCCGGGATCCGGGCCAGGTGGTCAGTGGTTCCGCGGTGGGCCCTCTCGACCAGCGCGTCGCCTCGTAGCAGCCAGCCTGCGCATGCGTCGGCGAGGTCGCCGTGGAGTTCGGTGCTGGTTGCGGTGCGCCATGCCGTGCGGTAGGCAGTCTCCGCCCGGTCCAGCAGCGGAGCGGATGCCGCAGTGACACACCAGCACGTCGGGAAGCCGATGCGCAGGTAGGCGAGCTCCACCAGTCCGCTGCCCCAAGATGCCTGTTCGAAGTCGATGAACCTGATCCCGCTGGAGGTGTGCAGGTCATTGCCGGGACGCGGATCCCCGTGGAGAAGGGCGTGCCCCGATGCCTGGCCGAGCCGGTGCACGAGGTCGTCGAGCTCGCCGGACACGCCAGGAGTGACCGCTACCTCAAGAGCCTCGGCCAGCCTGAGGAAGGATTCGACGTCGGCGCTGTCCGGACCCAGCCAGCGGGGAAGCATTCCGATGTCCTGCGGGCGGGCAGCGGCATGCAGCCGGGCCAGTGCCGCCGCGTAGCCGACGATCCAGTCGCTGGACGGGCGTTGGTGGTCCAGATGTTCCAGGACCAGCACCCGTTCGCCGGGATCGGTGCCCAGCAGTGCGGGCACCACGGGCGGCTCAGCCCGTGCGGCGAGGCGCAGCGCGGCCACCTCGCGGGCATACCGCTCCTCGGCGTCGGGACCGTCGACGATCTGCTTCACCACCGCCGGTGCCCCGGCCAGGTCCACGCGCCACACACGTGAGCGCGGGCTACTGCTCAGCCGCCGAGAGTGCCTGGGGGAGCCCAGCTCTGTCCGTAACTCGTCCCCGAACGGCGGTCGCGACCACATGGGCTCATACTTCCACTACTTCCACTACTTCCACGCGGGCCAGCGGGCCGGCGGGTCTGCGGATCGCGGCGACGTCCGTCGTCCGCTGTCGGGCATTGGCTATGAGGATGTGGAACGATTCCGGCGTCCGCCGCGTTGTAGGCGGGCACGTTCAACTTGTTCTGTTTCGACGTTCCGTGGAGTCGCATGCCAGCCGAATTGCACACTCTTCCCTCAATCACCGACCAGGCAGAGCGATTGATCGAGCTCGGAGTGCATGAACTTGGTGGCTTTCGGCCTGCCGAGCTGCGCTCCATGGCCGCAGAGACCGGGGCTCGTACCGGACTTCTTGTGGTGCGCCCGGACCGGGTTCCGGCATCGGCCCTCGCGCCTCTGCTTCGGCATCAGGGGAAGCAGGGGTTCATCGTGGTGGACATGCCCGATATCGATCAGTTCTCGCCCATCCAGACCGTGAACGTACCCGACGAGCCAATCTACGTGGTGGAGGGCCTCGACCGAGGCGATCACATGGCGAACTGGAGCCCTCACGAGGCACTGCCCGCCATCGTCGAAGGAGGCCGCACTCCATTGCTCCTGATTGAGGGCATCCACTGGGTGATCCAGCAGCCGGCGGCACTTGAACGGGGCCACTGCTTCATGACCATCGGCTCCCGCTTGCGGAGAGCCAACGGCACACTCGACGCGCGAACCCCAGCCTTGTGGATCAGCAACGGGACCGGGCGAGACGGCCGAGACAACCGTGATGCACCGAAGGTGGGCTGGTGTTGGGCGGGCAACCGGCACACGTGGCTCGGCTTTGCTTCGGCGACCGGTCGAACCACGGCCTGATCCGACTGACGCAACTGGCCACAGTGGAACGAGATGTCGTCCTGCCAGTAGTCCGCAATCCGACCAGGTCGGCGGATCAGGTCAGCTGAGACCACTGCCGGTTCGGAGAGGTTGATCCGAGACATGGGACGAGCCCCTTCGGGGCACGAAAGTTAGCAGGCCGCTGTCGTGCGGCGGAATCTACTGAGATCACGGCGGTGCCGGTTGTTCGGCGAGTGAACTCCGAGATCTGCGCGGTGTACTTGGCCTGGGCTGCTCCGTTGGCGCACACCGTTTGTACTGCACATCGCCTTCCGGTACAGGGCCGACAGCGCGTCGTCGATGGGGTGGTGCTGCGGCTTCCCCGAAGAGTCCGTCTCGTTCCGCCTCATGAGTTTGACCGCGACGGACATCTGCCGCTTTCCGTCGGCGCGGGTCAGGGACATCGTTGCGGCTCCCCGGACCGTGCCGTCGTGGCCCCAGAACGTGCCGCAACCGGGGATCGTGACCTGGTGCAGGCCGAGGCCGTAGTCGATCGTCCTCGTCCCTTCCAAGGTGTGGACCGGCACCGTGCGCTGCATCTGCGCCAGCGACGACGGCTTGACGATCCTGCCGGCGAGCAGCCTGCCGTAGAAGCGGTTGAGATCCTCCATGGTCGATACGAGAGAAGCAGCCGGCTCCCCAGCATCGAAGCCGGCCGACGGGCTCGTGCTGCCGGCCGATTCGGCCCCTGTCTCGTTGGCAGTGGGAACCGCTGTCACCGTGCCCGCACAGATGCTCAGCGCGGCCGCGCTTCCACAGACCATCAGTCGGATCTTCAAGACACTCGTCCTCTCGTGATCAACGGGTGCAAACGGGTTCTCTCCGTGTGCACTTCGGTGTCGACGGCTCACTCGGCGAGGGTGCGGCGCAGCACTGCGCCGAGTTCGGCGATCTGCCGCTGTGACACCTCGGCGGACAGGATCGCCTGCGACCCGTGGAAAGTGCCTGGTCACTGGTGCAGTTCGACCGAAACGCCCGCCTGGAGCAGGCGCAGTGCGTAGACGGCTTCGTCGCGGTTCGGACAGAACTCCGCGGTGGCGATGAATGCGGCCGGCAGGCCCGACAGGTCGTCGGCCTGCGCCGGTGCCGCGTACGGGGAGGCGGAGATGGAGCCCAGGTAGTGCCGCCAGGCCGCGGTGGCCTTGTCGCGGTTGAACCAGGGGGTAGCCGTGAAGTTCCGCGCCGACCACGTCTCCTGCCGATCGTCGAGCCCCGGCTGGTTGAGGAGTTGGAAGCGGATCGGCGGCCCCGCTCATCACGCGCCCGCAGCGCCACCGCGGCCGCGATTCCCGCGCCGGCACTGTGCCCTCCGACCGCGATCCGCTCCGGGGCGATGCCGAGTTCGGCTGCGTGCTCGGCCGTCCAGGCCAGTACGGCATAGGCGTCGTCCAGCGTGGCCGGGAACCGATGCCCGATGCTCGGGGGCCAGGCGGTAGCCCACCGAGATCACCACCGCGCCGGAACTCTCCGCGACCCGGGCAGCCCACGGGTGCTCGGTCTCCAGATCACCCATGACCCATCCGCCGCCGTGCAGCCAGACGATGGCACCCCGCGCCAGGCGCGGGCGATAGATCCGCACCTTCACGTCCGGGTCGGCAGGCACCCTACGGTCCTCGATTTTCATGCCCGCGGTGTCCGGTGCCGGCACCGCGGCGGCCAATTCGGCGAAGTTCTTGCGCTCGGCAACCGGATCGGCCAGGTCGGCCCGGGGGGAACAACGGGATGAATGCTTCGAGTTCGGGATCCATGTCGGCCATCCTTCCGGCCGCCGCCCCGTGAGCTCATCCGCCATCCGTCGCGCATCCAGCACGGATCGCGCACCGAACGGCGCCCCTCCTCCTGGCAAGGAGGGGCTGGCTGTACGGCCGTGGTCCCGTCGGCGCATCCAGTGCGCAGGCTTGCGCGCTCGGTGACTGCTCCGCGCACGACAGACAGCCACGCCGGTCAGAGCCTGTGGCCGGCTGTGCTGCTCAACATGGCCAACCGACGCGTGTCCTGTGACGGCTGATCCGGAGCGCGCGCCACCGAAGTCCGACGGAATACCGCATCGGCTCCGGCTGCCCTACTCGGTCTGGCCCGACTGCTCGGCGGAGCGGGCGCGCCGATGGGCCGCGACCCGTTCGCGGGTTGCGCATCGGCGGGAGCAGTAGTGGCGTTCCGGGCCGCTGCCTTGGGTGATGAAGACGTTCCGGCAGCTGAGTGAGGAGCAGATCCTGCCGGGCGGACGCTGGCGGTCCCAGACGAGGACGGTCAGGGCCATACAGGACGAGGCGAGGAGCCACTCGTCCCAGGGAGCGTCGTCGTCGGGGTCGAGATGGGGGTGCCAGGGGGTACTGCCCCCGTGCGAAGTCAGGCGGAGCGGCCCGGTGTGTTCCTGCAGGAGGCGATTGAGGCCGGCGGCGGCAGCGTCGGTGGTCTCGGCGGCGAAGACTTCCCGCAGCAGGGCGGCATACGTACGCATCCCGGCGACATCGCGAGTGGTGAGGTCGACGGGGTCTGTCTCACCGTATGCGCGAAGCACCTCGGCGACTTCGGCCGGGTCGGGGCAGTCGTCGTCGAGAACGTTGATCAGAGCGGCGGTTCGCCGAGCCATGGTCAGCACGGAGTGCCGGGTGGACCAGTCGTCGAGGTTGGAGGGCACGCAGACAATGTAACGCATCTTGCTGAGTTTTGGGTTACCTCCGTAACGTCTTATACATGAAAATGCGTTACTCGCTCCGCCTCTATCTCACCGGAGCAGTGGCAGCACGTGCCGGGGACGAGATGTCAGGACCGGCACTGATGCTCGCAGGATTCACACTGGCCGGATCGTCCACCGACGCGTCGTCGCTGCTCGCGGGCATCACGATCTCCGCCGCGGTAGGAGGGCCGGTGCTCGGGGCGCTTCTCGACAGAGCGGGACGGCCGGGCCGCCTGTTGGCAGGGGCCCTCGTCCTGTACGCGGCTGGTCTGGGGGTGATCCTCGTGGGGCTCGGCCGCTTGCCGTTCGCTGTCACGATCCTGATCGCCGTGTTCACGGGGCTGCTGGGGCCGGCCCTGTCGGGCGGATGGACGGCTCAACTGTCCCGGGTGGTAACGGGCGACGGTCTGCCCCGGGCGAACGCGCTCGATGCCATGACGTTCAGTGCGGCGAGTCTGGCCGGTCCGGCCCTCGCCGGCGGCATGGCGGAGGTGCTGGGAGCTCCGACGGCCGTGGTGGTCTCCGCAGGGCTCATCTGCTTGGCGCTGCCCGCCGCGTGGATGCTGCCCGCCCACTCCGGTTGGAGGCGGGGCCCTCGGGCAACCTCGGTGATCGGCGACCTTGCTGCCGGAATACGGGTCATCGTCAGGAGACCGTCTCTGGCCCGAGCGACCCTCAGCTCGGTCGTCTCCTGTGCGGCTCAGGGCATGCTGACGGCCTGCATCGCGCTGCTCGGCGAGCGTGTTCTGGGCGGAGCCGGCCGTGGCGCGATGCTGCTCTCCTGCGCGGCGTTTTCTGCCTTGATGGCCAACGCCGTGCTCGCACGGTTTCCGCGCTCGGTCGCGCCCGACACAATCATCTGGGCCGGTGCCCTTGTCCAGGCTGCCGCGTTGGCCTTGGCCGCGTCGGGTCGGCCAGTCGTGCTGATCGCGGCCGCACTGATGGCCGGGATCGGCGAAGGGCCCCAACTGGCCGCCTTGTTCGCAGTACGCCACCGGGAGGCCCCGGAACACCTGCGCGGCCAGATCTTCACCACCGGCGCCAGCTTGAAGATCACCGGATTCGCCATGGGAGCGTCCGTTGCCGGACCGATTGCGGCCTGGTCCTTCCCGGCACTCTGATACTCCCAGCGAGTGTGGCAGTCCTCGCGGCATTGGCCTACTTCGTCATCCCGTCGACAACCGTCGACTCGGCCGAGGACCGGGCGACGTCGCATTGAACAGGGCCGAACCTTGAGCGTGTGCCGTGGAAATCCGAGCGGCCACGTCGAATCTCCCAGCACAGCAGTCCGATGGCGGTTGCACCTCGGGGAGCCGGTACACGCGCCGATGGGGCTGCGTACGCGTAGGACTCCGGCGAAATCGCCGGCGGCTGAGCGATGAGCTGACTGATGAGCTGCGTCTGGTCAGGAGTGTTGGGACGGCTGTCGTGCCGCTCCTTGAGTCATTTGCCCGTCCGAATCGAGGGCGACGGCCATGTCGGATTCTTGCCGGACAGCGGGTGGTAGTCGATGTTTGATTGCGCCCATGACCATCACACGGCCGAACGACGCCTACCTCTTCCGCTCTCTGCACACTCCATCCGTGCCACTCGCGCTTGCCAATGCCTGGGATGTTGCGAGCGCCCGCGTCATCGAGGCCGCGGGCGCCCCCGCGATCGCCACCACCAGCGCCGGGGCCGCATGGTCGCTCGGCTCTCCGGACGGCGACGTCCTTGCCCGCGACCGAGCGCTGCAGCTGATCGCCCGGATCGTCGACGCCGTCGCGGTTCCGGTCACCGCTGATATCGAGGGCGGATACGGGAAGGACGCCGCCGGAGTCGCCGAGACCGTCACCGGGGTGCTCGCGGCGGGCGCCGTCGGCGTCAACATCGAGGACGGCACCCGGCCCCCGACAGAGCTCGCGTCGCGGCTGGCTGCGGCCCGGCAGACCGCGGACCGCGCAGGTGCGGGCCTGTTCCTCAACGCCCGTATCGACACCTTCCTGTTCGGGCTCGGTGATCCGGACACCCGACTGAAGGAGACCCTGACCCGGGCCCACATGTACGTTGACGCGGGTGCGGACGGCATCTTTGTCCCCGGCGTCACCGACACCGCCACCATCACGGCGTTGGCCAGGGAGATCTCCGTACCGCTGAACGTCATGGCCGGCCCCGGCACCCCGACCGTTGCCGATCTCGGCGTCCTTGGTGTGGCACGCGTCAGTCTCGGCTCGGGCGTGGCACAAGCCGCCTACGCCGCCGCGCGCCGCGCCGCGCAGGAGCTCTTCGGTACCGGCGCCTACGACTCCCTCGCCGAAGGCATCGCCTTCCCCGAGCTCAACGCCCTGCTCTCCGAGCCCCACTGACCGGTTCACCAGCCGACTCCGCACACCCTGCGGCGTGGCCAACTTCCCAGCACGGAACGACCAATCGAAGCTTTCATCCGCATCCGCATCCGCAGCAACGTTGTGAACGATGACGGCACCACCGCCAACGGCTCCTCCTTGATCGACGAGATCGGCACCTACTACGTCTACGCATGGGCCGACGGCATCCACCTCCGCATATGCCTGCAGGAGGCGGAGGCGGAGGCGGAGGCGGAGGCGGAGGCGGAGGCGTGCGTGCTCGGGCTGATGGGCGTGCGCGGGGACGGCACCAAGGGCGTCGGCAGCGCGGCCGTCGCGTGCGTCATGGTGTTCAAGCTCGTCGAGTCCGCCCAACAGCGGCGGCGAGCCGTGAACGCACGACACCTCGTCGCCCTTGTCCGCGCCGGGGTCCGCTTCGAACGCGGCCAGCTCGTTGAACGGCCGCGGACGACCGCTGCATGAATAGGATGGCGGTCCTGCCTCAGAGTTTGAGATCCTCCGGCCATGTCGGATGACACGCCAGGACAGTACCTTCCGGCCGGCTTCAGGTTCCGGCCGTGTCGCGACGACGAAGACCACAACGCCATGGCCGTGGTGCGGCTGGGGTGTGCTGAACGGGACCGGGTCGATGCCCATTCGGTTGTGGAGGGGCTCCCGACAGCGGCTGAGATCGCCGCAGCCTCTGCCAAGCTGGAGGAGCCGTCCAGAAACCAGATCCTGGTAGTGCGCGACGGAAACGTCGTCGGCTACTCGACGATCCGGTGGTGGCAGGAGCGGGACGATACGTGGCTCTACCTGCACCGCGGCTACCTCTTGCCCGAGCATCGCCACCAGGGCATCGGCTCGGCCATGCTGAGCTGGGCCGAAGAGCGGATCCGTCGGCTCGCCGTACAGCATGGGACGGCGCGGTCGGCAATGATCGGCGCGAACGCCATGACCTCCGAGCAGGACGCCAAGGCGCTTCTGCTCGCAACCGGATACCGACGTGTTTTCAGCCTGGTCGAGCTGGAGTTGGACGATCTGCGGCAGTTGCCCGAGCCGGGCAGCGAACTGCCGGCCGGGATACGGACAGGGCCGATCGGGACAAGCCACTACCGTGCAGCCTGGAGGACGGTCGTCGATTCGTATGCGGACACCGGTTTCACTCAGAAATGGCCTTTCCAGGACTTCGTCGACACCGCCGACCCGGCATGCTGGAGGGCTGCATGGAACGGGCAGGACATGGTCGGCGTCGCCCTCTGCTCCATCCGCCACCACGATCACACCGTGGGTGAGGTCGAAGAGCTGAGTGTCCGGACAGGCCAGCGACGCCTCGGAATCGGCCGAGCCCTGCTGCTTGACGGGCTGCGGATCCTTCGCGAGCAAGGGGCAACGACCGCCCGGCTTTTCACGGGCACGGCAAATCCGCACCGGTCCTACGATCTTTACGAGAGCGTGGGGTTCCGGCGGCAGAACGAGTACGTCCGATACCGCAAGCCGCTTGCTTGACCGATCGGTCATCGGGCTGTCCAGTCAGTCCATAGGATGTGACCATGCCTCCGGCCCGTCGGCCGCGCCCACCCGCCCGCACCCGCCATGCACCCGCCCGTACCCGGGCGATCAGCTCTGGGTGATCGCTTCCGCAGCCTGTGGGTGGTGGACGGGCCGTGCTGCTGACGACAGCCCTTAGCTCTGCGGGACGTCCTTGACGAACACGATGCCGTCGCTGTCCGCCAGATGGGCGGGGTCGAACGGGGAATAGCCGAACCAGGGGGATATGTGCGGCGCGGGCCGTGTGTCGCCGAGGGCGGTGGCCAGCTGCGGGGCGTCGATGACGCAGCGGTCCTCGGGGAGCGCGTACAGGAGTCCTTCGGCAGTGTCCGGCGGCGGCGTGCCCACTCCGTGGTGCCGGATCGTGCCGAGGGCCGTGGCCACGAAGGCGTACCCCTCACCGAGCCGGGCGCTCACCAGCGCACGGGCGCTCCACCACTCCACCGGCCCCACCCACAACTGCATCGAGCTCTTCTCCCGCTGGAGATGGGCGTTGTGGGCGTGGACGAGTGCCGGGCCCCGGGCGGCGAGGGCCAGGAGGTTGTCGGCCATGGCCTGGTCCCGCAGGCCCACCAGCCGCGTCATGCGGCTCGATGAAGTGTCGGCCATCCAGTAGTGGTAACGCAGCAGGCCGGTGGCGGTGCGCCCGTACAGGCGTGCCCGGTCCCAGTCGTCCCGCGGGTCGCCGCGATCAGCTGCGGCGTCTGCGCGTCGAGCAGCGCCACCAGGTCGTCGGCGAGCAGCCGCAGCTCCATGGCCTCGGCCGACTACAGGGCGAGCAGCCGGGGCCGGGCCGGGAGCAGCCTCATGACGGCGGCAGCCTCGACGGCATGGGCGATGGCTCTGATGTCAGTAGCCATGTATTCAACGGTATCGTTGAACCTTCATTTGAAACTCTTCGATGACATCGACGGGACCATGGCTCGAAACCTTCAAAATGGTGAACGGCTCAGGCCGGTCGACCTGGCCCGCGGGCACGGTCTGTCCACGCAGGCGATCAGGAACTACGAGGCGGCCGGAATCCTTCCGGCCGCCGGTCGCACACCCCACGGCTACCGCACCTACACCGCGCTCCACGCACAGGCCCTGCGCGCGTTCCTCGCCCTGGTGCCCGGTCACGGCCACCACACTGCGACGTCGATCATGCGGGCGGTGAACGAGGAAGCGGTCGATGAGGCGTTCCGTCTCATCGACGGGAGTCACGCCCAACTCCTCGACGACCGCCGGACCCTCCAAGCCGTGGAGAGCGCCCTCCGCGACCTGGCGCCCACCGCGGCGTTCGAACCCGACGCGGCGGTGTCCGAACCCGACACAGCTGTCCTCCGGCCCGGCGGAACGTTCATCGGACCGTTGGCGAGGAAGCTCGGGATCCGTCCCGCGACGCTCCGCAAATGGGAGCGCGCCGGGCTGGTGAGCCCGCGCCGCGACTCGCGGACCGGATACCGCGTCTACGACGAGGCCGACGTGCGGGATGCCCGACTGGCCCATCAACTCAGGCGGGGCGGCTACCTGCTGGAGCGGATTGCCCCGCTGATCGCCCAAGTGCGGGCGGCCGGCGGGCTGGAGCCGCTGGAGTCCGCCCTGCACGACTGGCGTGGCCGGCTGTCCGCCCGCGGGCGCGCGATGCTGACCGGGGCCGCGGAGCTTGAGGCGTACCTCCGCGAGCGCGGATGAGATCTCGGCCGCCGGCCGAGCTCCGGAAACCGTCGGCAGACGCCGCTCCACCAAATCGACGAAGGCAGCGGACCGGGTCGGGACGTGCCCCTCGCCGGAGGTGGCGGGACGCTCAGCGGCTCCGTATGCGACCCGGTGATCATCGTCAGGCCGACGGGCAGGCCCATGGGGCGCCCCGATCGTACGAAAGGTGGGAAAGGAACCGCCAACAGGGCGAGGAAGACAGTCCAGTTGGATGGCTTATGTGTGTGAGAGCCGATCGGGGAGGGCTACGGGCGGCGTCCCCACGCGGAGATCATAGGGGCGGTGGCGAGGTCGAGACGTCCGGTGGCGACGTTGGCCAAGTGGCGGTCGATCTCCTCGTCGGTCGCAAGCCCTTCCGCCACCAGGAGGCGGCGGATCTGCCGCACGGTCGCTGCTTCGAGGACGTCACAGGCCGGTGAGGTGATCGGGAAGTAGGCGTCGGCCTGAACGTCCGCAAGACCGGCTTCGCGCAGCAGCCGGGGGAGGGTTCGCCCGTAGGCGAGGTCCGCGCCGCGTGCCGCCATCAAGGCGCGGAAGCCGGATCGCAGTCGGTTCGCGAGCCGTTGTTCGGGACCGGACTCGTCCGGGCACAGCAGCGGCTGCAACCCCGGGTCGGCATCCTCCAGGAGAAGCCAGCCGCCGGGCCGTAGCGCCTGGACCATCCGGCGCAGCGCCTCGGCGCGATCGGTGACGTGTACCAGGACCAGTCGGGCGTGGACGAGGTCGAAGCTGCCGGGTGGCGGCGGGTCGGCCGCCACGTCGTGCCGCAGCACCTCGATCACGCCTCCGTCGACCCCTCGGGTCCATGACACGTCGATGTCGGTGGCGACCACGGTTCCCGCCGGGCCGACCCGCTCGGCCAGCCCGAGGGGTACGGACGGAGCGCCGGCACCGACCTCCCAGCACCGCATGCCGGCAGCGATCCCGAGCTGGTCGACATGCCGGAACGTCACCGGATCGAACAACTCACCGAGGGCGCCGAAGCGGACCCCTGCTTCTGATTGCTGGTTGTCCAGCAGGTAGCCGTGATCCGTGTTGTGTTCAGCCATGTGGCGATTCTGGCAGAGGGGGCAGCCGCACCCCGTTCGCAGGGCCGTGGCCCGTCCGCCGGTCTTACGGGCGGACCAGTAGAGACTCGGCGGCTGCCGAGGTCAGGATGGTGTCACCCGACCCGTTTGTCTTCCGCCGCGGGAGTGTTCGCAGCCGCGCCGGAGGAGCAGCGGCGCGTGGGACCTGGTGCTGTCCCGGTGGGACGGCGGCCCGCTCTCGATCAGCGGGATGTAGCTCTGCGCGGCATCGACGGTCGACCGGCCGGTGTCGCCGAGTAGCTGAGCGACCGGGTCGGGTTGTGACCGAAGGAGGCGTGGCTGATTCCCCGCCCTCGACCGGGTGTCCGGCAGGGTCAGAGGTTGAGATATTGCTCAAGCCTCAAAGGGGCCTGCCGGCCCTCCACATGGACGTCTGCCGTCAGTGTGAACTCTCCCCATGCCGACATGCTCAATTCGAACTCTGTCGTCCGGTCCGTGACGAGGCGATCCGGCTCGGGGAAGGTCGGATGAAGGTGGTAGACGACTTTGGTGACGCGATCGAGATCGCCGTCGTCATCCCCTTCAAGGAAGACGCGGATTCGGTGGTATCTGTAGTTGCCTCTGTCCAACGACCTGTCTCGACGTGCCGCATGGGCCACGTGGATCCTCGGAGCGGCCTTGGCGCTCACGGCATGCGGTGGTGCCACGGTGGTCGGGGGAGTCGGTCTGCCCGCATCTCTTGGATCGAGGTCCGCCCGCAGCTGTTGGAGACGGTCGTGGACCTGCCGCGCCGAGCGAGGGCGCTGAGCGGGATCGCGTCGCAACAGCTCGGCGACGAGCGCGGTCACTTCGGGCCGCAGGTCAGGGCGGAGCACGTTCAGGTGTGGGGCTTCCTCTTCGTCCTTGCGCCGGATGACCGCGAGCCAGTTGTGTCCGGTGAAGGGAGGCCGACCGGCGAGCAAGGCGAACAGCACTCCACCGAGGGCGTACAGGTCGGAGCGTTCATCGCCGCGCTCGGCGAGGAACTGTTCAGGCGTGCCGTACTCCACAGTGCCGGCGGGTTCCAGCTGGGAGGAGCGCGCCACGGAGAACGCGGTCTGGACGAACCCGGCGATCCCGAAGTCGACGACCTTGACGCGCACGTCCGGGGGGATCATGACGTTGTGGGGCTTGATGTCGTAGTGAATGACCCGCGCGCGGAGTGCGGCGACCAACGCCGCGCAGATCTCGCCGACCATCTCAAGGGCACGGGCCAGGGCACTTTTTCGTGATCACGTGAAAGGGTCGCCATCGGCGTCGGTTCGAGACCCTTCGGGGCCTGGTCGGTCCGTGGTGCCGAACGTGGTCACCGTAGTCTCGTGTTGCTGGTTTCGACCGCCGATCGTGAAAGCAGCTGAGCAGGGAGCGCAGCTGAGCAGGGAGGGCTCTTCCGGCAGTTCGAGCCGTGCTCGTCGCGGCCTTCGACGAGCGGCTGCGACCAGTCGTACGGCGCGCTCCGTGCGCACCAGCCGGTCCTGGGGGTCGGAGGTTCTCGGGATACCGCAGGAGGTGACAATTCGGCCGTGGTCGAGGAGTTGTCCCTGTCGAAACCTGTCGAAATCTGTCTTCACCGGAGTTGCTGACGACTTCGATTCCTGCCTCATTTTCGTAGTGCTTTGAGATCACCCGGAACATCGCCTGCGCAGGCCGTGTCTCCTGACTGCGGAATGCGAGGGGCTTCGGCTGAGCCTCGTAGAATCGTGCCGTGGCATTCATGAGCACTCCGCACTGCTGCTTCCACTGATCGGGAGGCTGTGAGGGCGATGCCGGACGGCATCGCCCTCCTCGGTGTGCCTGCCGCGTGACCCGCGTTCCGGCGCCGCCCGCATCGAGGGCCGCCGCCGATCCGTTGCCCCTGGGGCGGCGATCTGCCGACCGCGCGTGCAGGCACGGTCCCTTCCTCATACCGCTGCCAGGAGTGCCTTGTGCCTGTCTTGCTTTCCCCTGCCCTCGAATCGTTCCTCGATCTTCTGCGCTGCCCGACGTGCAACGCTTGTCTCCACTCCGACCGTGGCGCGCTGCGCTGCCCGACGGGCCACACCTTCGACATCTCTCGGCATGGCTATGTCAGCCTCCTGACGGGCACCCGCGCCACCAGCGGCGACGACGCGGCCATGGTCCGAGCCCGGGACCGGTTTCTGGCCACCGGCGGGTTCGGTCCGATCCGCCGGACCGTGGCCCACCTGGCGGCCGGCGCCGTGCCCGAGCGGAGCACCGTGGTGGACGTCGGGTGCGGCACGGGCTACTACCTGGCCGGCGTCCTCGAGCAGCTGTCCGGTGCTCGCGGTCTGGGCCTGGACACCTCAGTGCGCGCGCTGCGCGCGACGGCCCGTGCCCATGAGCGAGCAGCCGCCGCGACCTGGGACGTCTTCCGTCCCCTCCCACTGGCCGACGGGATGGCCGACATCGTGCTGGACGTGTTCGCCCCGCGCAACCCGGCCGAGTTTCGCCGGGTGCTGCGCCCGTGCGGTCGGCTGGTCGTGGTACGTCCGACCGGGCGGCACCTGCACGAGTTGCGCAGTGAGGTGCCTGGAATGGTCGCGATCGACCCGGCCAAGGAACGTCGCCTGCACAAGGCGTTGGCCCCATTCTTCGAGGCCGCCGGTACCGAGGTGGTCGAGTACGTCACGTCCTTGACCGGACCGGAGGCCCTTGACCTGGTGGGGATGACGCCGAGCGCACGCCACCTGAACCGTGCGGACCTGGCCGATCACGTTCTCGTGCCCGGCCGGGTCACCGTCACCGTCACCGTCTCCGTGCTGGCCACCGCCTACCGGCCTCGGTGACTTGAAAGCGGGCGCACGTTCCTACTGACCGACGAGCAGTGGGCACGCCCGGCGCTCTGCCTTCCCTGCACCACGAGGAAGGCAGAGCGCACGTTCGCAGACCGCCGCCGCACCGTGGAGGGAATCATCCCCGGTGTCGCACCGGGATCCCGTGGCGAGACTTGCCCCACGAAGTGTTCGGCCCCTGGCAGGCGGTGTGGAAACGACTTCGCAGGTGGGCCGCCGACGGCACGTGGGACTCGGCTCCAGGGGCAACTGACCGCCCAGGCAGCCCCGATCGGCGGGAGCGCGGCGGCCAGATGGTCTCCCCGCATGAAGGGTGAGCGGGTCTTCTGCCGGGCCGAGGGACCGCACCGGCTGGCCGGTCGACCCGGGCCATCGGTCAGGAGCGCAGGTCGAGCATGGCGGACATGGCCGCCACGACGGACGGGGCGACCTGGTAGTAGACCCAGGTTCCGCGCCGCTCGGAGGTCAGGAGGCCGGCCTCGCGGAGTTTCTTCAGGTGGTGGGAGACGGTCGGCTGGGAGACGCCGACGTCGGAGATGTCGCAGACACACGCCTCGCCCCCCGGGTGCGAGGCGACCTTGGAGAACAGGCGCAACCGCACCGGGTCCGACAGGGCCTTGAACATGAGGGCCATCTTCTCCGCGTCGTCCTGCGACAGCTCCCCGGCGGTGATGGGCGGGCAGCACGGCACCAGGGTCCCCGCGTCGAGGGCCGGCAGTTCCACAAGCTCTGACTTCGACATGTGTCTATGTTGACACTTGTCGATGCCTGGTGCCAAGCTCCTGATATCGACAGCAATCGAAACAGCAGCCGAATCGGCCGCCTATTCCGGAGGACATCACCGCCATGACCACCACTGCTGACCTGCCGGTTGTCGTCATCGGCGCCGGCCCCACCGGGCTGGCCGCCGCCGCCCATCTGGTCGAGCGCGGCATCGAACCGCTGGTCCTGGAAGCGGGACCGGCCGCCGCTTCCTCCGTACGCGACTGGTCGCATGTGCGGCTGTTCTCCACCTGGGGCGAGGTCACCGACCCGGCCGCCGAGAAGCTTCTGGCGCCGACCGGCTGGACCCGGCCCGACGCCACAACGTACCCGTCCGGCGGGGACTGGGCCGCGTGGTACCTCCAGCCGCTGGCAGATGTCCTGGGCGAGCACGTCCGCCTGGGCGCCACTGTCACCGGTGTCTCGCGTGCCGGCCGCGACCGTGTCGTCGATGCCGAACGCGAAACCCAGCCCTTCGTCGTGCACTTCACCACTGCCGACGGCGGCGAGGAGCGTGTCTTCGCCCGCGCGGTCATCGATGCCTCCGGCACCTGGACGACCCCCGGCCCGGCCGGGGCCGGCGGTCTGCCCGCCCTCGGCGAGAAGGCGGCAGCCGACCGCATCACCTACCGCGTCCCCGACCTCAAGGACCCGATCGTCCGCGACCGTTACGCAGGCAGGCGCACCGCCGTGATCGGCTCCGGCGCCTCCGCGTTCACCGCCCTGGCCACCCTCGCCGACGTCGCGAAGGCGGAGCCCGGTACACACGCGGTGTGGATCCTGCGCCGCAGTATCGGCGGAGCCACGTTCGGCGGCGGAACCGCCGACCAGCTTCCCGCCCGAGGGGCCCTCGGCCTGGCCGCGAAGGCCGCCGTCGACAACGGGCACGCGGACGCGGTCACCGGCTTTCGCACCGAAGCCATCGAGCGTGGCGAAGACGGCCGCCTGATCCTGGTCGGTGAGGACGGACGCCGTCTGGACCCGGTGGACGAGGTCATTGTGCTGACCGGTTTCCGTCCCGACCTGTCGTTCCTCTCCGAGATCCGGCTCGGCCTCGACGAACGCCTCCAGGCTCCCACCGAACTGGCCCCGCTGATCGACCCCAACCAGCACTCCTGCGGCACCGTCTACCCCCACGGCCACAGCGAGCTGTCCCACCCCGAACCGGGGGTCTACCTGGTCGGCATGAAGTCCTACGGCCGCGCCCCGACGTTCCTGGCCATGACCGGCTACGAGCAGGCCCGCTCCGTCACCGCTGCCATCGCCGGTGACCTCGAGTCCGCCGACCGCGTCGAACTCACCCTCCCCGAGACCGGAGTCTGCGGCGGCGCCGGACTCTTCGACGGCCGGGCAGCCGACCAGGCAGTCGCCCCGGCAACCGACCAGGCCGACGGCGGAGGCTGCTGCGCCGCTCCGGCACCCGCTCCGGCACCCGCTCCGGTCTCCTCACCCCTTGATGTTGATGGGTGTGCCGTGGCGGGTGAGGTCTGATCGGGGCGGTCTGCGTGGGCGAGTTCGGCCCGTTCGGGGGGCCACGCCACGTCCAGGCACACCGTGGCAAGACTTCAGCTGCTCGCCATCCCGCCGCCCTTTGTCTGCCATCCAGGCAGCGGGCCGGGCTCGTACCGTCCGGTCCTTCGGCCCGATCAACATCCTGGAGGAGACATGCGAGACCGCGTACGGATCGCCTGCCGCACAGCGGCGGTGGCCATGGCGCTGGTGGCAGCGGGGGGAGCGACCGTCGTCCCGGCGGTGGCCGCGCCGACCGGCATCACCCGAACCGCGCCGGCACCGGCGCCGACCGGCCTGACGTACAGCTATGACGCGGCCACCGAGCAGGTGACGGTCGGTTGGGACGCCAAGGACCCGGCCGACACGGTGACGACCGGCTACCGCGAGACGTACTGCAGTGGGCCCTCGACCACCGACGGGCCGTGCTTCGTCCGGGCGTCGGGTCCGCTGCTGACCGGCAACACGTTCACGTTCCACCGGGGCGCGGGACAGACGGTCTACTTCCGGCTGAACGCAGAGAACGCGGCGCACCAGCTCACCGGCTCGGCGATCCTCACCATCACCACCTGACGCGGTCCGGCATACGACCGGACCCGAGGCCGAAGCGTGACGGACTGGTGGACATGAGCAGCCCTGACCGCTTTCCGGAATCCCCGCATCGCGCCGGCAGCCCGCGATGACGGCGCAGGAACTCCCCGGCTCCTGCGCCGTCATGGGTCAGCTCCAGTGCGGCGGCTGCTCGGCCTGCTGACGGCTTTGCGGCAGGCGGCTCAGGGCAATTCCGAGAAGTGTCGCCGTGTACGCACACACCACGGCGATCCCGGCCCACCACGGAAGCGGGAAGTATCCGGCGGAGGGCGCGTAGTGGGCGATGACCTGCGGATATTGGATGAGGGTCTGCTGGGCGGCGAAGCCGGCGGCCGGAGTGACCCGCAGCAGCCACTCCGACAGGCCGTCGGCCAGCAGCGGGAAGGAGGTCACGACGTAGGGAACCGCGACCGCCAGGACGGCGACGAGGATCGCGAGCCAGGCGCGCCGAATCAGGGCACCCAGCGCGAGAGCGAGCACGCCGGCGAGGGCGAGCACGGCGGCCGTACCGACGACGACCCGCACTCCGGTGAGCGGGGACACCCCGATGACGGAGGTCCCGCTCCCCGTCGGGATCGCCACGCCGACCAGGACCACGATGCCCACGGCGAGGAGACCGGTCACGAATGTGACGGCCCCGACGACGAACGCCTTCACCGCGAGCACTCGGCGGGTGACCGGCGTGCCGCGCGCGGGATCGGGGCGGGGGGCGGAGGTGGCGAACCGCACGGCGACCACGAGCACGACGAGCAGCCCGGGAGCCAGGCCGCCGAGGGTGCGCTCGACCGGGCGACCGCCGCCCTCCGTACCTCCCGGCCCGATGTCGCCGGTGCCGGTGACGGTGATCGTGCCGTTCTTCTGCACCGCTCCGGACGCCTTGTGGTACTTCTCCCAGTCGGTCCGGTTCATCTCGCCGACGGCGTTCGTGCGCCAGCCACCGGCGGAGGCCGCGCCCTTGAGCACGACATTGTCGAAGACACCGCCGGCCTGCGTGAAGCGCACCTCTTCCGTGGCGCCGCCCAGGCCGACGGACCGCAGTGTCAGGTCGCCGGGAGAAGCGGCGAACAGGCCCACCTGCACGGCCTCGGGCAGCCCGGTCAGGTGCGCCGCGCCGACCTTCGTCCACCGCACGCCGTCGACCGACTCGTAGCCGGTGATGGTGTCGCCCGACCGCGTCAGCTTCAGCCGGCGCGGCGAATTGGCCGAGACCCCGCCGACGCTGCCTGCGATGTCATGTCGGTAGTCGTACTGCATCCGCACACCGTGGCTGCCGGTGAGCATCAACGCCGCGTAGGAGGATCCCCGGCGGGTCCCGTCCTTGATGATGATCCCGGCCTTCGCCCACGGCACCAGGCCCGGGACGATCCGGTCATGGTCCGGCGGCGGATAGGTGATCGTGCCCGTCATGGACGTCATCCGGACCGTGATGCTGCCGTTCTCGCCCAGGTCGCGATGGAGGAAGGAGAACTGGTCGTTGACGAGGGACCCGTCCGGCCCGGTTGGTTCGGCGGGGCACGGGCCGTCGCAGGACGTGTGGTTGCCGAATGCGGCGAGCAGACCGAGGGCGACGACGACCAGAGCAGCGGCCGCCATCGCGATCAGCCGTCCCGGACGCCGGAACCCGGTCCACTCCCGCCGGAGCAGTTCGTTGGTAGTGAGCATGGCCCCGGTTCTACGGATCGGGCCATAACGTGGTCCGAACCGCCTCTGTCATGCCGCTGTTAGGTGCGTTGGGGCAACCTGGGCTCGGCCGGACCCGAGGGGGAAGAGGAACATGGACAAGCTGCGGAGCGGGACCGTCGGACGGCGATTCACGATCCTTTACGCCACGGGGTTCCTCGGATCGGGAATCGTGCTGCTCGCCCTGACCTACCTGATGTCCGGTGGCCGGGTGACGGGAGTCGCGCCTCAGCAGCCCCCGACCGGACGACCCGACCTGGCCGCCGCCGAGCAGCAGATCCGGGATCTGCAGAGGCAACTCTCGGACGTGCATGCGCAGCAGAGCCACCAACTGCTGGTCGGCTCGCTGATCGCACTGGTGGTGATGGCGGGCGTCTCGCTCCTGTTCGGCCGGGTCCTCGCCGGCCGGGTCCTGCGCCCGCTGCGACTGATCACCGCGGCGACACGGCGGATCTCCGCGGAGAACCTGCATCAGCGGCTCGCCGTGGCCGGACCCGTCGACGAGGTCAAGGAACTCGCCGACACGGTCGACGGACTTCTGGAACGCCTCGAAGCCTCGTTCGTCGCGCAGCGCCGCTTCGTCGGCAACGCTTCGCACGAACTGCGTACGCCGCTGGCAACGATGCGGGCGTCGCTGGACGTGGCCGTCGCCAAACCGGAGCCCGCGCCACAGACCGTCGCGCTCGTCGGCCGGTTGCGGACCGAGCTCGACCGGGTGGAGCACCTGCTGGACGGCTTCCTCGTCCTTGCCCGAGCCCAGCACGGCACCCTCGCCGACCGGACCCCCGTGTCGCTCGGCGAGCTGGCGCGGGCGGCGCTGACGGACCGGGCCGCGGACATCGCCGCGAAGACGCTGACCGTCGACGACGAGGCACGGCCGGACGCCTGGACGCGAGGCAGTCCGGCGCTGCTGTCCCGGATGGTGGAGAACATGGTCGACAACGCGATCGTGCACAACAAGGAGAGCGGTTGGATCCGGATCACCACCGAACACGACGACACCGAGGCACGCCTCGTCGTCGAGACCGGCGGGCGGGTCCTCGACCAGGCCCGGGTGGACCGGCTGACGCAGCCGTTCGAGCGGCTCGGCGCCGACCGGACGGGGTCGGAGGGGAGTTCCGGCCTGGGACTGTCGATCGTCGCCGCGATCGTGGCAGCACACGGCGGTCGCCTCGCTCTCCTGGCCCGCCCGGAGGGCGGCCTGCGCGTGGCGGCGGCGCTGCCGTCGGCGGCCGGTTTCGGAAGGGTGACACGGTGAGGGTTCTGGTCGTGGAGGACGCGCGGTCGCTCGCAGAGGTCGTCGCCGAGGGGCTCCGGGATCAGGGGATGGCCGTCGACATCGCGCACGACGGTCTGGCCGCCGCAGCCAAGCTCGACGTGAACGCGTACGACGTGGTGCTCCTCGACCGCGACCTGCCCGGCATCCATGGCGACGCGCTCTGCCAGATGATCACGGAGCAGGACGATCGCGCGATGGTGCTGATGCTGACCGCGGCCGGGGCACCTGGTGACCGGGTCAGCGGTCTGACCCTGGGCGCCGACGACTACCTCGCCAAGCCCTTCCACTTCCCGGAGCTGATCCTCCGCATCCGGTCCCTGGCCCGCCGCAGGCCGGCCGCCCGAGCCCGTACGCTGCGCGCCGCCGGCCTCGAACTCGACCCGGTGCGCCGGACCGCCGTACGTGACGGCCGTCCGCTGGAGCTGTCCGTCAAGGAGTTCGCCGTCCTGGAGGCGCTGCTGCGTGCCGGTCCGGGCTTCCTGAGCGCCGAGGACCTCCTGGAACAGGTCTGGGACGAGAACGCCGACCCGTTCACCAACACGGTGACCGTCACCGTCGGCCGGTTGCGCCGCAAGCTGGGCGGTCCGCCGGTCATCACGACGACGCCCGGGGTCGGGTATCGCATCGCCGATGCTCCGGCCGTCTGACGCGACGGGGCGTTACGAAGGCGGGCCATGAACAGGCCCATGCCCCGGGCCACACCCGTCCAGTCCTGTCCCGTCGCCCGAGACCGGGGGAGAGGCACACGACGCATCTCCGCACACCCCGGCACGCTGTCCTCGCCAGCGTGTCACCGACAGCCTCACCGCCCGCATGTCACCGACAGCTCCACGACCGAGGCCGACCTGGTCGTCGGAGCGGACGGAGCCCGGTGCCGCGTATGCCGACGCACTGCCTACGGCGCCGAACCTCCCGGGCGCCAGCCTCTGCGGCGGGCCCGGGGGAGGGTGAACGCGCCGAAGGCCGTGATGAGGATGGCTGCCACGGCGGCGGAGGTGACGGCGATGGCCATGGTGCGGCCGGGGTGTGCCTCGGGGGGCGGCAGGTGGAGGGCGGCCGGGACGCGGGGGGTCGGGCGGGCCGTGGGATCCGGGGCGGTGACGGCCGCAGCGGGGTCCACCGTGCCGGCGCCGACCAGCGCCTTGTCGGCCGGGATGTGATACGCCGTCGCGGTGAGTCGGTCGGTCAACTGAGAGGGCGTCAGGTCTGGGTGTGCGGCGACGGCGAGCGCGGCGGCACCCGCGACGAAGGCGGTGGCCAATTCGGCGCCGTCGCCCGTGAAGCTGCCCGTGCCGCCGGGGCCGACGCTCATCACGGCGTTGCCGGGCGCGGCCAGGTCGGGCGCGGTGCGGGGGGCGAGCTTCTGGTCCGGGACGCCGCCCGGCCCGAGTGCGGCGACGGCCAGGACGTCCGGCAACGCGGCCGGATAGGCGGCTGGGGCGGGGGCGTCCCCGGATCCCGTGACGGTGCTGCTCGACGCGTAGGCCGGCGCGATCACCACCGCGCCGTGGCGACTTGCGTTGCGGACGGCCGAGGCGAGCGCCGGGCTGCTCCTGGCCAGGGCGATCGGGACGTCGATGACGCGCGCACGGCGGGCGACGGCCGCGTCGATCCCGGCGGCGACGCTGCTCGCGGTGGCGGTGCCGTCCGACGCGGTGGCGCGGACGGCGATGATCCCGGCCTCGGGGGCGACACCCGCGAACCCCGCGCCGGGGCGCGGCGCGGCGGCGATCAGGCCCGCGACGAACGTGCCGTGGCCGATGCAGTCGGTTCCGGCGGCGGCGGAGGCGGGCGTGACGCGGCCCGCGAGGGCGGGGCTGTGCACGGCGTCCACGCCGGTGTCGACGACGGCGACGGTGGCGCCCGCACCGCGGGTGGTGTCCCAGGCGCGGGACGGGGCGATGTACTGCTGCGGCCACGGGACGTCGGCGGGATGCTGCCGGGACGGCTTGACGCATCCGCCGTTCTGGGGCGGGGCCGCGGAGATCCGGGGCAGGCCGACGTCGGCCGCGGCGGGGGACGCCGATGCGAGCGGCGCTGCCGCGGTGAGGGCGGTGGCGAGGACCGCGGCGAGTCCGCGGGCGGTCCTCCGGGCGGTCCTATGGGGGAGTCGTCCCCCCGGGATCCACGGACCGCACCGGTCACCACCGGATCGGGGTGGCAGATCCGGGGGGCGGGGCACGCGTGTCATCGGGACGCACCCCCTTCCGTGCTCGGGGCCTCGGCCCTGCCGGGCGCGGCGGCGTCGGGGCGCTGGGCGCGGGCCGGCGAAGCGCCGGGCGTGGCGGTACGCGGGCGGCCCGACGTACCCGGTATCGGCGCCGGGGACGTCGTGCCGGGCGTCGAACGGGGCGCGGTGCGCTCCTGCCACGGGGGCGGGGAAGCCGACGTATCCGTCCGCGGGCGGCGCGGGTCGCGGACCGGGATGGAGGGGCGCCCTGCCCCGCGGACGTCCGAGAGAGGTGCGAGCCGGCCCGGCTCCGCAGGGGCGGTCCCGGGGCCGCCGGCGATGGCGGGCCCGGCGGTGGTCCGGGGCCGGGACGCGGGCGTCAGCGGCTTCACCGGCTCGCTCAGCTTCCGGGGGGGTCTCTTGCGACTGCTCGTCCAGTACCGCCCGTGGACAGGCGGGGTTGAAGGCCTCGAAGCAGGTGGCACACCGCCCGGCGCCCTGGAGCCTGCCCGTCATCCTGCCTTCGTCCGTCATACCGTCACATCCTCGGGAAGCAGCAGCCGCAGCTGGTCCATGTCGGCATCCGGGACGGAAACGAGCCGCCCGGCCTGGCGGGTCATCATCTGTTCGAGCACGGTGCGGGCGTAGCGCCCGTTGCCGAAGGTCGGGCCGCGGTCGACCTCGGCGAAATGGCGGCGCAGCGCCTCCAGCGTGGCCGGCGCGCACTCGTAGCCGTCCCGGGTGCTCTGGCGGCGAACGATCTCGACCAGCTCGTCGGCGCTGTAGGAGGCGAAAGCGACAGTGCGTCCGAAGCGGGAGGCCAGCGGCCCGCTGCTGTCGCCGTCGCGCCGGGCAGCGCGGTGAAGCAGGCGGTGAGGGCGAGGCCCACGGCCGAGGCGCGGCGCACGGCTGTGCTGATGGTGGTCACACGGTCTCCTTGAGTGGTGCGTGAGGCAGCGGGACAGAGGGGGGTGGCGAGGGCGAGCAGAGCGTGGCGGCCCGGTCCGACCCGTCCGGGGCCGCATCGGACCTCAGGCCCCGAGACTCGGGCGCCTGGGCCGCACCCCCGGATACCGGATTGTCCGGCCCGGCCCGTCAGCGAGGCGGATCGGGCCGGCGTGGCCGCACAAGGGGGTCAGGGAACGCGGAGCGCGTCCTCTGCCGCCCGCTGCCCCGGCTGTTCTCGTCATGCGGGCCAGCCTTTCACCACACCTGACGCCGCGTCATCGTCTCTCGGCAGTACTGTGCGCATACGTCAGTGGTCCTACGGCCTGTCTCCAAAGCGGGTCGAGGGGATCACGCAGAGCAAGGGTGCGTCGTCCTGAGCTCTCGGATACCGACACGCGGATGGTCCGGGTGGTGCGGGCGCAGATGGACGCTGTGATGGACATACTTCGCATCGCGCGCCCCGATCCCGGCCGCTCGCACACCCGGCCCGACCACGTTCTGCGCGACAAGGGCTGAGAAGAACCACGGCTCCAGCAAGATCCGCGCACATCTGCTCAGACGCGGTATTGCCCACACCATCCGGGAGCGCTCCGACTCAAGGGCCAACCGCCGCAACCGGGATGACCACAGCGGCAGACCCCCGGCCTCCGATACGCAGCTCCGCAATGCTGCCGAGCGCCGCTTCAAAAGGCTGAAGCAGTACCGCGCGATCACCCACCGCTATGACAAGACCCCCGAGTCCTGCCAGGTGCCAGTCACCCTCACTGCACTGTTGCTCTGGATCAGGCCCCTTTGAAGACACCCACCAGCACAGGGCTTCGGCGCGGTATTGGGAAAATCTGCCGAGAAGATGAGTACGAAAACTCATGCCCAGTCGGCGCCTGCCCTCGACGATGAAGATCAACATCGTCGAGACCGGGAGACCGCTCATGCTCAGTCGCGTTGCCGACGTCTTGGTGCCCACCGTCGGCCGCCTGTCGGTGACAACCGACCCCGGCGCCGAACTCGCGCCTGGCAGCATTGTCGCCGCGAACCACACGTCGTTGGCCGATCCTGCGATCGTGGTTGCCGCACTGCACCGCTTCGGCGCCCGTCCGGTCATCATGGCGGCCGCAGGGCTGTGGCGCATACCGCTCCTCGGCCGCGCGCTCGCCCGCGAAGGACACATCCCCGTCGTCCGCGGGGACCGGCGCGCCGCGGCCGCGCTGGACATCGCAGCAGAAGCGCTGGAACAGGGACGGCTGGTCCTCATCTACGCCGAGGGGGGCCTGCCCCGCCGCAGGGACGCTGCGGAATCGGCACCCGGCACCTTCCGCAGCGGTCTGGCCCGGCTCTCCGAGCGCACCGGCGCCCCCGTCATACCCGTGGGCCAGGCCGGCGCCCGTCGGATTACCTCGGGCAGCACCGCCAAGCAGCTCGTCGGCCTGGCCACAGCCCCTCTGCGCCGACCGGACCTCCACGTGCACATGGGCACGCCACTGGAGCTGACCGGCGCCCGCGCCGTCCGGACGGCGCAGGCCCGTACCGCGGTGACCAACGCGTGGCGGACGGCGGCCGCCCACCTGCGCGAGCCCGCCGCGCTCACCGCATAGTCCCTGGTGGTCGCCATCAGGTCCCTGTCGTCGACCCGGAGCCTATACGCGGCCGGTCCAGCCCGTCGTCGCCGCTCCGCCACACGTTGCCGGCGTACTGGTCGTAACGGGTGGTGAGCTCCGCCCCGGGCGAGGCCGGAGTAGTAGCCGCGCACCGGCACAGGCCCCGTTCTCGCTACGACAAGTGAACCCACCACTACCAAGCCGTGGTCGCCCTCGCTGCCTCGGAACAGGATTCCAAGAGTTTGCGAACTGCTCACGCACACGTCTCTTCAGATGTCCTGCCTCGTCCAAGTCGACGGGTTCTCAAGGTATTTCACGAGACATGACGGCCTCTCATGGATCAGGGCCGGGTTGAGTTCCGCGGTGTGTGCTGTCCGTCCGGGGAGGAATCCTGTCGCGCTCCGGGCGCGGAGCCGAAAGGATACGGCTCATGACTGACGATCTCTTGCTCCTTCGTGCCAGGGAGTTGTGGGTGGAGCTGGCGGGCACACCGGTCGAGTTCTGTCCGTCGGGAGGGGCACAAGTTGTGGTCGCGCCCGGATCTCGGTTGTGTCCGCCGTCGTGGACCGGGGTCGTACGGATCGGTGGCGCGGCCATCGTCGCTGTTCCGAGCGCGCGGGCCGCAGGGATGGTGGCCGACGCAGTGCGGACGATGTCCCAGGAAGAGCTTTTCGACATTGCCTGTCTGCGAGCGGTGCTACCTGTGCTCGATGTCCTCGGACCGGCTTCGCTCTTCTATCTGGACCGGGAGGGCTTTCTTCCTGCGTATGAAGGCACCAGGGCCGAGCAGTTGCCGATCAGCGACGGCAGCCTGGCCGCGCTGCTGGCCCTGGCCGGGGAGGAGGAGGCCGGTGAGAGTGGTCTGGAGTACATATCCTCTCCTGCCTTCTGTATTCGGCGGGGTGATGCAGTGGTGGCCGCGGCCGGGTACCGGTCCTGGCCGCGGTCGGTGGCCCAACTGAGTGTGCTGGTGGCCCCGGACTGTCGAGGCCGACGCCTGGCGCGGGCCGTGGCGTCCGCGGCGGTGGCACATGCCCTTGACGCCGCGTTGCTGCCGCAGTGGAGAGCACGGCCCCATGCATCGCGGCGTGTGGCTTTGGCGCTGGGGTTCCGGGAGCTGGGTGCCCAGCTGAGCGTTCGGCTCGGCGATTCCCCCGTCGATCGAAGCCGGTAAGGAAAGATCTCTGTACGCCTCCTCCGCGAATGCCATGTCGTGTGAGAACAGCGAGCCCGACGCTCTCCAGTAGCGCGGCAACAGCTCAGGTGAGTAGCGTGCGCTTGCCGACTGGGCTGCGACAGGACATCAACCGCCGACCATGGCGATGGCTTCGACCTCGACCAGATAATCGGGTGCGGCCAGTGCCGCAACACCCAACAGCGTGCCCGGCGCGACCGGGGTGCCCCCCAACTTCGCGGCTGCCCGGGAGACCCCTTCCAGGAACAGGGGCATCTTGTCGGGGGTCCAGTCGACGACGTACACAGTCAGCTTCGCCACATCCTCGAAAGAAGCACCGACCGCGGCCAGGGCGGTGCCGATGTTGAGATAGCTCTGCTCGACCTGAGCGGCGAGGTCACCCCCGCCGACCGTGGCCCCGTCGGCATCACAGGCGACCTGCCCGGCGATGAAGACCAGCTTCGAACCAGTCACGATCGATACCTGCCGATAGGCATCGATCTCCGGCAGTCCGTCGGGGTTCACCAGGGTGATGGCCATGCTGCCCGCCTCCTTGTCATGAGAGCCCGAGGGCTCGCTTGCCCCGAACCGCAATCGCTTCGGTCTCTTGTGGTTACTCGGAAACCGTAGGAGAGTGACCGCTGACATGGAAGGACGCACTTTTCAGTGACTGGGGAACTTCATGGTTACCAAGCAGTTCAAGGGACTGCCCGACGAAGCGGACTTGACGCGCGCGGACTCCCTGGCACGGGAGATCTTCTCGGACATCGCCAACAAGTGGGCGCTCCTGATCATCGAAACTCTCGGTGACGGCACCCTGCGCTTCAGCGAGCTGCGCAACGGGATCGAGGGCATCAGTCACAAGATGCTCACCCAGAACCTGCGCATGCTGGAGCGCAACGGCCTGGTCGACCGGACCGTGCACGCCACTGTGCCGCCGCGGGTCGAGTACACCCTCACCGAGTCGGGTCGAGCTCTACGGACGACAGTTGAGGGGATGTGTGGCTGGACCCACCAGTACCTCGGTCACATCGAGGCCGCTCGCCGCCGCTTCGACGCCTGACGAGGGCGATTGCGTCGTTGCCTTCGGCCCGACTGGCATGGCGGCTGTAGTCCGCACCTCATGACCGTGGAGGCAGCAGGCCCCCGTCAGGCGCGCCGCGAGGGCGAGGCCCGCCGGCTACGCACGCCGCGGCAGCACCGCCGCGACGAGGGGCCCGGGTGCTCCCGGGGCGGCCCGACCTGCGAGATCCACCTCGCCGGTGAGGGCGGACGCCTTCCCCTGGCCTCCTGATCACCCCGGGCCAATGGGGCGACGCCCCGCAGCTCATTCCGGTCATGGAACGCATCCGCGGCGGCCGCGTCGGCAGCGGCTCGTGGACGTACAAGCGCACCCGCGCCACTTCCACCACCGACCATCCCACCCGACGGCCGTCTCGAAGAGTGCATCGATCACACCGCTTCCGCGGTACTCGGGGCGAACGGAGACATCGACGTCGTGTGCCGGGCGCTGCTGGACGGTCCTGCCGCGTCGTCGCTGCCCGCGCCCTGAATCAGCACAGTCAGCGTGCCGCTCCAGGTCCCGTCCCGGCCCTCAGTCACGAACTGGCGCACCCGCGTCCCGCTACGGCTTGTCTCCTCGGCCGTCTGGGAGCGGGACCCCTTGTTGGTGGTCCACGGTGGTTCCGTCAGGCTTCCGCCCGACGGCGGCTGCAAGAACGACGGGGAGGTCTCCCTCGGGGACGGAGCCGCGCACCTTCGCCAGGACGTGAGGAAAGTCGTCGTCATCGATGCCGCCCAAGTGCTCCTGACGCAATTGGTAAATGACCTCGACGAGCTCAGGCCGCAGCCGCATCCAGGCGCGGGACGTTCGAATCTCCTCCTCGACCTGGTCCATGAACCAACGCATGACCTCGTACGGGACGTCCCGGTGCCGTCCGTCAGGGGTGAAACACACCGTCGGCTCCCGTGCCGGGTCCTCGTCGGGGACGATCGCGGTCACAAGGGTGCGTTGCTCGGCAACGAGATCCAGTTCCAAGTACCAGGCGTCATCGGGCACGGAGTACATCGCGGTGATCACGTAATCGCCATGGGGATGCGGAGCAGGCATAGCCTCATGCTGTCCTGTCATGGCCGGCTGGCGACAAATCGGCGCTGTTGCCGAGCCCAGATGAGTGGGGCGGCGAAGTGGAGTGCGGCTTGGCAGGAGATGGCGCTATTTCGGCTGTGTCGCGATCTGGATCAGGTTGCCGCAGGTGTCGTCGAAGACTGCGGTGGTGACAGGGCCCATCTCCAGGGGCTCCTGGGTGAAGCGGACGCCGAGGTCGCGCAGGCGCTCGTACTCCGTCTTCACGTCGTCGACGGCGAACTGGGCGAGTGGGATGCCGTCCTTGACAAGCGCGTCGCGGTAGGGCTTGACGACCGGGTGGCCGGCGGGTTCCAGGAGAAGTTCGGTGCCGCCGGGCTCGTCGGGCGAGACGACGGTCAGCCACCGGTCCTTCTCACCCACCGGGACATCGTGCTTCTTCACGAAGCCGAGGATCTCGGTGTAGAAGTGCAGGGCCTTGGCCTGGTCGTCGACGAAGATGCTGGTCAGATGGATCTTCATGGGGTGCTCCCCGTTGGTCCGGATGTGTCGGGCATGAGCCATCGCTCGGCGATCTGCCGCAGCGGGGCTGTGTCCAGGTCGTGGAACTTGTAGCGGCCCTCCCGCCTGGTCTCGACGAGCCCGGCGGCCTCCAGTACGGCGAGGTGCTGGGAGACCGCTTGGCGCGAGATGCCGAGCTGATGCTTCATGCTCAGTCGCGCGCAGATCTCGAACAGTGTCTGTCCGGACTTCTCCGTGAGCTCGTCGAGGATGGTGCGGCGGGTGGGGTCGGCCAAGGCTTTGAAAAGGTCGTCGGCCACGAAGAGCAGGATAGGCAACCATTCACTTGCCTATCAAGTCGAGGTGCGCCGCGGTTGCCTGGATGTGCCGCATGAGTGCTGAACCCAGCCGTGTGGTGATCGTCCGCAACGCCAAGCCCGATCCGTCCGAAGACAACGATCAGGGGCATCCGCCAGCGGACCGCGGCCGCGTGAACGCGCCCCCGCCGGCCGCTGGCTCGCTCTGGAGCTTGCGGCATTCGAACTACCCTCGGCCGTGGGATCGGCCGGATCGGCGCCGACGGAGAGGGTTGGCTCGTCCCCTGCCCCGTCGATACGCGGCAACGGCATCCCAAGTCCCACCTCGCCGAGATCATCTGCCATCACGAGGCCCGCCAACCGGCTGCCCCACCTGAGACGACCATGGGGAACATCGGGACAGCCGTTGATGCTGAGAACGATCTTGGTCCGGCTGTAGCCGGAAGCGCGTTGACACGGTTCTCGTATTCGCGGCGGGCCTTGCGCTGTGCCGGGATCGCTGGGGTGCCCTGGGCGCCGGCAGTGGGACGACGAAGGGATGGAACGGCAACCGGTCCTGGACCTGTTCGACACCTTCGGCGCCAAGGAGAAGAAGCTGCAGGCCAATCTGGGCGGCACATCGGTACCCCGTGGTTCGAGGTGGACGACGCGGCCCGGTTCTTCGCCCGGCACCTGAAGTGAGGCCGGGCCGTCAGGCCGACAGCAGACGGTAGGCGGTGTCGGCCAGGATGCCGCTCATCGAGGACAGGTCCCGGCCCTCCTCGATGGCGGTGCTCGGCCACCACCGCCTCCATCGGCTGGGCCCACGCCGTGAGGCACTCAGCCCGTGCGGCCAGGGTGATCGCCGCACCCCCGACGAGGCCCGCCGCTTCCTCCACCTCCTCGCCGTCAAACGCCCCACCGGCGCCAACGCCGCCGCCACCATCCGCACCGCCGTCGTCGCCATCCTCGTCGCCTCCGTCGGCCGCACCGTCCCCGAACTCCACAGCCTTCGCGCCGCCGACGTCCTCACCCGCTGGCTCGACACCCGCGCACACATCACCCGGCAACTCCAGGGCAACGACCCCGGCCACCTGTGGATCCCCACCGGCGCCAACGCCGCCGCCACGGCGCCCCTGCAGTCAAACCCGAGATGGACCGCGCGGCGTCCGCACCCTCCACGCCGCCCACCGCACCCTGTGTTCGAACTCCTCGGCCGCCCCGTACGACCAGGCACCCTTCTGCCCCTGCAACTGAGCACGAGGCGGATTACCCATCCGATGGCTCACGCCGTCGTTTCGGTTCGGTGACGGGGCGGGACTGGCTTGGTGAGGGGCCGTACGTTGTATCGACATGAGACCCCGTATCGCAGTGATCGGCAGCGGCCCCGCCGGCCTTAGCTTCGCCCGTGTCCTGCACCGTCATGGTCACCCTGTCACCGTCCTCGAACGCGATCCCGCCCGCGACGCCCGTCCCGCGGGCGGCACGCTGGACCTGCACGAGGGGCTGGGCCAGCTGGCGCTGGAGAAGGCGGGGGTGCTGGCGAAGTTCCAGGCGCTGTCCCGTCCCGAGGGGCAGGCCATGCGCATCCTGGACGCGGACGGGACCGTCCTCCGCGACTGGCAACCTCGGCCGGGTGACCGGGCCAATCCCGAGATCGACCGCGGGCAACTCCGTGACCTGTTGCTCGGGCCTCTGGACGTTCAATGGGGGCGGGGCGTGACGGAGGTAGTGCCGGAGAGCCGGGATGGCGTGCTGGTCCATTTCGCGGACGGGCGACAGGAGACGTTCGACCTCGTGATCGGCGCGGACGGTGCCTGGTCCCAAGTCCGCCCGGCGGTCTCGGCCGCGACGCCGCAGTACACCGGCGTCACCTTGGTCGAGACCTCGCTGGACGACGTCGACACACGCCACCCCGACCTCGCCCGGCTGGTCGGCGACGGTTCCGTGGCTGTGTACGGCGTGAACCGCGCGCTCGTCGCCCAGCGCAACAGCGGCGGCCACGTCAAGGTATACGCCCAGTTCCGCGTGCCGCTGGACTGGCACACGAACCCGGGCCGGCATATGGGCCTGAACCAGCGCGCGGGCCTGGACCTGGCCGACGTCGAGGCCGTGCGATCAAGCCTGCTGGCTCTGTTCGACGGCTGGGCCGCTCCCGTCCTCGACCTCCTCCGCCACGGCACAGCTTTCGTCCACCGCCCCCTCTACGCCCTTCCCGTGTCCCACACCTGGGCCCACGTCTCCGGGGTGACGCTACTGGGTGACGCCGCCCACCTGATGCCCCCGTTGGGGGTGGGCGCGAACCTCGCGATGCTGGAAGGCGCCGAACTCGCCGAGTCCATCGCCGCCGCCCCCGGCCCCGGAGATCTGGACGAGGCTGTCCGCGCCTTCGAGGAACAGATGTGGGCACGGGCCGGCAGGTGGGCGAGCATCACGATGGCCGGTCTGGAACGCCTCGTGAGCCCGGACCCCTCCGAAGCCCTCGCCCTCTTCGACGATGTCCAGCCTTCCTGACTACCAAGCGCGAGAGCATGGCCCTGTCCGCCGGTCCCTCGCCCCGGACTGTCCCGTCGCGAATGAACGAGTTACTTCCTGGTCCCCCAAGCACGCCCTTGGCACCGATCGACCGGACCGTTCCCCACTGCCCGGGATCCGGCACCCACACCACACACCACTCAGTCAACAAGCTCCTCCCTTGGCGCGTTCGAGGAGACAGTGGCCCGGCACGCCACCAAGTGATAAGCGGGCGAGTACGGCGAGGCGGAGATGCGCGACTGGTACCGGGATCCCGATCTGCTCCCCGGCGGAGTCGAGACCGTCATCGGCGCCGACAACACCCTCACGGCAAGCGTCGGCCACATCATGCTCGGCACCGGCCTGGACCGCCTCCCGAGCCGGACCGCTGACATTCCGGAGGCCCGTATATCCGCATATGCGCCGTGCCTACGGCCGCACTGTTGTGTCGGCTGGGTAGGCGAAGCCCATTACCGAGCCCCGGACCCCCGTTTGTGACAGCCATGGTGGCGTGTACGCGGGGGACGGACGGCAACGACGGACGGCTCGTGTGGTGCCTGCCGAGCCACAACGCTGTTTCGGCCCCGGCGATCTGCGGCCCGCTCGGATGGTTCGTCAGCACCCGGTACGGGCGCGGCCTGTTCGAGATCAGTCCGGGCACCAGTGTGGTCCTGTGGTGGCACAGGCTGGACGGTCCGGCACCGATCCCGCCTGCACCGACGTAATCGTCCGCGTCGGCACGCGCACCGGCCGGTACCATGCTCGCGGTGGACGCCGGGGCCGTTCGCAGCCCCGTCCCCGAGCACGGGCCACCTGCGGATCCGAGGGGACGGAGGGACAGCGGTTTGATGTGGACCGACACGGCCTTCCTGGTCCACGCAGATCCGGGCGAGGTACTGCGTACGGCACCGCCACCGGCAGACGAGGACGAGCGGCGCACCGCGGCCGTGTACCGCTCGGTTTCCCAGCGGCTCAGCCGGGCCGACGGCGTGGGCCGGGCCCAGCTGCTGTCCCTGGAGGCGGCCCGGTTCGGATGGCCCGGCCTGGCGGAACGGTTCGCCGCGGCCGCACCGTCCGGGGAGCCGACCGCGCCTTGGCGGGTGGGCTGGGCCACGGGACGGCGGGCCGACGAGCGAACCGTGCGGGTGATGCGCTGCGACGGCGTGCACGCGGTGCTCGCCGAACGGAACGGGCGCCTGGTTGCCGTGGACGCCGGTCCGTTCGGCGAGGTGAAGGCTCTGGACGTGCTCGACGGCACCTCGACGGACCTGTTCAAGGCCCCGCAGGACGCCAGGTTGGTGGGGTCGGTCGAGGCGGGCGGAAGGTTGCTCGTCCTCACCGGCCACGAGGCACGCGACCGGCACTGGAACACCGACCGGCAGGGGCCCGACGACACCGTACGGGCCTGGGACCTGAGCACCGGCGAGCCGGTGGGCGAGCCGCTCTCCGTGGCGCATGGCCGCCTCGCCACAGTGGCGGCCGTGCAGATGGGCGGCCGGGCGCTCGTGGTCAGCGGTGGCTGGGACGGGCTGGTCCGGGTCTGGGATCCGGCCACCGGCCGGGAAGTCGCCGAGCCCGTCGGAGGACATCAGGGCTGGGTGACCGCCGTCGCGACGGCGAGGGTGGCGGGCCGCCCGGTCGCCGTCACCGCGGGGGAGCACGACCATCACGTCCTGGTCCGGGACCTGCTCAGTGGCCGCCCCATCGGTCGGCCGCTGACAGGTCACACCGCACCGGTCCTGGCCGTGGCCACCACCCACGCGCGCGGCCGGGCCCTGGCCGTCACCGCGAGCGAGGACCACACGGCCCGCGTCTGGGACCTGGCCACCGGCGAGCAACTCGGCGCCCCGCTCACCGGCCACGGCCACCGTGTCAGCGCGGTCACCACCGCCCGCGTGGACGGCCGTGCCCTCGCCGTCACCGGCGGCTGGGACGACACCGTCCGGGTATGGGACCTGCTCACCGGCGCGCAGTTTGCCGACGCATTCACCGGCCACGACCAGCCGGTGTGTGAGGTGGGGGTCACTGCTTCGGATGCGGGGCCGGTCGTGGTCGCCCGCGCCTCCGACGGCCTGTTGCGCACCTGGCACCTCACCGGACACCGCCACGGCGGCGATGCCGTCGACGGTCCGGGTCGGGAGACTGCGGCTCTGACCACGGCGACCTCGGGCTGTCGCCAGCTCGTGGCCACGGGCCGGTACGACGGGACGGTCGACCTCTGGGACCTCGCGCGTCCCCGCACCACCCAGCCCATGCCCGGCCACACCGACGCGGTCCTGGCCGCGGGCATGGCCACAGCAGTCGTGGACGGGCGCACCCTGCTGCTCACCGTGGGCCGGGACGGGCTCGTGCGGATCGCCGACCTGGAGACCCGTGAGACGTTCGGGGCACCGCTCGACTGCCGGGACACGGAGCCGGCCGCCCTCGCGACGGCCGTTGTCGACGATCGGACCCTTGTCCTGGTCGGCACCCGGACCGGAACCGTCCGGATCTGGGACTTGGTCGGACGGCAGGAGATCGGACCGCCCCTGGCCACCGGTGACGACCAGGGGGTACGAGCGGTCGGCGCCATCTCGGTCGACGGCGACACCACCCTCGTCACCGGTCACGCCGACCGCACCGTCCGGATCTGGCGCCTGACCGACCGCGCCTCGCTCGGTCGGCCGCTGCACGGCCATTCCCGCGCGGTGGAGCGTGTCGCTACGGCCCTTGTGGACGGTACGCCCGTCGCCGTCACCACCGCCGGGTACGACCCCCACCCGAGGGTCTGGGACCTCACAGCGGGCCGGGAGCGCGGCGAGCCGCTGTACGGCCACCACCGCCGGATCGCCGACCTGGCCCTCACCACGCTCGACGACCGGACCGTCGCCGTCACCGGCGGCGACGACGCCACCGTGCGCGCCTGGGACCTGCATACCCACACCCGGATTCACCGCGCCTTGCGCTTCCCCTACCGGGTGCACAGCGTGACTCCCGTCGACGGTGGCGCACTGCTGGTCGGCTTCGCCGACGAATTGGCCCTGCTGCCCCGGACCGTCACGGCAACGTGACCCGGCCACCCGAATCAGTGGGGTGGTCCTCCCTGCACGTGGTGGGCCTGGTGACGATCAGTGAGGGGCGGGCGGTTGCGGGCGGTCGGCTGCTGGTGACGACCCAGGATCATCAGCGCGAACACTCGTGGCGAGGAAGTCCGGCCGCAGCCGACGCCGCCAGGAGCGCGCCGACGCCTGCCGTGTAGGTGATCACTTCCTCGTCGTCGGCTGGAGGGCGTGTGAGGTTCGCGGACGGGAAAATACGGAGACGTCCGGATAGACGAGTGATTGGCCTGCTCTCGTGATCACCAATTGGATGGGGCGGATCTCAATTCGCGTGGCTGGCCCGTACCCAGTGCCCTGTCCCTGGCCGACGCCGCCGATGGCCTCGGGCCGGCAGAACACAGACCAGCCGTCACGAATCTGCGGTACGCCGATGAGGTCTTCGGGCGCGAGCTGCGTGCCGAGCAGACTGACGCATTCGAGGCCGCGGGATGCGACGAAGTTCCGTACGAGGGACAACTTGCCGATGCCGCGTGCGCCCCACAGGAAGACGGGTCCTACGGTGGCAAGGCCGAGCAGCAGCTCCGGGACACGGGAGGGCGTGACGGTGACGATTGCCTGCAAGCGGAGTACTCCTGCGAAGGATGACGTCCGGTGCGCCGGGACTGCTCGATGTACGTGAAGAGCGCGGGCGCACCGGACGTCACGACGCGGCGGATTCATTGCGCGGTGTCCGGACCGGACGCCCCCTTGTGCGGGGTTCGCCGGTTTCTGCGTGCGTACGGCTGGTCCAATCACTGGGACGAAGGGCACCGGCCGCTCCCCACCGCGTCGTCGACGGCCTCGCCGCCCACACCCGTCGGCTCGGGGAGCTGATGCCCGAAGTCGCCCCGGCCTACCTGACCGGCACCGAAGCCGCCGGTGCCCTGGTCCCGCCGTGCGACGAGCGTCTCTCACCGATGTCTGAGTGACGGCCGGCCAGTTGGACCGATGCGCGGTGTCACCAGGACGTCGCGGGCCCTCAGCAGCCTGCGGTGACGTTCTCGCAGTACACCCAGCCCGTATTGCCGTTGCCGTTCTTGACGTAGTACCACCTGTTGCCCGCATCGTTGTACGCATAGTGCGACCACCAGACGGGCATCTCCGGGAAGATGACGCCTGTCGGCGCGCAGGTAGCGCGATAGCACTCTCGGATGTTGGCGTGTTTGGTGGCTTCTGTGGGCGTCCATGTGGCGGCCTGGGCGCTGGTCGAGACGGACAGCACGAGAGCGGCGGCGCCGAAGGCACCAAGAAAGGCAGTGCGTTTGCGCATGGCGAAAGTCTCCTTCTGACAGTACGGAACAACCCTGAACACGCCAGGAACCGTCGGTTGTACTGGTGCGACCTTTTGGCTGCCGCCCACTCTGGACGTTCACCGGCGGGAGTGACCAGGGGTTCGGCCTGTCCCGGACATGTTCCAACCGCTGTCCCACCACCAGGTGCAGCTACATGCGCCCGCCCGCCCCATGGGGGTGTATCGGCTGCCTGCTTCGAGGAATCGAAGTCGACCGTGCACCGTCGCTTCGTCAGCCGGTCCCGTGCCGGGTTCTGGGGGCGGCCGCACCAGTATGTGATCCAGTCCCTCGAAGGACAGGGCCTGATCGATCTGTCCCGTGCAGCCTCGATCACCGCTACGAACGGAACCCCGGTGGCCACCTGGCTCTTCCCGACCGGACGGGGGCGTCCTTCGGTGCGTTGAGGGCCAGGCCGGTGGCGAGTGCGCCGACACAAGCCCTCCTGCACGTTGAGGCGCTCCTCCCGGAACGGGCTTCTCGACCCGATCACGGAACCGCAGCACGACCGGCGGGAGATGGATATGCGCTGCCGACCGGACAAGACCCACTCCACGGCGGCCCGCCTCCACGAGGCACGCGAGCAGCTCCAGGCCGTGCTCGCCGTGCTAGCCGTGCCGGCAGCGGTCGCCCATGCCGGAGCGTACGCACGGGCGACCGCGGGCCCGGAACCTTGTGCGGCGGCCTGATCCCCGGAACACCTCCCGCCCGCTGCCCGGGTTCAGTACTCCACGGGTTCGCGGATGATCGGGCAGGTCATGCAGTGGCCGCCGCCGCGACCGCGGCCCAGCTCGGCGCCGACGATGGTGATGACCTCCACGCCCGCCTTGCGTAGTTGGGTGTTGGTCTGGGTGTTGCGGTCGTAGGTGAAGACCACGCCGGGTTCGACGGCGACGGCGTTGTTGCCGCTGTCCCACTGCTGGCGCTCCGAGGCGTAGGCGTCGCCCCCGGTCTCGACGACCTGGAGGCCGGGCAGTCCCAGTGCCTTGGCCACCACCTTGACGAACGTGCCCTTCCCCTCGTCGACGACCTCCACTCCGGGTGCTTTGTCGGCCGGGTGGAGGGAGAAGGCGTGGATGGCGTCGACGATGGCCGGGTAGAGCGTGACGATGTCACGGTCGGCGAAGGTGAAGACGGTATCGAGGTGCATGGCGGACCGCAGCCTGGGCATCCCGGCGACGATGACGTGCTGGGCCGCGCCCGCGGCGAACAGGGCTGCGGCGACCTGGGTGATGGCCTGCCGGGACGTCCGCTCACTCATGCCCATCAGGACGACGCCATTGCCGATCGGCATGATGTCGCCGCCCTCGAAGGTGGCCTGTCCCCAGTCCTGTTCCGGATCACCCCACCACACGTCCGATCCCTTGTAGTCCGGGTGGAAGGTGTAGAGGGCTTTCATCAGCAGTGTCTCGTCGTGCCGGGCGGGCCAGTACAGCGGGTTGAGGGTGAGTCCGCCGTACAGCCAGCATGTGGTGTCCCGTGTGTAGAGGGTGTTGGGCAGCGGCGGCATGAGGTACTCGCGGGCGTCGGCGGAGGAGCGGGCCAGGGCCAGGTACCCGGAGCGGTACTCCTCAGGCAGGTCGTCGGTGGCCAGGCCGCCGATCAGGTACTCCGCGAGCTGCTGGGGGGTGCGGGACTCCAGGAAGGCACGAGTGCCGTCGATGAGACCCAGGCCGACTTCGTTGGGGATCACCTTGCGGTCCAGGAGCCATGACCGGGCGTCGGGCAGCGCCATGGTCTCGGCCAGGAGGTCGTGCAGCTCGACGACCTCCACGCCGCGTCCGCGCAGTTTGTTGACGAAGTCGGCGTGATCACGCTGGGCGTTCTCCACCCACATCACGTCGTCGAAGAGCAGGTCGTCGGCATTGGTGGGGGTCAGACGGCGATGGGCGAGTCCGGGCCGGCAGACCAGGACCTTGCGCAGTCGGCCGACCTCGGAGTGGACGCCGTACGCGGTGGCGGGGTGGACGCTGGGGTTGGTCATGGCAGCCCTTTCGGTGACGGTGCTTCAAGGTTGTTCCGAATGTGACGAGTTGGGGTCAGATGCTGATCCATCCCGCTGCCAGGGCGATGATGCCGACGACGGCGCCGGCTGCGGAGACGGCGAGGATGATGGCCTCTCCCGGAGAGAAGGGCCTGCGGCCCTGCTCGCGGCGGGCCATCACGAACAGCGCGGAGGACGGGGCGTAGATGATGAGCGACACCAGGAGGTACTTCAGGCCGGCGGCGTAGATCAGGAATGCGGTGTAGATGGTGGCGAGGATGCTGATGGTCAGCTCGCGGCCGGGGCGGGGCGATCGGTCCGCGCCGCCCCGGCCGACCGCCACCTTGACCGCGTAGCCGGCGGCGAGAAGGAACGGGACGAGGCTGAGCGCGCTGGTCAGGTCGAGGGCGAAATTGAAGGCGTCTTCGGAGAAGGCCGTGACCACCAGGACGACCTGGGACAGGATCGTGGTCATCAGCAGGGCAGGAACCGGCACATCGGCCTGGTTGGACCGGCGCAGGAAGCGCGGCATGTCGTCGTCCTTGGCGGCGACGAACAGCACTTCGGCTGCCATGAGACTCCAGGCGAGATAGGCGCCGAGCACGGAGACGATGAGCCCGACGCTGACGAAGGCCCGGCCCCAGGTGCCGACGGCCGCTTCGAGGACACCGGCCATCGACGGCTGTCGGAGTTCGGCGATCTCGTGCATGGGCAGGATGCCGTAGGAGACGACGGTGACGGAGGCGAAGATGCAGAAGACGCTGATGAAGCCGAGCAGGGTGGCGCGCCCGACATCCTCGCGGCGTTTGGCGTGGCGGGAGTAGACGCTGGCGCCTTCCACGCCGAGGAAGACGAAGACGGTCGCCAGCATGGTGGCGCGGACCTGGTGGAAGAGGGATCCGGCGTAGTCGGCGCCCGCGAAATTCTCGGCGAAGACGTCGGGCTTGAGGCAGAAGAGAGCAAGGATGATGAAGACGAGGATCGGGACGATCTTCGCGACAGTGACGATCCTGTTGATCGCCGTGGCCTCTTTGACCCCACGTCGGATGAGGAAGAAGAACGCCCACAGGCCGGCCGTCGACAGCACGATCGCCAGCGCAGTGTCACCCTCTCCGAGAGCGGGCGCGACGGAGCCGATCGTCGACATGATGAGCACCCAGTAGGTGACGTTTCCGACGCAGGCGCTGGCCCAGTAGCCGACGGCCGAGAAGAATCCGAGGTACTCGCCGAACCCGGCCTTGGCGTACGCGTACACCCCGGCGTCGAGGTCCGGTCTGCGGACCGCGAGTGCCTGGAAGACGAAGGCGAGCATCAGCATGCCGGTCCCCGCGACCCCCCAGGCGATGAGGGCTCCGGCAACTCCGGTCTCCTCGGAGAACCGGCGCGGCAGGGAGAACACACCGGCCCCGACCATGGAGCCGACCACCATCGCGGTGAGTGTCGGAACGGTCAGCTTGGCGGCCTGTCCGGCGGTCGGTGCCTCGTCCGTCGTGCTCATGGGACTCCTAGGGTGCGAGTGGAGTGGAGGGTTCACGCAGAGAGGTTGTGCCGGCCTTCCCGCAGGGGGCAGGGGTGCCTCGGCCCTGGGACCGGCACGATGCGAGGTGCCTGGCGTGGCGCCTGCGGACATCAGGGCGCCGCACGCGCGGGAGAAACCCGGGGAGAGGGGGCCGGAGGACCCGGTGAGTCCACGTCAGTACCGTGCCGGGGAAGGTTCGGAGAGGGACGGGGTGTCCGGCAGGAGGCGCAGGATCCGCCGGCCTGCATCCGGTGACCGTGGTGCCGCGTCCCACGTCCTACGTCCCTCAGCCCGAATACATCAGTTGAAAAGTCGCATTACGGACATTATCAATCCAGCGGTTGAATCGCTCGTAACCCGGCAAATATCCGTTGTCCACTCGATCGTCGGCGATACCCGGGCAGAACCCATGCCCGGGTGGTACCGGCCGGCGCCCCGCACCGGTGTGCGATCGATTCGGCGCGGGGGCGGAAGCGGTCACGCGGATAGCCGTGTGCCCCGGCTGTCGGGTCACCGTCGTGATCAGGCGTGGCCCAAGGGCGGCCTAAGCCTCGATCCGCCGAGGTGCCCTGAAGGTGATCTCTTGATCGTTTTGTGAGCTGGTTTCGGTCGGTGGTCGTGGATGGGCAGTCGACATCGATGAACGCCTTCTGGCCGCAACCGGGCAGCAAGGGGGTGTGCGCGGCCGGCGCGGCCAGGAACCCGCGGTGCACGGCATGGAGTTGAATCGCATGGCCGTGGGTGAACGCACGCAGGAACGTGCCCAGCGTGGACGGGGCGCGAATCCCGCCGAACAGGGCCGGTATCGCACCGTGCCGCAGGACGTCCAGGTCGTCGATGCTGTCCGCACCCGCGACCATCCCGGCCACGATGCCGGTGACCTTGGCATCCGCCGCAGCCCCCGCACTGTTCTTCGCTCCGGTCAGCTTCACCTTCGCAGCCACCAGGTCCGACAGGCCACACCGCTCGACCAGCCGCATCACCGGGACCAGCCCGGCATACGCGATCAGATTCGGGTCGTCGAACACAGCGGAGACCGCTGCCGGAGTGTGGGAAACTTGCATCTGCGAGGTGCCTTGTTTGATTGTGCGTGCTGGAAGCGTCAGAACTCCCATCATCGCAGGTCAGCAGGCATCTCTTCTCGTTTCCTCGTCCACAGGACGCGAGTCACTCGGTGGATCGAGGCTTAGGCTGAGCCAATGTCCGACAACGGCGCATCATCGAGCGGCTGGGGCGCTGAAGCGCCTGACGTCGACGCGGAACTGCCCGCAACCCTGCACATCGCCGGGCTTGCGTTGATACGGACGGAGAGCTCGCCGTCGCTGGCCTGCTGGACCGGCTACTTCCCGGTGCCGACAGGCGCGGACCCGGCCGGGATGAGTCTGGTGATTGAGCCGGCCGCCCCGCCGGAGGACTCCACCCTCCGACTCGCTCACGATGTTGTGAGTCGTTTCGACGTCTTCGTCGCCCAAGCCTCGGAGTACTGCCGCACCCGACTCCGGGAACGAGACTTTGAACTCACAACCGAGGAACTGAGCTGGCTGGACCTTCCGGAGTTGCCACTGGCGCTTCCCGAAGCAACGGTGTGGGCCGACCAGACCTGGGCAATCCGCTTCGCCGAGAGCAGGTTCCGACTGGCGGACCCCTACGGAATCCTCGTCACCTTCGACGGAACACAGCCCGTCGGCATCCAGGGCCTCGACGACGAGCAATGAACCGCTCACCGCACCATCGCGAACACAGCCGTTCCTTGGACGGGCTCCGGGGCGGGGATGCGGTGCGCAGTCCGGCCCCGAAAGGCCGCCCAACCACTGGATGGGCAAACAGGCACGGCAGGACCCACCGCGCTCCGGTCACGCCGATCTGCGTTCCAGTTCCACCGACCGCAGCCGCACCCCTCAAAGACGTCATCCGATCGGGGGACGCGATGCGGCCTCTTCAGACGGGTATCCGTGACCCGCCAGGCCGCTACCGTACGGAGACGGACACCGCGCCCCTCCCGGGCTCCTCTTCCCACTGCCTGCTCAGGCTCCATTCGTGCGACGACGGCGTGGCCCTTGGTGAGGCCGACGTCGTACGGGCCGGGCGACGCTCGGCCTGCTCCGTTCGCGCGATGTGCGGAGGTGGGAGAGGCTCGGTGGGGGCCGGCGGGTCACATAGCCCGCCGCGACCGCTCCGTGCCCGTTCCCGCCGTACCGGAGGTCATCTCGTGCCGGCATCGAAGAACTCCCAGGTCTACCTCGTAGGCGGCGGCATCGCCTCGCTCGCCGCAGCCGCCTTCCTCGTACGAGACACTGGCGTCTCCGGTGAGAACGTCCACATCCTGGAGCAGCTGCCGATCGCCGGAGGCTCGATGGACGGAGCCCCGGCCCCGACCGCCGAGGGCGGATACGTCACGCGTGGTGGCCGGATGTTCGAGGAAGAACACTACGTGTGCCTGTGGAACCTGCTGGAGACGATCCCGACCCTGGACGATCCGGCGATCTCGGTACGGCAGGAAATGCTCGCCTTCAACATCGAGCACCCCACGAACGCCAAGGCCCGGATCATCAATGGCGACCGCACCATCGCCGACGCCTCCCAGCTCGGTCTGGACGCCCGTGATCGCATCGACATGACTCGGCTGCTCGCGCTGCCCGAGCGGGTGATCGGTGCGCGTCGTATCGACGACTTCTTCCAGCCGCACTTCTTCACCACGAACTTCTGGTGCATGTGGCGCACGACGTTCGCGTTCCAGACCTGGCACTCGGCGATCGAGCTGAAGCGTTACTTCCTCGCCTTCGTCCAGGAATTCGACCGCATCCACACGTTGTCCGGGGTGCGGCGAAGCAAGTACAACCAGTACGACTCCGTCATCCGTCCGATCCAGGAGTGGCTCACCGCCCAGGGGGTACGGACCGAGTTCGGTGTGACCGTCGCCGACGTCGACTTCTCCGACGCCGCCGCCCGCAGAGTCTCCCGGCTCCACCTGGAGCGCGACGGTGCCGAGGCGGGGACGATCGAGCTGGGCGAGGACGACTACGCGTTGCTGACGATCGGGTCGATGACGGGCGACACCACGTACGGCGACCGCTCCACTGTCCCCGAGCTGATCCGCGACAAGCGGGACGGTTCCTGGCGACTGTGGGAGTCGATCGCCAAGAAGGCCCCGGATTTCGGCCGCCCTACCGCCTTCTGCGGCAACATCGACGAGTCCAAGTGGGAGTCCTTCACCCTCACCATGGCCGGCCGTACGCTCCTGGACCGCATCCAGGAGTACACCGGCAACGTCCCCGGCGAGGGCGCCCTGATGACCTGGAAGGACTCGCGCTGGCTCCTTTCGGTCGTCGTGCCGGCCCAACCGCACTTCCGGGACCAGCAGGAGAACACGTACACGCTGTGGGGATACTCGTTGTTCGGCGATGTCCCCGGCGACCATGTGCCGAAGAAGATGGACGACTGCACCGGCGCCGAGATCTTTGACGAACTCCTCGGCCACCTCGGCTTCGACGACATCGCCGACGAGGTCCGGGCCACCACCAGGGTGACCACCGTCCAGATGCCCTACATCGACGCTCAGTTCCAGCGTCGTGCCGTCGCCGACCGGCCTCTGGTCGTTCCCGACGGTGCGGAGAACTTCGCATTCCTCGGCCAGTTCGTCGAGATTCCCGAGGACGTCGTCTTCACCGTCGAGTACTCGGTCCGCGCGGCCATGCTCGCTGTCTACCACCACTTCGGCGTCGACAAGGAGATCCCGGCGATGTACCACGGTCTCTCCGATCCGAAGATCGCCTGGTCCGCGCTGAGAACCGCCTTCGCCTGAGACAGAAGCACACAGCGAACCTCCTGAATGATGCTGGGGGCCGTGTCCGGAACGGACACGGCCCCCAGCGCGTCGGCAGTCGACCGAGCCGTCCGTCGGTGACGAGGATGGCTGGCGGCAGGCCGCTGGCGGCTGGCGGCGTTCCCCTCTCAGTCCCGGCCGCGGGCGTGCTTGAACCGTGCCAGGCCGTCCGCGAGGTCGATCAGCGGCTCCGGGTAGTCCAGGTGTGCCCGTTCACGCTCGGGCAGCCGCCACGGCTCATGGATGCGATTGCGTGCCACGTCTCGCAGTTCCGGCACCCATCGGCGTACGTACGCTCCTTGCGGGTCGAAGCGTTTGCCCTGGACGACCGGGTTGAGCACGCGGTGGGGACGGGTATCGGTGCCGGTTCCGGCGACCCACTGCCAGTTGAGCTGATTGTTGACGATGTCGCCGTCCACGAGAAGGTCGAGGAAGTGCCGGGCGCCGATCCGCCAGTCCACGTAGAGGGTCTTGGCCAGGAAGCCGGCCGCCAGCAGGCGCGCCCGGTTGTGCATCCAGCCCTCGTACCGGAGTTGGCGCATCGCTGCGTCGACGACCGGATATCCGGTGCGGCCCTCACGCCATGCGGCGATGTCTTCGGCTGCCTCGTCCTCGGTCCGCCACCGGTCGTGCCGCGTGCGGTAGTCCTCGACGGACGCCGCCGGGCGTGCTGCCAGCACCTGATGGTGGAAGTCGCGCCAGCACAGCTGGCGCACGAACGCGTCCGCCCCGGGCCCGCCGTGCGTGCGGGCCCGCTGGATGAGTTCCACCGGCGAGAGGGACCCGAAGTGCAGGTACGGTGACAGCCGCGAGGTCGCGTCGCCCGCCAGGTCGTCGTGGCGGTCCTCGTACCCGGACAGATCCTTGCGTGCCCATTGGGAGAACCGCTCACGCCCCCGCGTCTCCCCTCCGGCCGGAAGACCGGGGGAGACGCCTGACAGCCCGTCACGAGACGGCAACGGCTCGCCGTGCACCGCGTCGGGGACGCGCACGGTGCGTGGCGCCGGCCAGGGGTCCCTGAGCCGCTCCTGTGACCAGCGGCGGAAGTAGGGGGTGAACACGGCGTAGTGGTCGGAGCCGGCCGGAGTGACCGTCCCCGCGGCGACGGCGGTGACCACGCCGTCGTGCACGCGCAGCGTCACGCCGTGATCGCCGAGACCGTCACGCAGCCGCTCCTCCCGGCGCTGGCCGTATCCGGTGACGCCGGCGGCCATGTGCACCTCGGAGGCATGGCACTCCGCGGCAAGCGCACAGACCTCCCGGACGACCGGCCCCGTGCGCAACACCAGCCGGCCGCTGCGTCGGCGCAGCGAGGCGTCGAGGTCGGCCAGGCACTCCGAGAGGAAGGCGCTGCGGTTGGGCGCGTCGAAGCCGACCGTGTGGACACCCGGATCGCGTATGAACAGCGGCACCACTTCGTCTGCCGCCGCGAGTGCGGCGCGCAGTGGGGGATGGTCGTGCAGACGCAGATCCGAGGTGAACAGGACGACCGCGACGGTCATGGCGTCACTCCTGGTGTCATGAGGTGGTGCTGATGGGCGCTAGCGGCCGACCCGTCGCCGGGAGCTCCGGGCGTGGTCGCCGTGCGACGAGGTTCCGTGCGCGCTCATGCCCTTGGCGGCGGCTTGGGTGATGTTGCGGGCCATGCCGCCGAAGACCACGGCGTGGAATGGGGAGACGGACCACCAGTAGGCGTGGCCCAGCAGACCGCGGGGGTGGAACAGCGCTCGTTGCCGGTAGCGGGTACGGCCCTCGGAGTCCGTCTCGGCGTACATTTCCAGCCATGCCAGGCCCGGCAGTCGCATTTCTGCGCGCAGCCGCAGCAGCCGTCCGGGCTCGATTTCCTCGACCCGCCAGAAGTCCAGTGAGTCCCCGACCCGCAGGTGCTCGGCGTCGCGCCGTCCGCGGCGGAGCCCGACGCCGCCGACGAACCGGTCCAGCCATCCCCTGACCGCCCAGGCAAGTGGAAAGGAGTACCAGCCGTTGTCGCCGCCGATCCCCTCGATCACCTTCCACAGGGCCTTTCGGGACGCATCGACCGACAGTTGCCGTTCGTCCTGGTAGAGGCTGCCTCCGGCCCAGTCCGGGTCCGTGGGCAGCGGATCGCTGGGCATCCCCGGTACGGCGGCGGACGACCAGCGGGTGGCGACCTGGGCCTCACGCACCCGCCGCAGTGCCAGAGCCAACGCCTCGTCGAACGGCAGCGGCAGGCCCGGAGGGTCGGGCACGTACCGGGCGATGTCGTGCTCCTGGCAGACGACCTCGTGACGCAGTGACTCCGTCAGCGGGCGGGCCAGGGAGGCGGGCACCGGGGTGACGAGGCCGACCCAGTGGCTGGACAGCCTCGGCGTGAGCACCGGAACCGGCACGATGAGCCGCCGGCGCAGTCCGGCGACGGCGGCGTACCGGCACATCATCTCCCGGTACGTGAGGACATCGGGCCCGCCGATGTCGAACGCCCGGTCGACGTCGTCCGGCATGGTGGCCGAGCCGACGAGATAGCGCAGGACATCGCGTACCCCGATGGGCTGGGTCCGCGTGTGCACCCAGCTGGGGGTGACCATGACCGGCAGCCGCTCGGTCAGATAGCGCAGCATCTCGAAGGAAGCCGACCCCGAGCCGATGACGACCGCTGCTCGCAGCACGGTGGCGGGCACCGGCGCGTCGAGGAAGATTCGCCCGACTTCGGCCCGGGAGCGCAGATGCGGGGAGAGCGACCTTTCGGGCACATTCGGTGGCGTGAGTCCGCCCAGGTAGACGATCCGTCGCACGCCGGCGGAGTGCGCCTGTTCGGCGAAGACACGGGCCGCACGGCGGTCGGTGTCCTCGAATGCGGAGCCGGTACCGAGGGCGTGCACCAGGTAGTACGCGACATCGATCCCGCGCATGGCGGCGGCGACCGAGCCCGCGTCCGTCACGTCGCCCTGTACCGTCTCGGCGTCACCCGCCCAGGGGTGGTCACGGAGTTTGCGGGGGGAGCGGGCCAGACAGCGCACCCGGTGGCCCGCTCGCAGCAGTTCCGGTACGAGACGCCCGCCGATGTACCCGGACGCTCCGGTGACCAGGCAGTGCAACCGTTCCGTGTCCCCCTGTTCATGCGTGCCCACGATCGTCCCTCCACGTGCTCGCTCCGACTTGTCCCCATGCCGCCCGATCATGGCCTCCACGGAGTGCCCGCGCCCGTCACGGCGAACGGGCCGGCGGCCGTGACGTGGAAGCGGCCCCGACCTGCTCCGCCGCCACCTCGACCACAGTCCCGCGCGGCGGCACCGGGCGCACGCAGGTCCGCACGGTGCGCGGCTATTGTGACGACCATCACAATGTAGTTCACCACGCCCGCCTGCCGTCCCGCTTCCAGGACCGCCGGGCGGGCAGCCGGGCCGGTCGGCCAGGGAGCAGGGGCGGGTGACCGGGGGCGCGCGGGATGATCACCAAACGCCCCTGTGGCGCCTGCGCCGGCATCACGTCGGGGCCGCAGGCTCCGCATCGCCCACTTCCTCGCCGGCCTCCCGGTAGAGATCCTGAGCCGTCTGTGCGCGGACCGGGTCATGCGACGACCGACACCACCGCGTGTCTACGACCCGAAGGGGGGCCGGCCTCCGAAGCACGGTGGCTGGTTCGTCTTCGACGATGCTGCGACCTGGGCCCCGGGCAGGCGGTGACCATCACTGACACCCGCCCATCATCGAGGGCGCCGTCGTCCGCCTGGCCGTGGAGAGGCTGCCCGGTGTCGGCGTCAACAAGCCTGTCCGGCTCTGGTGGTCGAGCACGGGTGTGACCACCGCCGATGTGGACCGTTGCTGGCAGTCCTGCCTCCCGCGTTCGACAAAGGTTCAGAAAACCAAGGGAACGAAGCCCCGGCGAACTGGATGAGCAACATGCTCGGCAGACTGGCACCCATGGACTCAGGACTCGCCGCGCTACTGGGCGCCGCCGTCGGTTCCGCCACCACCCTCGGGGCTGCGATCGTCAACGGCCCGTGCTCAGGCACGGTCCCAGCATGAAGAGCGGGTTGACGTGCCCGCGGAGTAGGACCGGGTCGGCGCAGCACGGGCAGGGAGGGTGCTGCGTCGATGATTGGCCTTCTTCTGTATCGGTCCGATGGGTGTTCATCGAAAGCTGGGCCAGCTGCCGGGAGAGGAGGAACGCCGGCCGCGAGGCTCGCGCGTCGGAGCCTTCGCGTACTTGCGCGGACTTCGCCATGGCCCCACCCGCAGCCGAGATCGACTGCAGGGCGACCCGTGAACTCTCCCCGGGCAACCGAGTGGCGACGGAACGCGTCTCCAAGATCGAAATAGGCCACGGGGACGGACATGAGGGGATCAGAACATGGAAGAGGCTGCGGCTTCTGCGGTCGTGCGAGTCCTGAAGGACGTGGGCTGGCTCGCATTCAACGTGGTCGGCACGGTGGGTGACGTGCTCGCCACCCACATTCCCTGGAACAAGCGGAGCGGGCGCTCTTCCACGGACGAATGACCCGTCGCCGGAGGGCAACACCGTTCAGAGGCCCCGGGCGGCGCATCAGCTTCGTCGACCCAGTCGAGCAGGTGCATCGAGCCAATCGCAGGGTGAACCGCTGGAGCGGACGGCGTCGGTCAGGTCCCGCCACCCTGGTTGGGCGTCGTCGCGAGCCGCTCGTGCCCGTGGGAGCCTTCGTGCCCGTGGGAGCTTGAGATCGGCACTGTGGCGGGCACGTATCTTCTCCAACCGTTCTTGTGTCGCTTTCATCGGCTTTCTCGCCGTCCGGGTCCTACGACCTGGGGAGCAATGACGAGTGACGGCTGGTTGGTCAGGAACACGAGACGTTGAACGGCAGATCTCGGCGGAAGACGGCCATGGCCCTGCCGGGGCCGTTGTAGTCGTCGACGACCTCCTTGTCGAAGTCGAGGCTGCGGTGGAAGGCGATCGAGCCAGTGTTCTCGATTGATGTGATCGCCTTCAACTGCCGTGCACCATGACGTTCCGCTGCCTCGGCGAACGCCGCGTACAGACGACGCCCGAGACCGGTGCCGCGGGCGTCGTCCCGCGTAGCGATCAGATGTACGTACCCGGTGCCCTCTGGGGTGACGAACCCGAAGATGTACCCACGGATGCCGTCCTCGGCTCGGGCAACCAGGCAGGTCGAACCGAACTCCTGCACCACTGCAAGAAGGTGCAGCGACCGAAGGTCGCGTTCGCCCCAGTAACGAGGGTGGTCAGTCAGGACCTGGTGGAAGTCGTCCACCTGGGCCGGTGCGATGTGTATCCCCATGATGACGATCATGGCAGTGTCATAGCCGTGGCCGGTCCTTTGGGGTCACACTCGCCCTGAGCCGGTTCACCGGCTCGGCCAGGACGTCGAAGAACTGGCCGGGCCGGAAGCGGCTGACGGCGATACAGACCTCGTTGATGTCCACGTCGACCTCGTAGCTGTCGGTGCGGATCAGTACGCCGTTTGTGAGGTCCTCGTCGGCGGCGGGGTACTGCAAGACGTCGGCGCAGAGCGTTCTCCCCGACCGAGGGCGGCCGTGGGGCTCCGCCCCGGGAGGGTGCAGCGCAGAATGACGGGCTTCGCCGCGCGTGAGTGCCCCTGTGGTTCCTGTGGGGGAGGGAGCGCTGCGCCCCGCTGCTGTGCGGGCCGCGCCGGTCGGGTGAATGACCGGCGAGTGGCGCGCCCGCCCGTCGGCGGAAGGGCGACCATCGGGGGAGAGACCATATCCGAGGGAAGGGGCTTTTCCGTGAGTCGTGCACTGATCATCGTTGATGTGCAGAAGGACTTCTGCGAGGGCGGCAGTGTTCCGGTGAAGGGCGGCGCGGGCAGGGCCGCCGCCATCGCCGAGCTGGTCCGACGCCCCGACGAGCGGTACGCCTTCGTCGTGGCCACCCGTGACCACCACATCGACCCGGGCGCCCACTTCTCCGAGAACCCCGACTTCCATGACTCGTTCCCTGTGCATTGCGTCGTCGGCAGTGAGGGAGGCGAGTTCCATCCGGACTTCGCGCCCGCCGTGGACTCCGGGCACGTCGACGAGGTCGTCTTCAAAGGCGCGCACTCCGCCTCGAAGAGCGGTTTCGAAGGCTTCACGCAGGACGGTACGACGTTGTCCGACTGGCTGAGAGCCCGCGATGTCACCGAGATCGATGTCGTCGGCATCGCGACCGACCACTGCGTGAAGGCGACTGCACTGGACGGAGCGCGCGCGGGCTTCACGGTGCAAGTCCTGCTCGACTACACCGCCGGTGTCGCCGCCGACACCACGCGCACCGCACTCGACGAACTGCGCCGGGCCGGCGTCGCGCTCAGCGGCGAACCTGTTGTCGCTGCCTGAATACGTCGGCCGTAAGCGGCTGCCCGGGAACGATGTCGGCGCCCCGGTGCTTGTGTGCCCGCCCGCGAGCAGCGGGCGGGAGACAGATCCGACCGGGCCGCCTGCGGGGGAGATCACCCCTGGGCGGCGGCCGCCGAATCGGCGGGCTCGTCGTGCGGGGGCAGGGTGGGGGCACCGCGGGACGAGCCGCTTCCTTGTCCGTGAACTGTGTCATGACCGTGCCCCCGTCTCCGGCGTGGGGGCGGGCAGGTCGACCGGTTCCTGGTCGAAGTCGGCCGAACGGCTCACCGCTTCCCACCTGGCTGCTTCCTCCAGCTGGCCGCGTGAGTAGTCCTGTGCCATCTGGACGGCACCGGCCCCGATGACGAGGTGAGAGGGCGGGGCCGGGTGCTTGACCACGCGGACCAGGATGTCGCCGGCCCGCTGCGGGTCGCCCGGGGCGTTCGCGCCGCTGAACAGGCGCACCATCTCGCCGACCGTCGCGTCGTACTCCGATGCGACGTCCGGGGTCTGCATCGAGGCTCCGGCCCAGTCCGTGGCGAACCCGCCCGGCTCCACGACCAGGTACTTGATGCCGAACGGGGCGGTCTCGGCCGCGAGCACCCGAGTGAAGCCGTCCACGGCGAATTTGGCCGCTTGGTAGGACCCGAGCCCCGGCGTACCGCCGACGCGGCCGCCGATGGAGGAGAACTGCACGAAGTGCCGCCTCCCTGCGCACTGAGGACCGGGACCGCCGCTGTCGAGACGTTGTAGACGCCCCAGAAGTTGGTGTCGAACTGACGGCGGAAGTCGTCCTCGGGCGTGGTCTCGACGGCCGAGGTGTTGGCGTGTCCGGCGTTGTTGACCACCACGTCGACCCTGCCGAACCGGTCGACCGCCGCCTGCAGGCCGGCCACGGCGGCCGACCGGCCGGTGACGTCGAGCGCGACGGGCAGGACGCGGTCTCCGTACTGCTGCACGAGCTCGTCCAACTGCTGCGGCTTGCGTGCCGTGGCGACGACGTTGTCGCCGACTTCGAGGGCGGCGATCGCGAGGGCGCGGCCGAAGCCGCGGGACGAGCCAGTGATGAACCAGATGAGGGTGTGTGCGTCCATGCCTCTACCAAAACACGGTTGCGTTATTAGTGCAACGTGGTTGTGGTAAATCTCAGTGGTTCGCTGCCGCTCGCCACCGCGGCGCCGTCGCGGCATTACTGAAACCTGGTTTCGTTATAATGGGGTCATGACGAAGGCTGATTTCCTGCGCGCCCGCAGCCCCGAGGCCAAGCTGGCCCGGGAGGAGGCGATCTTCGCGGCGGCGACACGCCTCGCCACGACGAAGGGGGTACGGGAGGTGACCGTGACCGCCATCGCCGACGAGGTCGGCATGCACAAGTCCGCGATGCTGCGCTACTTCGAGACGCGCGAGGACATCTTCCTGCGCTTGGCGGGCACCGCCTGGCACGACTGGTCGGCCGCGGTGCGCGAACAGCTTGAGGCCATCACACCCTGCCCCCACGCCGACGGCGAGCAGTGGGCCGAAGCCGCCCGATCGATCGCGGGCGTGCTGGCTCAGTCACTGGTGGCCCGCCCGCTGTTCTGCGACCTGTTGGCCCACACCCCGCTGAATCTGGAACGCAACGTCTCCACCGACACTGTCCGAACGTTCAAGAAGGGCGCCATCGCGGAGGTCATGAGCATCGGCGCCACCATCAGCGCGATCACACCGCTCGACGCCGACCAGGCGCGCAGTGTTGTGACGACCGCCACCTCGATGGCCGGAGCCCTGTGGCAGATGGCCGCCCCCGGCACCCAGCTCCGCGCCTTCTACGAGACCGATCCCGAACTGTCCCACTCCGTCATCGACGTCGAACCCAGGCTGACCGACATCCTGACCGCCCTGCTCACCGGCTACGCCACCGGCACCGTTTGCCGAGCCGCCAGAGCAGCGGACGCCCGCCCTCATGGGGGAACGGACGACACAGATCACCCTGGGGAGGACCTCGGCGGCCGAAAGCAATAGCGGAATGGGCCGGTCTCGGGTCGCGCTACCGCTGCTCTGTTGGCTGGCCCGCTCACCGTCCTGCCCGCCCAGGGAACCAGGGACGGCGTGGTCGCGAGTCGGAGTCGAACTCGCGGAACCAGTTTCATGGAGCACGAGACGGAGCCTTTGCTTCTATCGACGGGGACCGGGCAGTGGCAGTACAACCGATCCTCCGCCCCGGGCGAGTACAAGCGCTACGTGCACGACCGGTGGAAGTCGGGCCGCACCAATGCCCGGAGGCTCTGAGAGGAGATTGCGCCGCTCGGCTGGCAAGGCGATTGCGGTATTGCCAGCGATGAGGTGTGGCTGGTGTCGCAACCAGGTCGGCGTCGCACGGCCGGACAAGCGGTTGTTGACAGGTGGTGGGCGGCGGGCAGCGTCGCGGTGTTCTCAGACGCTGAAGCTGCTTCGCTGTACGACCTGCTGAACCCGTGGGATTCCGATCGGCGACCCGATGGCAACTTCTGCGTCCCGTTCGTCTACTTTCCGTTCGGCATGGGTGCTGAGTCGGTCCTGGACGTGGGCTGTGGCACCGGGCCACGCTGCGTCTGCCACGTGAGCGCGGCCATCGTGGCCAGCTCGTCGGACTGGATCCGGACCGAGTCGCGCTGGACCGAGTTCGGCGCCGGGCTGACGTCGAGTGGATGGAGGGCACTGCGGCAGAGGCGCAGCCCGGTGCCGACTTCGATCTCGCGACAATGACCGGCCATGCTCGCCAGGACTTGGTCACCGATCACGAAGTGCGGGCTTCGCTCGCCGCGTGCTGGTGTGCGCGCCCACGATTGAGGAGTCCACCGAGATGGGCCGGTTGTGGACGCCCCGCCAATTGCCGTACCTCTCCGGCAGATGAATCGGTGGCCTCTCCACCCCCGGCCACCCCGCCGCGGTGTCCGATCTGGGGGCAACGGCTCGATCCGCACCCACGGCACGTCAGCCAACGGCACACATGAACAACGACCGGAGGCGTCGGTCGGAACTGGCGCCGCCGGCGCGCTTCGCGGTCGGGGTCCTTGTGCCCGCCACCGCGCTCGGCCCACTGCCGCCCGGGATGGGGCATCAGGTTGAGCGGTCCGAACTCGTCCAGGCAGATCACCACCTCGGGCTCGTCGGCCTCGGGTATGACCTCACCGTCGGCAATCGCGCAGAGGTGCTCGACGCGGGCCTTCTTGGCGGCGTAGTCCGGATCGTGGGAGGTCTTCCAGGTCTTCACGCGTTGAAAGCTGACGCCTTCCTCGCAGAGCAGGATGCGCAGGCCCTCGTGGCTGATGTGAGATCGGTTCGGGGCGCCCTGCCAGCATTGCTGCTGGTGGGATTCCCTGAACCGCCCCCGAATCCGGCGTGCACGTTTCCGAGCACCGGGGCTCTCCACACGTACCCTTCGACGACCTCGGGGTCCTTCTTCCTTGGCGGGACAGGGCGAAGGAATCACTGCTCCTCCAGATAGCCGTTTGCCCGCTCGACCAGCCCTTTCGCTTCTGGATCACGGGGCCGGCACAGATGGATCTTCGTGGCGAGCAGGCCCGCGAACGCGGCGAACTCGGCGGTGAGCTTCCCGCGACCGACCCCGGATTCGTTGTCCCAGACGAGCGTCTTGGGCACCGCGCCCCAGGCCGAGAGCAGCCGCCAGTGCCCATCGATCAGATCGCCGGTCGTGCGCGAGGGCAGCATCCGCGCGACGATCACCCGGGAGTAGCCGGACACCATCACCAGCACCGGCGGCCGTCCGCTCTGGCCGTAGCCGAGCGGGATGTCCGCCTCGGGAAACCACAGGTCGCACTGGGCCAGCTCGCCGGGCCGATACGTCGTGCGCGAGACCGGATCGACTGGCACATAGGCAGGCCGCAGGTCCCGCACCCGGTCCTTGAGGACCGTCATCCCGCGTTCCCACCCGATCCGCTCGGCAATCACGGTGGCCGGCATCGTCGGAGTCTCCCGCAAAAGCTCACGGATCTGGACCTCGACCGCGTCCACGACCGACCCCTGAGACGGGCGCTCGTACTTCGGCGGCCGGTCCGTGGCCAGGGCCCGCTTGACCGTGTTCTTCGAGATGCCCAGATGCCGCGCGATTGCCCGGATCGGCATCTGCTCAGCCCGGTGCAGCCTACGGATCTCTGCCCAGTCCTCCACGAGGATCACCCTCTCCCTCCTGACCTTCCATCAAGATCAGGTTCAGGCGAAGATCACCAAGTGGGTCACTTTTGATCCGCCGTCAGAGGGTCAGAATTCAAGCGACGCCGAGAGATGAGCTCGGTGGGGGGCCGCACATGCCGCACAGCCGTTGGCGACAGCCCTTGATCCGCAGTTCCTGTGCGGTGTACAGGCCGGGCGAACGAGGCCGAAGTCTGCCGGCCTTACGGGCACAGGGGCGAGAGCTCCAGCCGACCGACGACCGAACGGTCAGGCGCGGTCGGCCGTGACTGAGCTTTCTCGTCCGGTGCCAGGAACGGGCCCTGCCGCGGCTCCTCGGCCCGAAGCAGAGGAGCAGGACGACTGGCGCCGACGCCCGTTTTGGCCGTATGTCCGCCGTCGACTGCCGCGGCCCGGACAGAGAACGGCACTGACCGCGAGGGCGTGGGAGAGGCGTGGGGCGCGTGGGACGGAGTCGTTCACGCCCGCACCCGCGCCTCTCCCGGGGCGTTCTCAGAACCGGCTGCCGAGCCACTGGTGGATGGCGAGTGCGGTGGTACGTGCGTGTTCCTCCAGCATGGTGAAGTGGTCCCCCGGAACAGTGACCTCGGCGTGTGGCAGGCTCCAGTCCGGGGCGGGGTCGGTGCCGGGCAGCGGATCCCGGGCTCGTACGTACAGGGTGGGGCAGGCGAGCGGCGTGGGTTTCCAGTCACGGAAGAGCTCGAAGTATCCGGCCATGGCGGTGAGCCGACCGGGACTGGCAGAGGCGAACTGCGCCGCCCGGCGCAGCATGTCCGACGTCATCGTGGAGAGTGCCTGCCCCTGGTCACCGTGAGCGGGTGGATAGGTGTCCACCAGGACGACGGCCACCGGGGCGACACCCTCGGACTCCAGACGCTCGGCCACAGCATGGGCCACCCAGCCACCGGCCGACCGCCCCAGCAGTACCAGGGGGCCTTCGGCCGCGGCTGCGCGGACGGCAGTGGCCTGGGCGGTGACGAGAGCGTCCAGTGTGGCGGGCAGGGCCTCTCGGGGCTCGAACCCCGGGTGCCGCACCGCGGAAACCGGCCGCAGCCCTCGCAGCCGGGCACCGAGGCGCGCGTACTCCTGAGGTCCGGACAGCGCGCTGAGCGCGGGGGAGCAGACCAGCCGGGCCCCCGCGCCGCCCGCCGCGAGCATGACGGGTTCGTGTGTCGCACCGGACGCCCCGGCCGTGTCGAAGACCGGGCGGAGGCGCGCGGCAATGGTGAGGAGCACCATGCCGTCCCAGCTCCGCCCCCGGGCGCATGCGGTACGAAAGAGCGCGCCCAGGGAGTCCGGAGATTCCCCGGCATGCGGGGCTTCGGCGACCTGCACCCGGGCATCCGGCGGAGCGCCCGCCCCCGGACCGCTTCCCGGACCGTGGTCCGCCGGCCGGCCCGGGGAGCCCGAAGCGTCGGCGGCCTCAGGCCGTGACCGGTCGTCGGTTGCGGCACCCGCAGCAGGTGCCTCGGCGGCATACCGCCGCGTCAGCTCGACAGCGAGCGCGCGCGGCGTCGGGAAGTCGAACAGCAGCGTGGACGGCAGAGCCAGCCCCGTCCACGCCGCGAGCTCATTGCGCAGATCGACCGCGGCCAGGGAATCCAGCCCCAGGTCCGCCAGCAGGGCGTCCTCGTCGATCTCGCTTGCCTCCTCCCGATGGCCCAGGACGCGGGCCGCCAGGGTCCGGACCATTGTCAGCAGCACCCCGCCCATCCCGCCGGGGGAGGCAGCCGCCAGTGACGGGCCGAGTAGGTCCCGGCCTCCGTGGCCCCCGTCGCCTGCGTCGTCCCCGTAGGCGGCAGTGTTTCGGAGCCGGTTCGCCGCCGTGCCACCACCACGGAGAGCGGCCGGGGCCAGGCGGGCCGCCACCACCACGGGTTCGTCACCGGCCACGGCCGCGTCGAAGAGGGCCAGGCCTTCTTCCGGCCCGAGCGGGCTGAACCCGGAGCGGGCCATCCGCTGCCGATCCGCGTCGCCGAGGTGCGCCATCATGCCGCCGTGCTGCTGCCAGGGGCCCCAGACGATCGACGTACCGGGCAGTCCGAGCCGCCCGCGGTGCCGCGCCAAGGCATCCAGCACACAATTGGCCGCGGCGTAGTTGGCCTGACCCGCGGAGCCGAAGGTGCCCGCTACCGAGGAGAACAGCGCGAACACGGCCAAGTCGTGACCCCGGGTCAGTTCATGCAGAGCGAGAGCGGCGTCCACCTTCGGGCGCAGCACCCGCCTCATCCGGTCGGTGGTGAGCGCCGCGACGACGCCGTCGTCCAGCACCCCCGCAGTGTGCACGACGCCGGTCAACGGGTGGGCCGCCGGTACCGCGTCGAGGAGGGCCGCGAGCGCGGTCCGGTCCGCGACGTCACAGGCGTGAACGGTCACCTGGGCGCCTGCCTCAGACAGCTCCGCGACGAGTTCCCGCGCCCCCGGAGCGTCCGGCCCGCGCCGGCCGGCGAGCAGGAGATGCCGGACGCCGTGAGCGGTGACCAGGTGCCGTGCCACCAGCATGCCCAGGGAACCGGTGCCGCCGGTGACCAGGACGGTGCCCTCCGGGTCGAGCGTCCGCCTCTTCCGTGGCTTCGGTGCCGCCTCGGCCAGTGGCACCAGCTTCGGCACGTACACCGTTCCCCGGTGTACGGCAGCCTCCGGCACCGGGGCGGCCAGCAGGGCGGGCAGGGCAGTCCAGGAGTCGGGGTGCTCGTCCACATCGATCAGAGCGAAGCGGCCGGGATTTTCCCGCAGGGCCGAACGGACCAGTCCCCACACCGGTGTGTGCAACGGTACGGATGCCGTCTCGCCGGATCGGCCGTCACTCCCGCGACCGGCACCATCCGCAGGGAATCCGTCATCGGTCGAAGCGACGGCACCGGACGTCACGAGGACGAGACGGGAGTGGGACAGGCGGGGCTCGGCGAGCCACTCCTGCACGAGCCTCAGCGCCCAGTCCGCTGCCCGCAGCAGAGCGGCAGCCTGGTCGTGCCCGTCGTCGGTCGTTCCCGGCGGCGGGCAAGGTGCCACGACGACGGCCGACGACGCGTCGCACGCCGCCGCGCCGGGGTACACCGGGACGCCGGAACCCGGCGGCGCGAGAGCATCCACCAGCCGTGTGCCCGCCGAGCCCAGAACCCCCCAACGGGGCATCACCACGGGTGTGGACGGCTCGGCCGACGCCACCCAGTCCGTCCGGTGGAGAGCACCGGTGACTGCGTCCGCCGTCGTTGAGCCGGTACGCGGAAGAGGGCGGAGCGCCAGCGAACGGACCGTCGCCACCGGTGCGCCCGTCTCATCGGCCAGCTCCACTCCGGCCTGACCGTCCGGCCCGGGGGCCACCCGTACCCGCAAGCGCTGTACACCCGCGGTGTGCACGCGCACCCCGCTGAAGGCGAACGGCAGGGACAACCCGCCGGCCGCCGGATCGGCTGCCCCGGAACCGTTCGCGACAAGGCTGTCCAGGGCCAGGGCGTGCAGCGCGGCGTCGAGCAGTGCGGGATGCAGGGCGAACTCCGGGCCGTCCGCCTCCCGGCGCGGAGTCCGGGCCGCCTCGGGCAGCGCGACGTCCGCGTACAACTCCTCCCCGTGCCTCCAGGCGGCGCGCATGCCTCGGAAAGCGGGGCCGTAACGCAGCCCGTCGGCAGCCAGTTGCTCATACGGTCCGGTCCCCGGACGGTCGGCATGCAGTGGCATGGCCGCCTCCGGTGGCCAGGACGCGTCCGGCCGGGGCACACCGCCGGTCTCGCCTGCGGTTGCTCCCCGGTCCGCAGGCGGCTGCGCAGGCGAAAGAGTGCCGACGGCGTTCCGGAGCCAGGGCTCATCACCCGCCGGAGTATGCGGCCGGGAGTGGAAGAGCACAGCCCGCCGCCCCGTGTCGTCCGCCCCCGCCACCCGCACCTGCAAGGCGACAGCACCGTCCGACGGCAACGGCAGCGGCGCGGTCAGAACGAGCTCGTCCAGGACGTCCGCGCCAGCCAACTCACCGGCATACAGGGCCATTTCGACGAAAGCAGTCGCCGGAAGCAAGATCTCCCCAGCCACCACGTGGTCGGCAAGCCACGGCTGGTCCTGCACCGACAGCAACCCGCTCAGCAGCAGCCCGTCGTCGTCGGCCGTGCGGGTGACCGACCGCAGGAACGGATGGGCGGGCTCGGCGGTCGAGGACATGGGCGGATGTTCCGGGGCGGTCTCCAGCCAGTACCGGCGGCGCTGGAAGGCATACGTGGGCAGTGCGACGCGCCGCCCGCCGCCCCCGGCGTGGACAGCCCGCCAGTCGACGGGAACGCCATGGGAATGCAGCGCGGCCAGCGTGTCGAGCAAGGCATCCGCCTCCGGCCGCTTCCCGCGCAGTGTCGGCAGAACCAGTGGCACCGGGACCTGCTCGCCGCCGCCCGCCTCGCCCGTGTCCGGGTCGGCCGGGGTCGGCCCGGACACGGCAAGGCAATCACGTACCAGGCCGGTGAGTACCCCGTCCGGCCCCAGTTCGACGTAGTGTGCCGCGCCCTGCTCGCCCAGGTACGCCACCGAATCGGCGAAGCGAACCGGACGGCGGACATGGTCCACCCAGAACTCCGGCGTGCACATCTCCTCGGCGGTGGCCGCCCGGCCCGGCACAGCGGTGATCAGAGGCAGCTGCGGCGCGGCGAAGGACAGCCGCCGGACCACGTCCGCGAACTCGGCCAGCACGGGCTCCATCCGAGCGGAGTGGAAGGCATGACCGACCCGCAGCGGCGTCACCGAACGGCCCCGTTCCCGGAAGTACGCGGCCACCTCCCGCACCGCCGACTCGTCGCCGGAGACAACCACTGAGGCAGGCCCGTTGATCGCGGCGATCTCCACCGCACACCCGGTCCCGGAGAGGTGGGCAGCCACCTCGTCCGCACCGGCGGCCACGGCCGTCATCGCGCCGCCCGAAGGCAGCGCGTCCATCAGCCGGCCCCGGGCCGCCACCAACGTGCACGCGTCCGCGAGGGACAGCACCCCGGCGACATGCGCCGCAGCCACCTCGCCCACCGAGTGCCCGGCCACCAGACCGGGACGTACCCCCCACGCCTCGAACTGCCGGAACAACGCCGTCTCCAGAGCGAAGAGCGCCGGCTGCGCGAACCAGGTCGTATCCAGCAACGCGCCCGTCTCCGTACCTGGCGCGGCGAACATGACGTCCCGCAGAGACACCGGCAGCAGCGGGTCGAGCAGGGCACAGCACTCGTCCAACGAACCGGCGAAGGCCGGATACAGATCCCGCGACCCGTACAATTCACGGCCCATGCCCACACGTTGACTGCCCTGACCGGTGAACAGAAAGGCCGGCGGGCCGTGATGGCGGGACGTGCCCGTGTGCACTCCGGACCGGCCGTCGCCCTCCGCCACAGCCCGCAGGGAGCCGAGCAACTCGGCACGGTCCCGGGCCACCACCACGGCCCGGTGCTCCAAGGCCGCACGCGTGGTGGCGAGCGAGTATCCGATATCCATCAGGGACGCATCAGGAGTGGCGACCACATGGTCGTACAGCCGTCGCGCCTGGGCCCGCAGCCCCGGCACGCTCCTCGCCGACACCGGAAAGGCCACCGCGGTCCGCCCGGGACGCGCCGCGCCCTCCAGCACCACCCCGGGTCCGACACGGCCCCTCGCGGTCCCGCCGTCCGCCACGGCACACAGCGATGCGGCCTCCTCGCCGTCCGGAGCCTCTTGGAGCACCACATGGGCGTTGGTGCCACTGATCCCGAACGACGACACCCCCACCCGGCGCGGGCGATCCGTCGCGGGCCATCCCACCGCCCGGGTCAGCAGCGAGATCCGCCCCGACGACCAGTCGACACGGGGCGTCGGCTCGTCGGCGTGCAACGTACGCGGCAGCACACCATGCCGCATCGCCTGCACCATTTTGATCACACCGGCCACTCCGGCAGCGGCCTGGGTATGACCGATGTTCGACTTCACCGAGCCCAACCGGAGGGGACTCTGCCGCGCCTGCTGCCCGTACGTCGCGAAAAAGGCCTCCGCCTCGATGACGTCCCCCAGCCGGGTGCCGGTGCCGTGCGCCTCCACGGCGTCGATATCCCCAGGCTTCAGCCCCGCGTCCGTGAGCGCCTGCCGGATCACCCGCTGCTGCGCCGGCCCGTGCGGTGCGGTCAGCCCATTGCTCGCCCCGTCCTGGTTCACCGCCGACCCGCGCACCACGGCCAGTACCGGAAGCCCGGCGCTGCGCGCCTCGGACAACCGGCTCAACAACAGCATTCCGGCACCCTCGGCCCACCCCGTACCGTCGGCGGACGCACCGAACGCCTTGCAGCGGCCGTCCGGCGCCAGCGCCCGCTGGCGACTGAACTCCACGAACGACGAGGGCCCCGACATCACCGTGGCGCCACCGGCCAACGCGAAAGCGCACTCACCCCGGCGCAGCGCCTGGGCCGCCAGATGCATGGCCACCAGGGACGAGGAACACGCCGTGTCCACGGTGATGGCCGGGCCTTCGAGGCCGAAGGCGTACGCGATACGACCCGAGGCGACGCTTCCGGCGTTGCCGAGGCCGAGGTACCCCTCGACATGCTCGGGCGTCCTTGCCAGGCGCCGCGCGTAGTCGCTGTACATCAGCCCGACATACACCCCGGTCGCCGAGCCGCGCAGAGTGCCGGGGACGAGACCGGCGTACTCGAACGCCTCCCACGCCACTTCGAGCAACAGCCGGTGCTGCGGGTCCATGGCCAACGCCTCGCGGGGCGAGATGCCGAAGAAGCCGGGGTCGAAGCGGTCCACACCGGAGAGGAAACCTCCCTCGCGCACATACGTCCGTCCGGGCCGTCCGGGGTCCGGGTCGTACAGCGCCCGGACGTCCCAGCCCCGGTCGGTGGGGAAGGGACTGATGGCGTCCTTCCCGTCGGCCACCAGCCGCCACAGCTCCTCGGGAGAGGTCACATCTCCGGGATAACGACAAGCCATCCCCACGATCACCACGGGATCGTCGTCCGACCGGGCCGCACCCCGGTCCACGGACCCGGCGCCGGCCGGCGCGGCGGCGTTCCGCTCCCCGAGGTGGGCGGCGAGCGCCGCGGCCGTGGGAAAGTCGAAGGCGACGGCCTCGGAGAGCGGCAGGCCGGTCACCGCCGACAACCGCTCCCGCAGCACCGTCACCGTCAGGGAGTCCATACCCAGGTCCCGCAGCGCCGTGCTCGGCTCCACCGCCTGAGCCGTACAGCCGAGCACGGCAGCCACCTCGCCCCGCACCAGGGCCAGCAGGTCCTCCGACGGCTTCCCGGCGGCCTCCGTGCCCAGCGCCCGTGCCGGCAGGCCGGCGAGGTCCCGCCGCAGGGTCTTTCCGGAGGCGGTACGGGGAAGGTCCTCCACCAAGAACAGTTCGGCGGGCACCTTGAAGCCGGACAGTTCCGCACGGCAGGCGGCGAGGATGCGCCCCCTGTCCAGTACGCCGCCGGGCTCGGCTACGAGATAGCCGACCGGCACCTCGCCGAAGACGGGGTGCGGACGTCCGGCCACGGCGGCGTCCGCCACCCCCGGCAGCCGTCGCAGCACCGCCTCCACTTCCGAAGGATGGATGTTCACCCCGCCCCGGATAATCAGATCACTCGCCCGGCCGGTGATGGCCAGTCCACCGGAGGCATCGATCCTGGCCAGGTCACCTGTGCGGAACCAGCCGTCGCGCAGGACCGCCGCGGTGGCTTCCGGCCTGCCGTGGTAGCCGGCCATCACCCCTGGCCCGCTGACCCACAACTCGCCCTCGCCCGTGTCCCGGCCGTCGGGGCCTCCGCCGACCCGGACCCGGACGCCGGGCAGCACCCGGCCGCACGCCCCGGACATCGGCTCCTCGCCCGGCGCCGGCATGGTGACCGCGCCCGCCTCCGTGCTGCCGTAGTGCTCCAGATAAGGCACACGGCAGATCGCCCCGAAGGACTCGCGGAACCCGGGCCCCGCCGCGGCGCCGCCACTGACACAACCCCGCAGCGCGGGGGCGCCGAGGCCGCCGCCGTCCGGACCGCACTCCTCGCCCCGGACCGCGTCGAGCAGCGCCGAATACGTGGTCGGAACTCCGCCGAGCAAGGTGAACGAGGCGTCCCCACGCCGCAGTTCGCCGAGCACCCCAGCCACCGAGAACCGGGGCAGCAGTACCGCGCTCGCCCCCACTGCGGTCACCCCGAGGAAACACACAATCTGGCTCATCGCGTGATGGAGGGGCAACGGCCACAGCACATGGTCCCGTTCGGACAGGCCCAGGACCCCGACAAGGCCCGTCGCGACCGGCGCGAGGCGGTTGCGCTGGGTGGACAGGACGCCCTTGGGCGTGCCGGAGGAGCCCGAGGTGTAGAGCAGCCACGCCACTTCGTCCAGTGCGAGATCGTCCCGGGCCGACGTCCGCGGCTCCGTACCCGCCAACTCCTCGAACCGCAGAACGCCGCCCGCGCCCGCGACCCCGGCGGGCCGGCCCCGTCCGCCGGCCCCGTCCGCCGGCTCCACGCGGTCCGCGCACGAAGGCGAGTTCCCGGCCCCGTCCTCAGCGCCGCCTTCGGCCACCACCACGGTCAACCCGGGTCGCAACGGCAGCGTTCGCCGCCGCGTCAGGCAGGCGTCATCGGTGATGAGCACCCGTGCCCCGCTGTCGTCCAGCAAGCGGGTCAGCTCATCCTCCGAGTTTCCGGGGTCCAGAGGTACGCCCACACCGCTCGCCCGGGTGACGGCGAGCAGGCTCTCGACCGCCTCGACACGGTTGCCGAGCAGTACGGCCACCCGGTCACCGCGCGCCAGACCGAGTCCAGCCAGGTGACCGGCCAGCCGTGCGGTCCTCCGTTCCAGCTCCCGGTAGGTCACACGCCTGAGCCGGTCCTCGAAACAGATCTTGTCCCCGAGGCGCCGGGCGTGGTGCCCGAGCAGTTCCGACAGTGGTTTGACGATGTCGGCGTGCCTACTCACCGCATGACCTCCTTGAGATGACCCGTCGTTGAGGACGACGGCACGGTGTACCAGGTTGCCTACCGACGACGGGTCGCCGCCGATGGGGTACGACTCACCTTCCGTTTCCATCGAATTCCGTCGAACAGGGTGGTCGTGTGCCGCGTTCAGCTCTGCGGGCTCAGTCCCGCCGCGGTCGGCGGGACAGCCGGTCCGCCCGGTTGGCGGAGGCGGGGTGGTGCTCCGTGGTCAGGGCGATGCCGACGGCCGGCGTGATCAGGTCTGCGACAGTGACGTCTGCCGCCACCGTGCCATCCCGCACGGCGCGGTGGCGGGAGCGGACCTCCCGCTTCTTCCAGTGCCGCTGAACAGTTCGCGCCCTCTTCGCGAGGGGGGTAGCAGCAGTTTTCCCGGCGGGCTGGTCGCGTAGCGGGCCTCGCCGACCAGGCGCGGGCAGTACCCACCGCGCTCCGGCCGCGCCCGGCGCCTTCTCGAAGGGACACTCGTCGATCGCGGCGACGTGGAGCAGGTCGGCGAGTGTGGTTCGACCACCGGTCCCCGTTCAGGCGGAGGCGAAGCCGCCGAGGACCGGCTCTGGGCCGATGCCCCGCTCGATCGTTTGCTCGTCCGCGTCGAGGCACACGTCGACTGCTGCTTCCATCGCCTCAAGCAATGGCGCGGCTCAATGACTTGAGGACTCGCACGGTGGCGCCCAGCTCCGTTGTTACCAAGTGCGGACAAGACCTCGGTGAACGACTCCTGCCCGGGTGCCATCTCACGGGGTGCAACGAACAGCAGATCCGGCCGGCCGCCCTGCGGGAGCAGGTGCAGGCGCCGCATCCTGATATCCCACGGGGGCTTTAACAATGACCACTCGCCGTGCTCGCCGTACCGTCCGTTCCGCCGGCCTGGTGGCCGTTGCCGCCGCTGCGGCATTCTCGCTGACTGCCTGCCAGAGCGGGGGCAATGACGCTGCCGCCGGCTCGGAGAAGAAGATCTCCAGCTCCGCCTCCGGCTCCACCGGTATCGGCGGAGCGCCCGACGGCGCCAGGACCAGCGCAGACAAGACCCAGATCAGCGTGCAGACCGGGACGTCCGCCGCGCACCGCGCCACCGCACAGGCCGCTGCGGCCGCCGCGGCCAAGGCGGCATCCCCGGTCCGCACCCAGACCTTGGCAGACGGCAGCAAGGCCGAGATCTACGAGCTCGGTGACCAGCACTACCGCGCCGTGATCGTCAGCCGCGGTTCGGTCCTGGCCACGCTGGAGACGAAGGGGCAGGACGCCGGGCTCGACGCCAACGACATGTTCGTCGTGCTCACGCTGAGCGGCGAGGTGCATTCCTGGATGGGCGGCGGACACACCGGACCGGGCACCTTCAAGCTCGCGGGCGGTTGGACGGCCAAGGTCACGAAGATCGGCGAGCTGCGGTACCGCGCGCAGATCCTAGGCAACGAGGGCGCGGTGGAGGCCATGATGGAGGCGAACCAGCACGACACCGGGCTCGACGCCAACGGCGTATACATCGTGCTCAGTAACGGCGGTGTGATCAGCTCCCACCTGTAAGCGCCTGCTCGGCTGCGCGGCGGCTTCACACCGGGCCGGGCCGTCTCGCAGCCCACACGCTTCGCCATCTGACAGATGCACTTCGAGAGGGCGCGAGGAGTTGGGCCTCCTTCGGCGAGGCAGCCGTGACAGCCGCCAGCGCCGTCATCATTGACCGGTGAACCACTATGGATGCGCTGCTACCGGGATGAGAAAGACACCTGGTTCTGCTTCGAGGTCGATACCGAAGGCCCGGTGACTCGGCAGATCGAGCTCGAAGGGCCTGAGCTGACCCCGATCGCAGCGGCCTGCCTCGAAGAATGACAGCGGGCCTACGGCGCAGGCTGCCTGGACGAGTACGACCGCAGGTACGGGATCACCGCTGAACTGAAGCTTCCTCTTGATGTTGGACACCTGGAGACTGGGACGTGAGGTTCCAGAGGGAGTAGTGCCAGGTGGGAGGCAAGAGCAACCGCAGTAGGCGGTATGCGGTATACGGAGGAGTTCAAGCGCGACGCGGTCGCGCTGGTCCGGTCCTCCGGCAGGACCGTCACCGAGGTGGCCCGGGAGATCGGGGTCAGCGCCGAGGGACTGCGGAACTGGGTCAAGCAGGACACGATCGACCGTGGGCAGGGGGCGCCGGGCGAGCTGACGAGCGCGGAGCGGGAAGAGCTGCGTCGGCTGCGGCGGCAGAACCGTGAGCAGGCCGAGACGATCGAGGTGCTGCGAAAAGCGGCGGTCACCTCGCAGCGTAAGCAACGAGTGCCCAGCATCACGCGGAAAGTTCGCGCCAACGGTTGCCCTGGACTTCGGCCACCGGCGACCGCCCCGTCCGGTGTGAGGACGCTCAGCCGCCGAGGATCTCCACCACGGGTCGCTGCGGGTCGTAGGGAGCCCAGCCCGGGTTCCCGGTGCCGGCGAACGCGACCCAGGCGCCGTGTACCTGGGCTGCGAGTCCTGCTGGGGCGGGGTCGGGGCCGAGTAGGCAAGTGTCCCCGTGCAGCCAGGGTTTGTCGGCGATGTCGAACACGAAGGGCAGCTCGACGGTGTGGGCAGCGCCGAGTCGCCCGGCCAGGGCTGTCGAGCGGTACCCGAAAGAGTAGACGTGCGTGCGGCCGCCCGAGATCCGCGCGTGGGCCTGCGCCATGCGCGTCGTACCGGCCCCGAACAGGGCCTGCCCGAGCACGGCGGCGCGCAGCTCGCCCAGTGTTTCGTCCGTCCGTGCCGCGCGGTGCGAGGCGAGGGCGGTCTCCGGGTCTGCATGCACCCGGGTGGCGACGGCGAGCACGTCGGCTTCCGTGGTGGACTCCAGGACGCCCTGCGGTACGAGGTAGAGGCGCGCCTCTTCGGTGTTGGTGCCGATGAGCAGGTCGATGTCGCGGGCCGGGCCGTCGGCGAGAGCGTCGGCGGGCTGGACCGGCAGGACCAGGCTGAATGGGCTGAGCCCGGCCAGCGGGTCCGTGGTGGTACTGGTACGGAGGTCGAGTCCGGCCAGCGCGGGCAGGATCGCCAGGAAGCGTTCGTCCGGGATCGGGGCGAACGCCTCGGCGGTCGGTTCGACGCCCAGCGCGGCGGCCGCCGTGGCGGTGACCCGTTGCGCTTGCTCCGGAGTGAACGCGCCGGTGCCGTTGCCGCTCTGGACGATCGCTCGCCGGAACAGACCGCCTGCCTCCGGTGTCGCGAGCAGCGCGCCGATGAGCGTGGCGCCCGCGGACTGGCCGAAGACCGTGACGTTCTCGGGGTCGCCGCCGAATGTCCCAACTGTGTCGTGTACCCAGCTGAGCGCGGCGAGCACGTCCAGCAGTCCGCGGTTGGCCGGAGCACCCGCTAGATCGAGGAACCCGGGGATGCCGAGGCGGTAGTTCACCGTGACGAGGACGACGTCGTCACGGGCGAACGCGCCGCCGTCGTAGAGCGCGGCGCGGTTCGAGCCGGTGACGAACCCGCCGCCGTGCACGAAGACCATGACGGGACGCCTGCCGCCGTCCGCGGCGGGCGTGTGGACATCGACGGTCAGGTACTCCGCGCCGGGCACCCAGCCCGGCCCGAAGTAGGGGACCATGTCGAGTCGGCCGAAGTCGCGGGCCGGCTGGGGAGCCGTGGACGAGGGCCGCGTGCCGTCGCGGACACCGGACCAGCCGGGGTGCGGTACGGGTGGCGCGAAACGGCCGGCGCCGGTCGGTGCCGCCGCGTAGGGGAGGGCGCGGTAGCGCTCGCCGGATCCGTCACGGACGCCGCGCACGGCGCCCGCCGGGGTTTCGACGACCGGATCTTCCTGTCGGGGCACGGAACACACTTCCTCTCTGGAGGGGCACATCAGGAGATGCGGGAGAAGCCCGCCCACTCCTTGATCGCGAATTTCGAGCCGCTGCGCACGACCTCCGCGGCGCCCTGGCCGCCGAAGTGCGCCGGGAACACGAGCGCGTTGTTCTCGGCGGCGCGGCCGAGCAGCTTGTGTCGGGTGGCGCGGGACTCCGCCGGGTCCTCGCAGAAGCAGGAATTGGTGTCCGGCTCCGCGATCTGCAGCGCGGTGTGCACCAGGTCCCCGACGAACAAGGCCTGATCGCCGCCGGATTCCAGCGTGAGCACGGACGAGCCGGGAGTGTGCCCAGGAGCGAGATCGAGACGCAGGTTCCTGTCGATCCGGTACGTCCCCTCCCACAAGCGGGTGAGTCCCGCCTGGTGGACCGGCGCGACGCTGTCCTCGAAGACGTTCTGGTTCCCGCGGCCAAGCACGGTCCTGTTCTCGTTGGCCGGGTCCCAGAAGTCGAAGTCCCGCCGGGTCATCAGGTACGTGGCGTTCGGGAAGGTCGGTACCCAGGTCCGGCCGTCGAGGCGGGTGTTCCAGCCGACGTGATCGATGTGCAGGTGGGTGTTGACCACGATGTCGACGTCCTCGGGCCGCACCCCGGCGGCGGCGAAGTTGTCGAGGTAGTTCGTGTCCAGGCGGCTCCACACCGGCGCGTAGGGCCGGTCCTTGTGGTTGCCCACGCCGGTGTCGACGAGGATCGTGCGCCCCTCGCTGCGCAACAGCCAGGACTGGATCGCCGTATGACACTCGTCCGTCTCCGGGTTCCAGAAATCGGGCGCCAGCCAGTCGCGGTGCTCGTCCCACGAGCTCTCTGGGCCGTCCGGGAAGAACTGACCCGGAGACATTTCCACCGAGCCGTAGAACTCTTTGATCCGGGTGACGGTGACGTCGCCAAGGGTGATCTGCTCCGGGTTCTGATCCATGTGTCCGTCCTCGGGTCCGGGGTACGTGGCCGAATGAGATCCAGCCTGGACACGCGGACGGGCACGAACCAGTCCCGGGTTGTCCTACCCCTCGCAGGGTGTGGCTGGGATCGGGCCGCGCACCGGATACTGGGGCAATGAACGGACCCGGCCCACTCGGCGCCTTCCTCCAAGCCCGACGGGCGCGGCTGCGACCCGAGGACCTCGGTCTGCGAGACCTCGGGCCCCGCCGGCGGGTGGCCGGGCTCCGGCGCGAGGAACTGGCCCAGCTGGCGGGCGTCAGCGTCTCGTACTACGCACGGCTGGAACAGGGCCTGTCCCGCGGGGCCTCGGCCGAGGTGCTCGACGCGATCGCCCGCGCACTTTTGCTCGACGACCACGAGCGCGAGCACCTCGACCGGCTCGCCGCCGCCGCCCGCCACGCGCCCCGCGTTCGCCGCCCGCGGCCCGAGAAGCTCGCCGACGAAACACGCGACCTCCTCCGTGCCGTCGACGGCGTTCCGGCGATAGTGCTCGGCCGCCGTACGGACGTGCTGGCCTGGAACACCCTTGGGCACGCCCTGCTGGCCGGTCACCTGGACTTCCTCGGCCCGGATGACCCGGAGCGACGCCCGAATATGAGCCGGATGCTGTTCTTGGACCTGCACTGTCAGGAGCTGTACGCGGACTGGAAGCGCAAGGCGCGCGCGGTGGTCGGCAACCTGCGCATCGCCGTCGGCAGGCACCCGGAGGACCCGCTGCTCGCGGAGCTGATCGGCGAGCTGACGATGAAAAGCCCGGAGTTCGTCGCACTGTGGGGGGACCACCGCGTGGCGCCGTGCGATGCCGCGTCCTACGAGCTGCACCATCCCGTCGTCGGCACGGTGACGGTGACACAGCAGACGCTGTCGATCGCCCGTTCACCGGAGCAGGCGCTCATCGTGTGCACAACTCCCGTCGGCTCCTCTTCCGAGGAGGCCCTCGCACTCCTCCGGCAGACGAGCGGCAGCCGGGCGCCGCACGCGGACAGCGTCGGTGTTCCCGAGAAGCCGCCCCGACGGGTGTAGGCGACCTGGACCCTGCAGCCCGACCGGGTTCACTCCGGCAGTAGCGCGTCACCGCAGACGCAGTCGGCGAAGACCTGGAGCAGAGGCAGGGGCGGACTGCCCGTAATCCGGTCTTTATGCGGTGCGGGCGTGATCGCATCACAAAGACGCCGACCGGAGCCGCGGCCGGCCCGGCCACGTCGGCAGGCCCCCCAGATTCCCGCACAGGACAGCGTGAGGTCACACCTCGCCATGGGAGGATCGAGTGTGACTGAGAGCTACAGTTGGCCGCCTCGGTACTCAGGATTGTTGATCAACGTGACATTTCGAGACAGGCGACACCTGACCACCGCCGGCTCTTGCGTGTGTTCTACCTCTCCGCCCAGATCGCCGCGCGCTTCTGCCCCACGTCCAAGGCCTTCTACGACCGCAAGCGAGCCGAGGGCAAGAGCCACAAACAGGCGATCCTCGCCCTCGCCAGCCGACGCCTCGACGTGCTGTGGGCCCTCATACGCGATCAGCGAACTTTTGAGGCCCAGCCACCTCAGCGCGGTCTCGCCGTGGGCTGATCCCTGTTGTCTTGGGACGTCACGTGCTGCCTGCTGCCGCGGTGCGTCTCAGTTCCTGATGAGAGGCTCGTAGGGGCAACCCTCCGGCGTGAAGATGAGGACGAAGTTCTCTCCCACCCGAACAGCCGCCTCCCGCAAGCGAGCCAGGACGTCTGCTTGGTCCGGAAGGTCGAGGCCGAGGGCTGCGGCGGCACGCTCTCTTCGGGCCACGAGGTCCGGCATGTCCTCCAGGTACTCGGCCGCGAGTTCGCGACTTTCCTCGTCTGTGAACGCTTGGCAGTCGCGCCACCACGGGGCGACCAGCAGCAGCCGCAGGAGCTCGGGCAGGCCGATCGCAACCAGAGCCGCACCTCCTTCGGAGTCGGCATAAAGGATTGGACGTTCCTCGCCGCCTTCACCGCAGAAGAAGTACGTGCCCCCAGCGCCGTCGCCGGCGAAACCCTCGAGCGCGGCGCCCGAGGCTAGGTGGACTTCCTCGACATGGTCGCCTCGGTCCAGGTCGAAGTCACCCGGCCAAGCGAGAAAACGGGCAGCTTCGTCCTGTTCGCGGACGGCAGAGATCAACGAGTCCATGGGCCGCACCTTACGGCTCGCTGGTTGACAAGAATCATTGGGAATCAGTCACATTGAGACGGCGACGGCTGCTGCGGGTTCGTCGGGCCCTCGTCCATGCTCACCCGGCACTGCGCGGACCGCTGGACGCCGGCCGGGACGTCGTGACGACCCTGACCGCGTTGGCCGTGCTGATCGCCGCCCGTGCCGCCGATGACCGGGGGCGGTCCTCCCGGCCTCCGGCGCCAGGAGGATCGCACCCCAGCGGGGCGGCAATCGGGTCAGTGGCTACCGGCCTCGTTCGGGTGTCGGGGACGTACAGCGAGGGAGACGCCCGCCGGGCCGCTTCGGCCGCCGATGGCGCACGGCGGTCTCAGGCACAGTCCGGCCCTGCAGAACTCCGAACGGTGCCGCGCGCGTCGTAAAGATCATGACGGGCATCGACATCACACTCCTGGAAGAACTCGCCGGCTCCTGGGACGAGATTCGGGAGGACTATCAGGACTCCCGCAACGACGAGTACGACAAGGCCGTGAGTGACTGCGCCGCCCGGCTTGCCACCGATCCCGGGGGCGGGTCGGCCTTCGTCTGGACGCTCGGACTGGTCGTGATGGCCCCCTACCTCACCTGGCTGCCGGGCGAAGGCGTCGTACCGCATGCCATGGCGGCTCTGGAGGCCGCCGACACGGCCCTGCGCGAGCGGCCCTGCGCCCACGAATCCCACCCGTACGCGAGCCATGACAGCGGGGACGACATGTACCTCGCCGAGCAGCTGACCCAGCTCGCCGACGACACGGCGGAATGGAACGAGGACCGGCCCCGGGACGAGTGGCGATGCCCGCACAATGTGGCCGGATTCGCCCGGATCGCGATGGACATCGTCGAGCCGGGATCGGTCACCGACGTTCCGCCGCGCCTGCCCATGGAAGCCAGGAGCACCGTGGAGACCCTCACGGCGCTGTTGCACGGCTACCCCAAGCCGTGGACCGACATCGACGAGGAGATCTCCTCCCAGGCGTGGAACCTCTCCAGCGCCGATCCCGAGGACCGCCCCGGACATCTCCTGATCGTCAGGGCGGTTACCTGGTACGCCGTGTCCGGCATGATGCGGACGAAGTCGGTCCTCGACGACCTGGTCGACGCGGTGGAAAGGACGCTGCCGCACTTCGCCGACGCGACCTGCGGACATGAGTGGCATGCAAACCTTCCCGACAGCGGCCCGGACGCCGCGGAAATCGGGGTCATGCTGAGCAGTCCCGGCGGGCGGGGCGTCTACGAACTGAGCCACCGGGAAGGGCGTGTGCCTCCACTGGAGAAGGTGGTGTGCCCGGTCTTCATGACGGAGGTCGCGGAGGAGTCGCTGAGCGTGCTGCGGAAGCGGCGCGAGGAACTCTTCGGGCACCGGGACACCTCCCATGCCGACGCCGAGTATCTGCGCGCGGACGGACAACTTGAGATCGAGAAGATCGTGGAACGGCTCGACTACAAGGGCTGGAACGAGCAGTACGCCGACGATCTGGGCCTGTGGGCCGCGCGTCGGTACGAGCAGGCGGACGAGCGGGAACGGCCCGTGCTGTTGCTCGCCGCCCACCGGGCGATGAAGATTTCGTACCCATCCCCGCCCCGGTCCGTGGTTCGGGGTGTCCTCGCGACCATGCGCGCCGTTGCCGCCGCGCCTCGGCCTCCGAAGTGCAGGCACGAGGACGGTCATCCGACGCCGGAGTACGCGGAACTCCGCTCCGGCCTGCCGCACTTCTACGCACCGGCGGAGTTCCCGCCGGCCGTCGAGCAGCGCAGTGCGGAGGCTTGGACCTGACCGCGGTTCGCAGGTGCGGTCGCCGAGGAGTGCATCCGCGACCTGGACAAGTACGAGGACGAAGACGACTCATAGGTGATGGTGGCCTGACGGGGCCTCTATGGGTTTGGTCCAGGAACCCGGTCTGCCTCGTGAGGGTGTGGCGGGCAGGATGGCGGGGTGGCTGATCTGCTGTGGGATGACGTCAACGGTTTCTTTGACCCCGATCTGATGGGGCCGTTGCCGGACGTGCTTGTTCCCGAGACCTCGTTGGGGACTGGCAGGCGGTCCTCGATCTCGGCGGTCGATCAGGTGGTTCTGTTGGCGGAACCGCTGGTCGGATGACCGCTGCCGTTGGCCGTGGTTCGTGGAAGGCATGGCCTGATCGTGGACGACCACACCGTGCCCGACGTCCTCGCGGTTTCGGCGCGCGAACTGATCGACGAGCGGTGCCGGCGCCTCCTGCCCCGCGACGCGGCAGGGAACGCCTGATGGGCCTGCTCTTCAACCTCGGTCCCCAGCCTTGCTGGGGTACGTCGAAGACCGGATGTCAGCCCTTGATCCGGCTTGCCAGGAGGGTGCCCCCGGTCGCCAGGACGAGACCGCCCAGGGTGAGCGGGCCGAGGTGTTGGTGGAGCAGCAGGGCCGCGAACCCGGCCGTGACCATGGGGACGAGATAGAAGAGGCTGCTTACCTGGATGGTGCCGTGGTGCTGGAGCAGGTGGTACAACAGCCCCACCCCGACGATGGAGTTGATGAGCGCTGCCCAGAGCAGCACCGGCCAGTACCCGGCGGTGAAGGTGACGTCGAAGCCCTCCCGCAGGAGGGCGGGGACGAGAGTTGCGGCGGCTGCGGTCAGCAGTTGGACGGCGTTGCCGGTGACCGAGTCCATCCCATGGCAGTGGCGCTTCTGCCAGATCGTGCCGACGGAGATGCCGAGCAGGCCGAGGAAGAGGAAGGCGAGCCCGCCGAGATGGCCTTCGCCGACGTGGAGCCCGTCCCGGACGGCGAGGACGACCCCGCCGAGCCCCAGTGCGAGGCCGAGCATCTGTCCCTTGGTGACGCGTTCGTTCAGTACGGGCACGGCGATCAGGGAGACGGCCAGCGGGTAGAGGGCGATGATCAGGGCCGCGACCCCGGACGGGACGCCGAGGTCCATGCCGGCGTAGATGCTGGAGAACTGCACGCCCTGGATCAGTACGCCCGCGATCATGAGACGGCCCAACAGCCGCCCTCGCGGCAGTTCCTTGCGCAGGATCAGGGCGATCGCGAGCAGGAGGCCACCCGCTATCGCGAACCGCAGACAGGCGAAGGTGAATGGCGCGGCATGCCGCAGTCCGAGCTTTCCCGAGATGAATCCGGAGCTCCAGACCACGACAAGGGCGGTACGGGCTAACATGCCGCCCCGCGCCGGACGGGCGTCGCCGCCCGGCCGGGGGATCGCTGACCGGGTTTCCCTCAGGCCCACGTTCATGGCACCTCCTGATCTCGTGTGGAGTGTGGTTGGCCCCTTGATGTGTGTATCTAAAAGTGCACGATAGTGCGAGATATCGTCTCGCAGGGGAGTGCGGGGGCGAGCTGCAGGAACCTGCAGCTCGGAGGTTCGGCCTTGCCCTGACGTTGCCAACGTGGCCGGTTGCCCTGTCGTTGACCGCACCCCTAACGCATCTTACGATATGACGCACGTCTGTGCTCTATTTAGTACGCTCTCGCCCTGGGGCATTTGCTCGGCGGGGCAGGTCAGGCAGTGGTGGATCTTCACCAGAGACAGGAGGGGGCCAGATGAACGTGAACTTTCTTGAACGCAAGCCCTACTGCTCAGGAGAGTTGGAGGACCAGGAAGAGCTCTATCAGCTCGCGGTGCGCACCCAAGTGCTGCGGCCCGAGTCGGCCGCGGCCCAGCTCGGCTGGAGCGCCGAACGTACGGCACGGGCGGTGCGGCTGCTCTCGGAGGCCATGCTGCTCCAGCCCCTGCCCGGGGCAGAGGACGCGTTCCTCCCGGTCACGCCCCGGGCGGCGGCCTTCCACCGGCTCGCCCCCCTGCAACAGCAGATCGAGCGCATGGAGCGGCGCTCGCAGGAGATCCAGGCCGAGCTCGTCGGCTTCCACCGGGCGCACGAGGAGGCCCTGCGGGACGTCTCGAGCAGTGAGGCGCTGCGGATTCTCGTCGGGGAGAGGCCCCTCCACGAGGAGATCGCCTCTGCCCTGGAGCGGTGCACCGGCGAGGTGATGCTTGCCCGGCCCGGCACCGGCTGGTGGGCAGGGCTCGCGCAGCTGCACACCGAGGAGGCGGCCGGAGTGCTCCGGAAGCGCGACGTGGCGGTGCGCGTCATCCACCAGCACGCCGCGCGCTTCGACCCCGCGACCCGGCAGCATGTGGCGGCCCTCGCCGAAGACCGGAGCTCGGCACGCACCCTGGCCGGTCCCTTCGAGGGGGTCATCATCTTCGACCGGCAGCTCGCGATCGTCCCGCTGGAGGACGCCCATCTCGCTGTCGTCGTCCACGAGCCAGGTCTCGTACGCTTCATGGTGGAGGTCTTCGAGCGGACCTGGCGGGCGGCCACGGAGTTCGGGGGGCAGGTCCGTACGACCGAAGTGAGCCGAATGCTCTCCGACGTCCGCGGCACTATCGTCCAACTCCTCGCCGAAGGGCAGACGGACGAGGTGATCGCGCGGCGTATCGGCGTCAGTGTCCGCACCTGCCGCAACCACATCGCCAAGATCTACCAGGAGCTCGGCGCCCGCAGCCGTTTCCAGCTGGGGGTCCTGATCGCCAGGTCGGGTCTCCTGGACCAGTTCCAGAACGGTACGCAGGCTCCGCCCGATTCCGCGACGCTCTCCATCACAGGAACCTAGGAAGTGCATATGGCCACCCCCGACCACTCCTCCACGCCCTCCGCGGCGGACCGGCCCCCGGAGCACGGCTACCCACGTCCGGGCGAGGTCCTGCGCCGGCTCCGTAACCAGCGGGGCATGTCGTTGCGGCAGGTCTCCGCGGAGTGCGGGCTGTCGGTGTCGTTCCTGGCGGCACTGGAGCGGGGCGAGACCGACATTGCCCTGGAGCGGCTCAGCCGCCTGGCCTGGGTGTTCGGCCACGACGTGGGGTCCTTCCTCGGGTTCTCACGGGGACGTGCCACGCCCTCGGTCTTCCCGCTCCAGTCCCAGGAGCGGCTGGAGCGGGCGCCGGGTGTCACGTACCACGTCCTGCGGTCTCCCGAACTCGGATACCAGGTGATCACGGCCGACTTCCAGCCGGGCAGCGGCCTGCGGGAGGAGCTGCAGCACGAGGGGACGGACCTGATCGTCATGACCCGGGGCATCCTGGTGGCCCGCTACAACGGCGTGGACCACGAACTGCGTGCCGGGGACTGTGCCCAGTGGTCGGCCGGCTATCCGCACACCTTCCGCAACGACAGCGCGGAGCCCGCTCAGTTCGTCGGAGTGCTCTTCTCCAGCCTCTACTGAGGCCTCGCCGAGCACCTGCCACGCCCCCCACGGACACAGAGAGGAACCTGTGTTCGGCGTCGATGGCATGCTGGGTGACGGCGGTTCGCCCGCCGTCACCCTCGCAGAGCTCCGCCTGCCGGACGAGGTCCGCGAGCGGCTCGGAAAGCAACTCGCCCCCGCACGCGATCCGTTCGGGAAAATCGACCGAACCTCGGCCCGCTGTCACCAGACCTTCGCACAGCTCCCCCTGGAGCCGCTCCAGCTGCTGCTGGACTTCGGCCGGCACTGCGACGCCTCCGGCGTCGTGCACCTGCGCAAGCTCCCGGTGGACCGGATGCTTCCACTCACCCCCCGGGCGACGGACCGAGCCTCGGGAAGCGGACGTTCACCGCCGAGGGAGTGCTGCTCGGGCTGAGCGGACTCCTCGGTGATCCGGCTGGCTTCCTCTCCGAGTGTGAGGGACTGCCTGCGGGCCGGCCGTGAGAGCGTGGCGTGTACGTACTACGTGGACGACCGCGACATCCTCCGGACGTATGTGCGGCGCAGCCTGTGGGACATCCGGTGCGGCCGTAACTGTCGTACCGCGAGGTGGCATTGCCGGTGGCCGAGCTGAGCAGCGCCGTGCTGTTGCGGTCCTTGTCGCTGACGACGTAGACATCGGCGCCGCAACCCTTGTTGGGCGGCTTGAGGATCCACGGGCGGTCGGGGTCGTTCGACACGTACGAGGTGGGCGGGTGCCCGGGAGGCACGAGGGAGCCGAGGGTGACCTTGGAGTCGAGGAAGAAGAGGGCGCTCGCCCTCATTCGCGAAGGGAACCCGCTGGTTGAGCGTCCACAGCAGCTGGAAGTACTCGGTGCCCGCGTCGGGGTGGGGCCCGGCGAGCACCCACACCAGGTCGAAGTCGTCGGCCGTCCCGTGCGGGGTCTGCGTCGGCGGGAGGGGGCGCCGGGGCGAGCGGGGCGGACAGCCGCGTACGGTCGCACACGAGCGCGGAGCCGTGAGGGGCGAGTGTGTGGACGTTCCCGATATGCACTTCGTGGCCCTCGCGCAGCGGGGCGCTGGGGACGAGCGACGGGTTGTCGAGCTCGAACTCCTCCGCTCCCGACACCAGTACACCGATCTTGCACAGCATGTCAGTCGCCTTCCTCGATGCCTGAGATGCCCTCGACGAGGTTCTCCATGAGCCAGTTCTCGGTCGCCAGCAGCCGCTCCTCCACCTGCTCCGGCCCGTCCCCGCACACGATGGCGAAGCACAGGTGGTGGGCGCTGTGCAGGGTGGTCTCGCCGGGCGCGAGCTTCTCGTTCACCTCGTAGTGCCGCACCCAGGGGAACGGCGGCCTCCCCGGCGCCCGCACCGGGCGGCCCTGGGGCAGTACGGAGACGGAGCCGTGCACCTGGGCCGGCGGGTCCTGGAGCGGGGAAGCCACGGGCAACCCGCAGGAAAGGCGCAGCACGGCGGCATGCAGGTCCACTCCGTAAGTGGCCCGAGTGAGTGCGGGGATCCGGTCGCCACCGACCCGTGAGGCGATCTCGCACAGCACCAGCTGGTCGTCGGGCGTGTGAAAGACCTCCAGATGGAACGCGCTCGCCGGAGGTGTTTCGAAGGCCGCCAGGACCTGGTCGAGGTAGCTTTCGAGGCGGCGGGCGAAGGGGCTGTCCGGGCGCAGCTGCACCGAGCCGTTGTTCTGTCCGGAGAAGACCCCCAGGCAGCTGCGCAGATAGCGGGAGGAGGCCACGAAGCGGTAGGTGTCGGAGAGCACCGCGTCGATGTGGTACATCGGACCCTCGACGAACTCCTCCGCCATCAGGTCCTCCCGCCAGGGCAGCCGGCTGAAGCCGAGGAGGTCGTCCTCGCCACGCAGCACCGTGATGTCGCGGGAGCCGCCCTGTTTCACCGGCTTGACGACGACGGGGTACCCGTACCTCTCGACGAAGTCAGTCAGGTCGGTGAACGTGCCGAGGCGTGCGAAGTTCGGTACGGGCACGGTTCGGCTCGCGGTCTCCTTCATGACGGCCTTGTCACGGAAGGAGAGGGCGCTCGCGGAGGACTGGCCCGAGAGGCCGAGATCCTCCCGGATGCGGGCGGCCCGCTCCAGGTCGTACTCGTTGTTGGTGAGGACGTGGGTGAAGGGCCGCTCGCGCGCCATCCTGCGGATCATGAGCTCCGCGTACGGGACGGACTCGCACTCCGGCACGTACTCGTAGTGGGCCAGCCCCTCCGTGTGTTCCAGGTCATGGTGGCTGAAGACGTGCAGCCGGTCCGTGCACTCGGGGAACATCGCCGGATAGTCCAGCGTGGGGCCGTAGTTGATGACGGCGATGCGCGGGTCCGCGCCGTCGTTCAGGGGGGTCGTCGTGGTCATGGTCGGGTGTCTCTCTTCCGGTGCCGCGGTGGTCGTGAGGGACAGGCGCGTACTCAGTGCAGGCGCCGGGGGTGGCACGGTGGCGGATGGTCCACTGACTGCGGCGTACATACGTCCGCTGGAGCCAGCGGTCCTGGCCGTCGTAGCGTGCGGTGAAGGGGGAACGGGCGTGTAGGTCCTAGCGGTTGTTGATGAGCAGTGGTTGCCCGGGGTGGCGGAAGACCTCATGGGCGACCTCCCGGCAAGCCTCCTGCAGCCTGTCGAGCGTGGCGCGGGCCCGCTCGTTCCGCGCGCGGATCCCGTTGGCGGCCGGCGGGGCAGGACTCGGGGGCGCTGATCATCGGGACCGGGTCGGAGAGCACCTCACCGCCGCCCGCGGCCTCACGCACGTAACTACCGGGGGCGTTCGTCCGGAACAGCGGGCTGCGCGGGATCTCCAGGGTCGCCGGGTCCAGAGCGCGGCGGACGTCCCGGGCGTCGGCGTAGTACGTGCCCCCTTCGTGGTCGCCACGCAGGTAGCTGAGGACGAGAAAGTCCGGGCCTGCCGTTCGAGCAGCTCCGCACTGCGCCGACCGGGCAACGGGCCGCGTACGGACGGTCCTCGGTAGCGTGGGGCGTCCTGCGCGCGCGGGGGCCCGGCAGGCGGACGCGGGGAGACGGGTGGGCGGGGCGTCCGCCGGAGTTGACGGTCACGGGGAGACGGGTGGGCGGGGCGTCCGCCGGAGTTGACGGTCACGGGTGCCGGGATTTCTCCCGGCCGTATGGAGATCTCGAAGTCGTCGACCCCCTTCGATCTCGCGCAGCAGTTCGTGGTCGGCGGTACGTCGGACCCGCTTGCGGGGCGGCGTCAGGCAGAGGCACTTGCCCACCGCCGTGTACGGCGGTAGGTGCGGGCTGACATCCGCGCCGTCCGGCAGCAGGCTGCGCAGGACCGTGCAGATCTCGTCCATGCCCGTGGCCTGCTCGACCATGAGCCAGATCCGCATGCCATCGATCCGGGGCTGCGACTCGATGACCACGGGCCGGCCGTCGGCGGCGATCTTGACCTCGGTGTGGGTGAGCCCCCAGCCGTGCCCGAGCGCGTCGAGGAAGGCCAGGACCGTACGGCACATCTCTGGGACGGGCGCGTCGTACGGGGGCGGCGGTGGTACGGAGATCTCTGCGATCGTCAGATCCGGATGGGGGAGAGTCGGCCGCGCGTGGAACTCCCGGAGCCCGGCGGGGTCCGGAACCCGCGCCCAGGCAAGCGTGAGCCCGGGGTGGTCGGCGAGCATCCCGCGCATCAGTTCCTTGTAGTGGGTGGCCGCCACCGTGTTCAGGGAGAGCCCGCGGATGCCGAGGGCATCGGCGACGACGGCTGAGCTCTCGGTGCCGAACTCCCCGAAGGAGACGGCGGCATGCAGCGGTTCTGCCTCGTGGCTACGGCGGGCGGCTGCCAGTACGGCGGCGGTCTGGCCGGCCGGTGTCTCGTGCACGAACCGGCAGCGCGTGAGGATCTCGCGGTCCTGCGCGGAGGACTCGGTCGTGTCCCCGATGAAGCTCACTTCGAAGCCGAGTGCGAGCGCCGCCTCCGGCACCCCGGCCCAGCCGCTGAGGACGAGGAGGTGGAGCGGGTGCTCAGACACCGTCGTCATCCGCCATCCGTATTCGCACCTCACCGGCGGCGGAGAGCGCGTTCTGCAGTGCGGTCTCGCTGGTGGCGCCGGTGGCGAGCACCATGGCGACGCAGCCGTCCTGGTTCGTGACCGTCCGTACGTCCGTGCCCGGCGGCAACGAAGCGTAGAGGGCGGGCTCGCCCGGATGCCCGTAGAACGCCTCCAGCCCCTCGCAGCCCAGGTAGAGGCCTGTGCGCGGGGGATAGAGCAGTACGTGGGAGACGCCGCGGCGGGGAGTCAGGGGGGCGTCGAGCAGGGCGGGACGACGGCGCAGGGCGAGGTCGAGGAAGGATGCGTAGAGGTTGATGTAGATCGCCCGTGAGATCGCCTCGCCGACCAGGGCACCGCCGAGCCGGGGATTGATCTCGACGACCTCGAAGCCGTCGTCCCCCAGGATGAACTCGGTGTGGGCGAAGCCCTCCTCGTACTCCACGGCCTTGAGTACCCGTTCGATCCACTGCGCGAGCTTGTCGGCCGGTCCGTCGGGCAGCTGCACGGGGAAGCTCAGCGCCTCCTCCCGGAAGGACGGGGGTGCGGACATGATGCGGCTGTTGAGACCGATCACCCGGGTCTGCCCCTGCCAGGTGAGAGTCTCGACGCTGTAGAGCGGCCCCAGGAAGTACGGCTCGGCGGTCGGCGTCCCGCGCAGCGTACGGGTCCGCATCTCATCGAGGACACGGGTGAGTTCGTCGCGCGTGCGGGCCAACCAGACGTACTCGCTCGAGGTGCCGGAGCTGTCCTTGACGATCAGGGGGAGGCCGACCCGGGAGGCCAGGGTGGCGGCGTCGTCCGTCGCGGTGACCGCGGAGCCGGCGGAGCGGGAGAGCCCGTGCTGGTACAGCCGCCGACGCAGCCGGGCCTTGTCACGGACCAGACGCACGCCCTCGGGCGCCTGTCCCGGCAGCCCGAGCTCCTCACGGGCGGCGAGCGCGACCAGGCTCCAGGTGTCGGTGGTGCTGAGCAGTCCCGCCAGGTCGCCGATCTCCCGCGCTGATGCAACGACCTGCCGCACGCTGTGGGTGTCCACGTCGTGCACCACCAGGTGCGGGCTGTGCAGCCGAGAGAGCTCGTGCGCGTACTCCCGGCGGTCTTCGGTCAGGAGGTGGACGGTGAGTCCCTCCTCCTCGGCGGCGGCCACCAGCCGGCCCAGGCCGAACTGGAGCCATTCGAGAGCGATGAGATTGTGTCCGGGGGGCGCGGGAAGCGAAGTGCTCACAGCAGGACCTCCTCGTTGTGCGACGGGGTGGGTGTGGTGCCGGGTACGGAGGCGAACACCGCTTCGAGCGCCGAATAGAGCTTCATCATTTCGAAGCGCAGTACGTAGACGTTGCGGTCCAGCCGGACCACATCAGGCTCTTTCATCGCGTCCGCGATGTGATCGAGCACGGCACCATCCTGTTCTGTGAAAGAGACCGCTCGAACGTGAGAGGAGGTATTCGCGAGGGGCGGTGCGCGGTCCCGGTGATGAGGAAGCAGATGTCCTTGTCGGTGAGCCCGTGAGCCCGTGAGCCCGTGAGCCCGTGGGCGTTGGCGTTGGCGATGTGCAGGGCCGGCGGCTGGGAGCCGGCGGCGTGGGCGAGCAGGGTCGGCACGATCCACTCGAAGTCGCTCTCCCGCGGTTGCGGGTCTTCCTGGAGCACCGACTCGGGGGAGTAGGCGTCGGAGGAGGCCGCCGTGTACACCAGCCCGTGTTCGCCGTGCGCGGCCAGGCGTTCCCACTCCGTGCGGCTGGGCGCCCACACCGTGGACTGCGGGGTGCCGCCGCGGTGGGAGCGGACCCTCCAGATATGTGGGAGAGCAGGCCGTCCGCGCGCTTGGCGGCGTAACGGCGCATGAAGTTCTCGAACTCCCTCAGCCGGTCGCGGTGCAGACACATCGTGGGAAGCGCCGATGCGCCCTCGCCGGCGCACCACATGTCCAGTCGGTCCAGGTCGACGCGCGTGAAATCGGAGAAGTCCACATCGCCGAAACCGTGGCTGTGCACTTCGACCGGCCTCATTCCGCGCTCGTCGAGCGGGAAAGCGGCGGGGCGTGGGTGGTGGGCATGGATTCCATGCTGGTTTCGCTCCCTTTTTCGGGGAACCTGTCCGTGCTTTTCCCGGTACGGGTTCTCCGCGATGAGATGTGGAACTCCGTTGATTCTGAGGCGCTGTTGAGCCGGTCACCAGTGGATGCATCGATCACCTACCTGCATTGCAGGAAGCTGAGGGCGCGGTGGGAAGCGGGTCGTGCCCAGGACCTGTGTGCCGGACGAGCTGCTGATCTCCGAGTGCCGACGGCTCGCCCCCGACCTCGTCGTCAGCACCGTCATTGGCCACGGGGTCGCGGACGGCGGCGGCTGATCCGCCGACTGCGCACGCAGGAGGTCATGCAGCGGCTGCCGTTGATCACCGGGGCACGTTCGGCACCAGGGCGGCGGCAGCGGGCACGTACGCGCCGGAGCTCCTCGCCGCCGGGTTCACCGCCGTCTTCCGAGGACGGCTCAGGGATACGGGATTTCTGCCACTACGTCGGCACCGTGGCGATGGACGTCTCGTTCGCGGCGGACAGCCGGTGAGCGGCCCGGAGGACACCACCGTGTTCAGGCGCGAGCGCGAGATCGACCAGCGTCCGCACTGGCCCGTCCGCACACGACAACGCGTCGCATGGCCACGCCCACCACGTCGACAGAAGCACGGTGGTGCAACACTTCCGTCTGCCGCTAACGGGCTGTGGTGGCCTTGAGCCAGTCGTCGACGGTGAGGACGTCCGCCCACTGCGGGAACAGCTTCTCGGTGAGGAACCGGTGAACCTCGGCGTCGGTGTCCAGGCAGGCGTCGGCGAGGACGGTGAGGTCGAAGTCCAGGTCGTTGGCCTGGCAGAGGGTGTGCAGCACCACGGCGCTGGTGGCGATGCCGGTGAGGACGAGGCTGTCGATGCCGTGTGCCCTGAGCACCACGTCGAGGTCGCTGCCCGAGAACGCGCTCGCCCGTCTTTTGGTGACTACCACCTCGCCCGGCCGGGGCGCGATATCGGGGTGGATTTCGGTGCCGGGGTCGCCCTCGACATGGAGCCCGGCTCGCGCGACTGCGGTGAGTGCCCTGTTGCGCGGGCCGACCTCCGGAAAGCCCGGACGCAATGCGATGACGACGTAGATGACAGGAATGTCTGCCGTCCGGGCACCATCGATCGCCCTGCGCAGGCGCGGCAGGTATCCGGAGCCGTCGTCGGCAATGTCCACGACGGTTCGCTGGACGTCCATCACGAGAAGGGCGCTGCTCATACGGTCTCCAGGAACGATGCCAGTTCGGTGCTGAAGGGGGCCGGTTGCTCCATGTACGGGTAGTGCGCGGCTGCCGACACCGTGGCAGTGTGCCTGCCGGGGACGAGTTTCGCCAGGGGGTCTGCCATGGCGAGGCGGTCCGGTGCGTCCAGAGCACCGTTGATCGCGTACACGGGGACGGCGATACCGGACACGCGCTCCCAAGTGGCCGTGACCGATAGCCGATGGTCCGCTTTGACGGGTGTGGGCTCGCCGAGCGTGCCGAGTGCCATTTGCCGCACCCGTCGCATCAGGTCGGCACCGATGTCGGCCAGTTCGCGGTGCGGGCAGGCGGTGAACCGCTGGAACGCGTCGACCCAGCCGGCCGCGTCGTCTGTGGCCAGCGCCTGCCCCTGGGCGGAAACGACATCCAGCATCCCGCGGCAGATCCAGGCCTCATACGTACCACCCACAGGACTCCGGCGGGTACACGGCCCGCAAGGCACTCACTTCCATGTTTCGCCGGCGGGTCAGCGACTGAGGCGCCCACGGGTGAACACGCACCGTCGATGCCGGATCGGACACCCACGCCGATGCGATCAGGGCCAAGCCTCGTCCGGCATCCGGGACGGTCCAGCTGCACAGGGTGCGGAAAACGCCCAGCCGCGCACGGTCTCGTGTGAGCTGTGCAGCAGGAAACTGCAGGCCTCGCCGAGGGACCAGCGATTTCACCTATCCGGTTCCCGACCGGGCCCTTGGCATAGGAGACTCGGGTCAGCAGAACGAAGGAGAGATCCGTGACGGCTCAGCCCGAGCACTCCGCAGACCCCCGGGTCACCGCTGTCCCGCACACCATCAATGGGATCGGTGACGCATTGACCGGTGCCGAGCGCGCCCGCTTCTACACAGAGGTCCTGGCCGCCGAGGAGAACGAGGTGCCGGCCGCGATGCGCCGCTGGTGGAAAGTGGCGATGCTGCACGGTGCCCCCGCAGCCGCTCAGAGCCGGGCCAATGCCGCAGCTGGCAGCTCACTCGTCTCCGTCGAGGAGCTGCTCGTGGACGGGCCTCGGTGAGCTGGACCGTCTGGGCGGAGGAGATTCCGGCACGGACCGTGCTCGACATGCCCGTCGATCTCCGCAGGAAGACAACGAACTTCCTGCGCGCCCTGGCCATCGAGGCCGGTGGTGCGATCGATCTCGACAGACAGCCGCCCGGCGACGCGATGGACGACCTTGAGGTCCGGTACTCCCTCGAAATCCCGGGCGAGCCAGTCATCATCGAGTACATGATCATGCGGGATGCCAAGGAGATACGTGTCCCGGTTCTGGTCTGGTTCCACTGAGAGACGGGCCGGACGGAACCAGCACCCCCGGACGCAGGTGTACTTCACCGAGGGGCGAAGATACTGCCGCAAGTGGCAACTCTCGCAAGGGAGTCCGAGTCTGCATTTGCGGTTGGGGGATGCAGCCGACGTCCCTGCCTGGGAGGTCGGGCCGACCGACCCTTTGCGCCTGCGGGGTGTCGAAGTCCGCGCTACGGCGTGGCGATCGGGATGGGGCCTCCGTCGACGGATCGAACGGAGAGTCCTGTGCGTACGGCCTGCCGGTGTCTACCACGGAGGCTCACCGCCTGGCGGTGGCGCAGCGCGAAGTGACACCAGCCCTCGGCATAGCCGGCAGTGTTGCCCCACCGGCTTCCTGCTTCGATGGTCACCTTCACATCGGCGGTGGTCTTACGTCCCGGACGATCAGGGGGACCGTCGGCAGGGCGCAGCCAAAGTGCCACCTTGGTCCCGCGAGCTCGGCACTCAGCCTCATTCTCTGCAAACCACGCCTCAAGCCAATCCGGCAACTCTCTCACGCCGTCCCCTCGCTCGCCGTCCGGCAACAGCTACCCTGGCCGCGCTCTCCCACGATGCCCTGGGCGCTCGCCACCGTCGCGAGATTGGCCACGGAGCCCGTTGCTCAGCGGATCGAGGTCACTCAGACTTTGATGCCACGCGCTCAAAGTTCGACGGCACAGGACAGCGACGCCCAGCTCGCCCTCCACCGGACCCGCTGTCCCGTCGGATCTGGTGCCCGTCTCAGGTGATCTGGTCCGATTCACTTGCGGTCGCAGGTGATCTGGGTGTCCCTTGGCAACGAACCTGGAGCGGCCACCGAGAGTTGAGCAACGTGGAAGTCTGCCAGCCCCAATACCAGTGACTTTGGGCTTTTTAGGTCGTTGGGTGTGGTGTGCCAAGGCCTGGACAGACGAAGTCATCGCTAGGTGATCGGGTTTCGGATCGGATTGCGATCGGGGTGCTGACCCGCGCGTTTCCGCCGGAGTTGGTGGATGAGGTGGTGGTGGAGTGCGGGCGGGTCGAGCAGCGTCAACGGTTGCTGCCCGCAAGGGTGGTGGTGTATTTCGTGCTCGCGATGTGCTTGTTCTCCGGCCAGGGGTATGAGGAGGTCGCGCGCCTGCTCACCCAGGGGCTGGAGCGGGAGCGCCGGTGGCAGGGGGCGTGGTGGGTGCCGATGACGGCGGCGATCGGCAGAGCGAGGCTTCGGCTGGGGCCCGAGCCGCTGAAGGCGCTGTTCGCCCGGGTGTGCCGGCCGGTGGCAACGGCGGAGACGGCAGGTGCCTGGTATCGCGGGTGGCGGCTGGTCGCGGTGGACGGCACGACCTTCGACCTGCCCGACACCGAGGCCAACGCGGAGTTCTTCGGCCGTCCGGGGACCTCCCGGGGGCAGGGCAGGAGCGCGTACCCGCAGGCCAGAGCCGCCGCACTGGTCGAGTGCGGGACTCACGCGGTCTTCGCCGCTGAGGTCGGCCCACTGTCGGATGCCGAGACGGTCCTGGCCCGACGCCTGTTCCCGCGTCTGAGCGCCGGGATGCTCCTGCTGGCCGACCGCGGCTTCCACGGCTTCGACCTGTGGCGGGCAGCCGCCACGACCGGCGCCGACCTGCTGTGGCGGGCCAGGAACAACACGGTCCTGCCCCTGCTGGACTCCTTCGACGACGGCTCCTACCTGTCCGAGATCGTCGCCGCCAAGGACAAGAACCGCCGCACCGACCCGATCCGGGTACGCGTGATCGAGTACACCCCGGGCCCGCGCGGTGCCGAAGGCACCGTCTACCGGCTGGTCACCACGACCCTGGACCCGCGGGCCGCACCGGCGGCCGAAATCGCCCTGCTATACGCCCAGAGGTGGGAGATCGAGACCACACTGGACGAGATCAAGACGCACCAGGGCGGGCCCCGCCTCGTCCTGCGCTCCCGGCACCCGGCCGGGGTCGAGCAGGAGATCTTCGGCTTCCTCCTCGTCCACCACGCGCTGCGCGGCCTGATTCACGAAGCCGCCCGGCACACCGGCCACGATCCCGACCGGATCTCCTTCACCCGCACCCTGTGCGTCGCCCGCCGCCACGTCACCGGCCAGGCGGCGTTTTCCCCCTCCCGACTCGCCCGGGCACTCACCGCGACCCTGCGTGAGATCCACGAACGGCTCCTGCCTCCACGGCGATTGCGCTCCAACCCCCGCGTGATCAAACGCAAAATGTCCAACTGGGCCCTCAAACGCCCCGAACACCACACACCACCACGACCCGAGGCCCCAACCGCCACGATCGCCGAACCCACGAAGACCACCTACACCCCCAGAAAGCCCTAAATCACTGGTATTGCTGCTAGCCCCCTAGATTCATGCCAGAACACGGTCGAGCGCCGCTCGCCCCGCGGGTCCCCATGTCGGCTTGCCGCCGGGCAGGCCCCGCTCCCCGGCCTGGCCAATGAGAATGAGGACGAGGCTCTTCAGGGCAGCCAACCCTCGTGCGCGCCGGATCGTCGCCTCGTCCGCGTGCGCGTACGCATCGAAGAACCGTGCAGTCGCCCCCGCGGGAAGGAACACCCACGCAGCCGCGAGATCGACTGCCGGATCGCCTGCGCACATGTCACCGAAGTTGATCACGCCCGAGAGCGTCCCGCCCGAGACGACGACATTCGCCGGGTGAAGGTCGCCGTGCAGCCATACCGGCGGGTCCTCCCAATCGGGAGCCGCAAGGGCCTCGTCCCAGACGTCCTGGATATTCCGGAGGTCAGCGGCAACACCTTCGGAGGCGACTTCCTCGAGTGCCTTTCCGAAAGTGTCCGTGCGCGTTTTGAGGGGAACGCCGCGATCCGGACTGACCAGTGCCTCGGCGGGCGCCTTCACATGGAGCGCCTTGAGGAAGCCCGCCAAAGTGTCGGGCGCGCGGTCCTGGCTGATTGGGGCGCGGTCGGCTGGTTCGCCGGGAACCCATGTCGCGATGGTCCATGGCCGCGGGAAGCGTGCGGAGGGTTCACCGATCCACATGGGGGTCGGGACCGGTAGTGGAAGGCACGGGGCCAGGGTGGGCAGCCACCGGTGCTCGTTGCGTAGCAGGGACGGTGCTCGCTCCGTGCGCGGCATGCGCACGGCCAACTCGTCCCCGAGGCGCTATAGCTGGTTGTCCCAACCGCCGACCACCTCACGCAGGTCCAACTCTGCAAGGTCCGGATGCTGCTCTCGCACCAGAGCGCGCACCAAGTTCTCATCGATCTCGAAGCTGTCCATGACCTCAGTCAACCATCGATGGCTCGGGAAGCCGGGCCTGATCAGCTGAGACAACATCCGGTATTCATCCAGCCAGGACCACATCACCCGAGATTCCCGGTATCCCGACGTCTCAACTGAACTGGTCGCCACACGTCAGCGGCCCGACGCCGAACCAGATCATTCAAGACGGGACACCCGCGCGGCCTACGAGCAGTACGCCCGGACGCTCCCGCGGTCGGCTGAGCCGATGCCCGACTGGGAGAGGGACAAGCAGCTCCACAGCACCTACGTGTCCGGGTCTGTCAAAGGAACGGTGTAACTCAGGTTGTTGGAGTTACTGACGGGCTGCGGAGAGGCGGCCGTCGAAGGTGATGTCGAAGGCGTTGAGTGCGGTCTTCCAGCGCATGGTCCAGCGGGCCTGGCCCTTGCCGGTGTGGTCCAGGGACATGATCGCCATGTAGACGCACTTCATCGCGGCCTGCTCGTTGGGGAAGTGGCCGCGGGCCTTGACCGCCCGGCGGATCCTGGCGTTCACGGACTCGATCGCGTTCGTCGTGCACACGATGCGGCGGATCTCGGTGTCGAAGCGGAGGAACGGGGTGAACTCTTCCCACGCGTTCTCCCAGAGCCGCACGATCGCCGGATACTTCCGGCCCCAGGCGTCGGCGAACTCGGCGAACCGCTCGAGGGCGGCCTCCTCAGTCGCCGCGGTGTAGACGGGCTTGAGGAGTTTGGCGATCTTGTCCCAGTCCTGGCGGGCGGCATAGCGGAAGGAGTTCCGCAGCAGGTGGAGCCGTACGGAAACAAGGTGTTGTCTCCGACTGGGTGTCTCGTTGACCTGGTATGGCGATTTCGGAGGGGATGCGCGGTCAACTCGCCGTGCGGTTCGAGGTGTTGTTGCCGCATCTGGACGAGCGGCAGAGGCGTCTGCTGCTGGCTGCAGAGGCGAGGTTGCTGGGGCATGGCGGTGTCCGGACCGTCGCGCAGGTCGCAGGTGTGAGCGAAACCACGGTCCGCAGGGGTGTCTTCGAGCTGGAGGCGGGCGAGGCCCCGCCGGCCACAGGACGGACTCGCAGACCGGGTGGAGGTCGCAAGCGGGCCGAGGAGATCGATCCGGGGCTGCTGCCCGCGCTGTTGGCGCTGGTCGAGCCGGATGAGCGGGGTGATCCGATGTCGCCGCTGCGGTGGACGACGAAGTCGTTGCGGAACCTCGCAGACGAGCTGGCCTGTCAGGGTCATCCGGTCTCCGCGATGACGGTGGGGCGGCTACTCAAGGACAGCGGCTTCAGCCTCCAGGCCCAGGCCAAGACGTTGGAGGGCGAGCAACACCCGGACCGGGACGCCCAGTTTCGCTACATCAACGAGCAGGTCAAACGGCATCAGGCCGACGGTGAGCCGGTCATCAGCGTGGACACGAAGAAGAAGGAGATGATCGGCCAGCTGCCCAACCCGGGCCGGCAGTGGCGGCCGAAGGGCGACCCGGTCCGGGTCGATGACCACAGCTTCTTCTCCGGGCCGACCGGCGAGGCCGCCATCCCTTACGGCGTCTACGATCTTTCGGCAGACACCGGCTGGGTCAACGTCGGCACCGACCACGACACCTCCACGTTCGCGGTCGCCTCGATCCGCCGCTGGTGGCAGGTGCGGGGCCGACTGGACTATCCACGGGCCAGACGGCTGCTGATCACTGCGGACGCGGGCGGTTCCAACGGCTACCGCTACCGCGTCTGGAAGGCGGAGCTGGCCAAGTTCGCCGCCGAGACAGGTCTGGCCGTCACCGTCTGTCACTTTCCGCCAGCTACTTCGAAGTGGAACAAGATCGAGCACCGGCTGTTCTCCCACATCACGATGAACTGGCGGGGCCGCCCGCTGACCAGCTATGAAGTCGTCGTCAACGCCATCGCCTCGACCCGGACCCGCAGCGGGCTGCGGGTCGAAGCCGAACTCGACACCGGCCGCTACCCCCTGGGGCTCGCGATCAGCAAGGCCCAGTTGAGGAGGCTGCCGATCGAGTACCACGACACGCACGGCACCTGGAACTACACCGTCCGCCCCGACGGCCCCCTCGATGAGGAGCCCGTGCAGGCCACCGACCGGGAGAAGGCCCGTCGACGTGTCCTCGACCTGCTGGCCGAGCCGGCCCTGACCGGGCTGAGCCGCGAGGAACTCACAGCCCTGACCGCGAAGATCACACCCGAGCTGGGCTCTCTGCGCGAGGACCGCCTGCACCGCAAGCGCGGCGGGCCGCGCCGCCATGCGGCCGGAGACAACAAGCGCCCGGTCCTCACCCCCGCGGACCGTGTCCTACTGAGCGTGATCTACCTGCGGCACGTGTGCTCGCAGAACCTGCTGGCCGAGATGCTGGGCCTGTGTCAGCGCACGATCGGCCCCTCGGTCAAGGAAGTGCGACGGCTCCTCCAGGAACACGGCATCTCCCTCACGCCCACCACCCTGTGCTTCTCAAGCGGCCAGGAGATCGAGGATTTCGTACGCACCGGGGCCCCGGTCACCGCCCGGCTCCAGCGCACGCATCGCCTGGCCGACCCGGCCCTGACCGGGATGGAACGCAGTGACCTCGCCTCCCTCATCGACCAACTCTCCCTCCAGCAAGCCGCTTTGATCGAGCGGCGTCGACACCAGCAGCGGGGCGGCCCACGCCAGCCCGGCACCCGCGGAGGCGTCTTCCGGCAGAAGATCACCGACGCCGAACGCCTCCTGGCCGCCGTCCTCTATCAGCGCAAGCTCGGCACCCGACAGGTCCTGGCAGACGCCTTCGGCGTCAGCCTCGGCACCCTCAACAACGCCCTCGCCGACGCCCAACCCGTCCTGCACGAAGCCGGGATCACGCTGCCGCCCGGCCCGACCCGCTTCACCACCGGCGCCGAGCTCCTGGCATCCGTCGACAGCGACACACCGACAAGTTGATTCTTTACGGCTCCGGTGGACCACGCAGGTCTGCACGACCGTGCGGGGCCAGACGTTCTCAACGGCGTCGGGCAGGCCCTTGAGCCCGTCGCAGACGAGCATGAGGACGTCGTTCACGCCGCGGTTCTTGATCTCGGTGAGGATGTGCATCCAGTGTTTGGCGCCCTCGCCGCCGTCGCCGGCCCACAGGCCGAGGATGTCCCGCCGGCCTTCGGTCGTGACCGCCAGGGCCACGTAAATGGGCCGGTTGGCGACCGCGCCGTCGCGGATCTTGGTTCTGTCGACGATCTTGTGATCCGGACGGTCGAGGCTCACCGTGTGAGCAGGACGCGTTTGCGAAGGAGATCGAGGCTGGCCCTGCCGAACATCTGGCGTTTCAGCATCTTCAGCCGGTTGATGTTGCCCTCGACGGCACCGGAACTGTGCGGCAGGGACAGCCCGTTGCGGACCGCGTCGAAGTCGCGGCGGAGGTTGCGGGCGAAGCCCGCAAGCGGAGCCAGACTGTCCCGTTCGACGTCGGTGATCCACTCTTCGAGGCGGTCGCCGTGACGACCGGTCATCATTGCGGCGAACCTCCTGATGTAAAGAGTGAGCCGGTCGAGTTCGGGATCGCGCTCACACAGCCGGTGCAGCTTGCCGGCGTCCTCGTCCCGCAGGTGCTCGGGGTGGGTCATCATCCAGGAGGTGACCTCGCGGACCGATGGAGGCTTCGGTCCCGGGTCGGGTGCGTGTCCGCGCCCGGTCCGGTAGCGCCGCAGATGCCGCTGAACAGCCAACTCGCCGCCGGGATAGCCGATTTGCTGGATTTCGCGGTAGAGCTGGGCGGCGTTCCTGACGCCCTCATTCCAGCGCCGGTGCAAGTAGCCGACGTACGGGTCGACAACATGCGCTCGTTGGAGGTTCTTGGCCACGACATCATCGGCGGAGCGGGCGTTGACCAGTTTACGGACCGTGGCCTGGTGCAGCCCGAGCTTCCGGCCGATCGCCGCCTTCGACATCCCCTGCTGCCACAGCTCATGGGCGGCAGCATGCTGCTCACGCAGCCGGATCACGATCTTCAGGTCTTTCGGTGGCTGGACCACTTCGGGCTCCACCTCCGCGTGGTCGGGGCCGGAGGCCGAGCCGGGAGGCGGTTCGGCCAGGCGGAAGCGATGGGCGTTGACCGTCTTCTCGACCGCCTGGCCGAGGTTGGCCCACAGGTGGTAGCGATCCGCGACCTGTTCGGCCTGCGGTGCCCCGACCCGAGCGCCCTCCGCGTAACCGCTGGAACGGTCCCGGCAAATGACCTTCACCTCTGGGTGATCGCGGAGCCAGGCAGCCAGGTCCTCGCCTTCGCGGCCGTCGTAGAGGTGCAGCGGCCGGTGGGTGGCCATGTCGATCAATACCGTGCCGTAGTGGCGGCCCTTGCGGAAGGCGAAGTCGTCGACGCCGAGGATCTCCACCTTGCCGATCTCCGGCTCGGGCAGAGCCCTGACCAGCCGCAACAGCGTGTCCTTTCCTACGGTGAGTCCGACCGCGGACGCCAGTCGGGCTCCTGCCCGGCCGGCCAGGGCCAGCCCGATCTGCGTCAACACCTCGCGCAGCAGCGGGGTATGCCGACTGTGCGGGGTGGTCAGTCCTGAGATCTGTTCGGCGAACGTCACCGCCGTGCAGGCAGGGTTCTCGCAGCGGAAGCGGCGCACGCACAACTCGATCACGACACCGAGCCCGCCCACGGCGACATCACGCAGCCTGCGTACGTACCGACCGTGCACCCGGGCCGAGCTCTGACCGCACCGACAGGAGCCAGTCGTCGCCCGCACCCGCGCTCTCAGCACTACCTGGTCCGGCCGCCGCTCGACCTCCTCGATCAGCAACGCGGACAGGTACGGAAACAGCTCGAGGAGCACATCACGAGAGCACGCGATGCATGATCGCGAACAGGCGGAGCAACGTGCTCAGCCGTCCGGATCACAAGATCGTCGACAGAACCCGGATCTTCACGTGGATGGCGTCGATGAAGACCACGGGATAGACAGCTTGAATTCCATCGGTGGTTGCGAACGTGCGAGGGGAGATGGTTCGCATGCCTCGTGGAGGAGCCAATCGCATGCCGTCGTCGGCCAGACGGCGGTACTTCGAGCTGCGGCGCAAGGGCCTGAAGGGGGCAGCGGCCGCCCGCCAAGTGGGCGTATCGGTGAGCTGCGGGTCCAACTGGTTCATCGATGCTGGAAGCATGATCATTCCTGACCCTCCCATCTCGCCACGCTTCCTGACCCAGGACGACCGGATCGCCATTGCCGACGGCCTGCGCGCCGGGCGGAGCCCGGTCGTCATCGCCGCCGAGATCGGCAAGAGCGTTTCGACGGTCTACCGGGAGATTGGACGCGGCCGGAAGGAGAACGGGGAGTACGAACCCTGGTGGGCACACAACCAGGCGCTCTTGCGTCGCCAACGCCCCAAAGAAGAGAAACTCCGCGACCACGGACCGCTGCGCGCGGCAGTGCGCGAGAAGCTCGACGAGAAGTGGTCCCCGCAGCAGATTGCTCGACACCTCGCACGCGAGCACCCGGACAACCCTCGCATGCGGGCCTGTCCGGAGACGATCTACCGTGGCCTGTTCGCTGGCCTTCTGGGCAAGGGTGAGGGCCGACTGCGCACCGGACGCACCCGCCGCAAGCGGCAACGCCGTGGCGTCGTCTCACCCAACAAGATTAAAAACATGACGCTCGTCCATGACCGACCCACCACGGTCAACGATCGTGAAACGCCCGGCGATTGGGAGGGAGACCTCATCATCGGACGCGCTCAGCGGTCCGCTATAGGAACCCTCGTCGACCGCACGACCCGCTTCGTTCGCCTGATCCACCTGCCGCACGGCTGGAAGGCCCAGCCGATGCGCGACGCCCTGGTCTCGCAGACCGCCGATCTGCCGCCAGCGTTGCGGCGGACCCTGACCTGGGACCAGGGGCGCGAGCTCGTCCTCCATGAAGAGATAGAGGCCCTCTCCGGCTTTCGGATCTATTTCTGCGATCCTCATTCTCCCTGGCAGCGCGGCACCAACGAGAACATCAACGGTCTGCTGCGGCAGTACTTCCCCAAGGGCACCGACCTTACGGTCCACTCCCTGCGCAACCTGACGGCCGTGGCCCGTCAGCTCAACGACCGCCCCCGAATGGTCCTGGGAGACCGTAGTCCGTCCGAGGTCATGCAAGACTGGGGCATAGCATCACAGTTTCCGTGATTCGCAATCACCGCTAGAAACCGCCCAGGGTCGAGGGGCCGGTTCTGCCACTCGGCCATGCCATCGAGGACCTTGTCGGTGATCGTGGAGATCGTCTGGCGGGACACGTCGGCGCCATAGACCTCCGCGAGGTGGGCCTGGACCTCGCCGGTCGTCAGGCCCTTCGCCGCGAGCGAGATGACCATCTCGTCCACGCCGGACAGACGCTTCTGCCGCTTCTTGACAATCCGCGGCTCAAAACTGCCTTCCCGGTCGCGCGGCACGACTATCTCGACCGGGCCGACATCGGTCAGCACGGTCTTGGCCCGGGTGCCGTTGCGTGAGTTACCGCCGTTCTTCCCGGCCGGATCATGCTTGTCATAGCCGAGGTGGTCGGTGATCTCGCCCTCGAGAGCGGACTCCAGGAGCCGCTTGGTCAGCTGCTGGAGCAGCCCGCCCTCGCCGGTCAGCTGAAGGCCCTCGGCCTGAGCCCGTCCCACCAATTCATCGATCAGCCGGTCGTCCACAGACTTCGCCGGCACCGTCTCAGACGGCTCGACGGACTCGGCCTCGGTCACGTTATTGCTGGTCATCGATGCATCTTCCATGATCGGGAGTTACACCGAACGTTTTACAGTCCCGCTGACCTGCTGTTTCCGCTCACTTACCGAGCCGATGCAGCGATCGGCCGGCCGTCATCACAGAAGTTGTGCCAGAACCCTCTGTCGCGTACAGGGCCACTACGTCATGTGTTGCGGCACTTGGCCAGTTAATCCGTTTTGCGGCCAGCCGGCATTGAGGCGCTCGGACATCGGTCACGGTGGGACGTACGGGATGTGGGCCGACTCCCACCGCCCCGACTGGGGCGTGGTTCGCACCTGGATGGATATTTACCCCGGGTGTCCCACGCGAGAGGATCACTGTCGGCTCCGCGCATCGTGTGTGGCAGAGCCCAGCTCGGCCCTTCCCTCAGAACGAGCTACACCCGAAGCACTTCACGTCATCCCGCAGCAGATCAGGAACTCCGCCACGCTGCCGGGCTGCCCGTCATTGAGCATTGTTCATCTTGAAGTTGCAGGTCACCGGGCTGGCGTGGGTCGAGGCTGGGGTGCTCGCGCTGGTCGGGGGCGTGATCGGTAGCAGGTGATCGTCCGTCAACGCTGGACCTCGGCGTTTGTCAGCACGAGGAGAGCCCGCAGAAGCATGGTCGCGTGGCGGGCGTTCATGCGGACCTTGGTGAGGATCCGCCAGTTCTTCAGATCGGCGAAGCCGTGCTCGTTCGCCGCTCGTTCGCGGCTGACCAGCCGGTTCGCCTCCTTCTGGGCGGCAGTCAGGGGATGGCCGCGGGTCGCTTTGCGGCCGGTGACGATCACCGGGTCGTCGGGATTGTCGTCCAGGCCAACGAAGCCGAGGTCGGCGAGCACCCCCAGGCCGGCCTCCCGCAGGTGGGCGGTGATCTTGTTGTGGCGGGCAGTGGTGATCTCCGAGCAGCGCCCCGGCTTCGCCGCCGAGATCCACACCAGGTTGCCGCGCTCGTCGGTCAGGGCGAGGAACAGCAGGCCGTGGGCCTTGTGTTTGCCCGAGTAGTTCGGCCGGTTGGCGTCCCCGGTGCGTCGGCGAGTACGGACGAGGGTGCCGTCGAGCAACACAACGACGCCACCCTTCCGGGCGATTTTCTTCAGGGCGCGGTCCAGGCGCGGGGCCCGCGCGGCGAGCAGGCCGAGCACTTCCAGCAGCCAGCGGCGCACGGTGGAGGCGGAGACGTCGTTGCCGCCCGCGATGTCGGAAAGCCGCTGGTCGTGGCGGAGGCCCGCCAGGACGATCAGGGCGATCCGGCCGGGCGGGAGCTTGCGCCAGCGCGAGCGGATCTTCTTCAGGTGACCGCGGACCAGGCCGGAGACCAGGTCCAAAGTGGCGCTCGACAGCGGCAGGCGGCACTGGTAGACAAGCCCTTCAGTGCCCTCGACGGGGCGGTTTTTCCTTCGCATGGACACCCCAACTCCCGTCGGGGGCCTGCACGTTACGCCGAAATCCAGCCGCGACCGGTCAGACCGGCGGCTGCGGCAGGGCAGTGAAGCGGCCGGCTGGGGTGCGGTGCAGCCAGCCCCGGTCCGCCAGGCGCCTGAGCTTGTCGCGGACCGGCTCGACCTGCCCGGGCTGGGTGCCCCTGCCGAGTTGGACGCTGACGTCCTTGGCCGGGACCGGCTCCGAAGCCGCGGTCACCATCTTCATGATCGCCTGGTAGTCGGCGGGCAGCGCGCTCTCGTCCACGCCCGGCTCGCGGTGCGGGACCAGCAGCATCCCGCCCGCACCCGGTGCCGTCGTTACCCGTTCCAACTCCTCAGCCACGGCCCGGTCGTCAGCCTGCCCGCTCCGCTCGGCCTCGATGAACTGCCCGATCACCACCTCGGAAGCCTCCAGCCGGGCCACCTCGGCATCGATCCCGGCGAGCTCCTTGCGCAGCCGCTCGGCGCGATCGGCCAGCACCACCACCCTCCGCTGCATCACCCAGACCAGAACATCCGCCATCAATAGCCCCTTCCCGCCCGTGCTTCCTCGGAGCTTACGAAGCCCTCTGGACCCGGCATCGCGATTCCGGCGAACCGGCAATGCGCCGGATGATCACCTGCTACCGATCACGCCCCCGACCGGCACGAGCACCCCAGCCTCGACCCACGCCAGCCCCGTGACCTGCAACTTCAAGATGAACAATGCTCAATGAGGTCGGCGATCAGGGGCGCGGGAGGCATCAGGCCGGTACTTGGCCTGCCGCTCACCGACTTGGTCGCCGGAGCCGAACGGCCAGCGGCCACAACCGGTACCTGGGCGTCACAACAATGACGGCCGTCGGGCTGGGTGCTGGCGAAGGCCGGCGGCGGGCCCGGCCGGGGTGTCGTGCACCTGGCCGACTGGACCGCAACGAAGCTCCGCTGGAAGCTGACCGCGGACGACAAGGAGCGGGCCGCGCTGGAGAAGCTCGCCAAGGGCTGCACAAACACCGTGAAGTACGAGGTTGCCCCGTAGCCCGAACCAATGTCAGTGGTCGGTGCGATCCTGCCCGCATGGACGGGCTGATGCGGCGCCGGTGTATGGCGCCGACCACAACGACCCCGACCCCGGCCCGCAGCCCGGACACGAATACGTGGAACTGGTCGGCGGCCCACTGGACGGGCTGCTCCTTGACGCCACCGGCTGGGCAGCTGAGGAACGAGCAACCGGGACCATGCTGATCACGGAGATCGGCGCCTGTGGTCCGGGCGGCCGAGCCGAGTACGAGCCCAGGCCTGGCACACCGGACAGGTGGGACTGGCAGGGCGACGTGCCGTAACTCACCGCATCCGGGTCACGATCAGCGTCCCATACCGGCCTGCCCCGGCCAGCACCTCGACGACCAGGTCCGTCTCCACCCGCGTGTACGTCTCCCCCTGCGTCCGGCGGTCTCCCACCACAGTCGAACTGGTCAGGGCCAACCCGATACGTGCCGCGAGAACGGGCGCCAGCCGCGCCGACAACCGGACCGGACCGCCCTCGTCCCCCACCGCGAGCGCCAGGTGGTGCGGCCGGAGCCGGGGCCCCGTGAACCCGACCACCAGTGCGTCGACCGTGTCCGCGTGCCGCACCTTGACCCACCCCCTGCGCCGTCCCGACGGGTAGCTTGCTCCGCCCCGCTTGCAGACGATTCCTTCGATGCCCTGCTCGCGCAGGGCGTCGTACCAGAGCGCGGCGACGTCCCGGTCGTCGGTTGCCGGAACTGCCTGGATCGGTGGTTCGGCATCGGCGAGGAGCTCCAGGAGGAAGGCGCGGCGCTCGGTGTACGGGCGACTTCGACAGTCACCGATCGCCGGGTCAGGGTGCTGCAGGACGTCCCAGCAGATGTAAGAGGCCGGGTACCAGGGCGCGGGCCCGGGTCACGGATGACGCGGCCCGTGACTGCGCGGCTGCGAAGTCGAGCCGGCCGTCCCGCCAGATCACCGCCTCCAACTCTGCTGCGCAATTCGCTGCGGGGGTGAGGTCGGGTCCGTGATGATCGTTCTTGAGGTCGCTTCTCTGTCGTGCGGCCGTGGAGGCGGTACGGATGTCGATGCGGCCGGTGGGGCTGCCGGAGATCCCGGAACAGACCGTGGCGGTGGCGCGGGCGGCGTTCCCGAAGGGAAGCCTGGCGATACGGGTGCGGGACCGCCTTGCGGAAGTCTTCGTCGCCGAGCCGTTCGCGGGGGCATTCGGGGTGCGTGGGGCTCCGGGGCTGTCGCCGGGGGTGTTGTCGCTGGTGACGGTGTTGCAGTTCGCCGAGGACCTCACTGATCGACAGGCTGTGGCGATGGCGGTGCGGGCCATCGACTGGAAGTACGCGCTTGGGGCGGAGCTGACGGACACCGGCTTCGATGCCAGCGTGTTGTCCAGGTTCCGGGCCCGGCTCGCGGACAACGGCATGGAGCGGGTGGTCTTCGACCGGCTCCTTGAGCACTGCAAGGACGCCGGGCTGGTGGTGGCCGGGGGCAAGCAGCGCACCGATTCCACCCATGTGATCAGTGCGGTGCGGGACTTGAACCGGCTGGAGCTGGCCGGGGAGAGCGTGCGGGCGGCGCTGGAGGCTCTGGCGGTCGCGGCGCCGATCTGGCTGGCCGGACAGATCGACGTGCCGGAGTTCGCCGAGCGGTACGGACCGAGGACCGACGGCTGGCGGATGCCGTCCTCACAGGCCAAACGCGACCGCCTCGCCCAGGTCTTCGGCCAGGACGCCCTCGCCCTGTGCCGGGCGGCCTGGGCCGAGGACGCCCCGGTGTGGATCCATGAGGTCGAGGCGGTGCATCTGCTGCGGCAGGTCCTGGTGCAGACCTACATCATCCGGTCCGATGCCCGGGGACGGCAGGTGATCAGGAAGCGGGACGCCGACGACGGCGTCCCGCCCGGTCAACTCCGCCTGGCCTCCCCCTACGACGCGGACGCACGCTGGGCGGCCAAGGGCGATGACCTGTTCTGGATGGGCTACAAGATCCACCTCACCGAAACGTGCGGCACACTCCCCAACGCCAACGCCAACGCCGACGCCGACGCCGACGCCGACGCCGACGCCGACGCCGACGCCGACGCCGACGCCGACGCCGACGCCGACGCCGACGCCGACGCCGGGTCCGGGTCCGGGGCCGGGAGGATGCCGAATCTGATCACCGACGTGCACACCACCGACGCGACCGTGCCCGACGTGAAGGCGACCGCTCCCATCCAGCAGAGCCTCGCGGAGCACGGCGTGAAACCGGCCGAGCACTACCTCGACTCCGGCTACCCGTCGGCCGACCTGATCACCAAGGCCACGCAGGACGGTATCCGCATGGTCACTCCGGTCCTTCTGGACCACTCCGCGCAGGCCAAGGCGGCCGAAGGCTTCGACAAGAACGCCTTCACCATCAACTGGAAGACCCGCCAGGTCCGCTGCCCCGCCGGGAGGATCAGCTCCCACTGGAACCCCGTCCAGCAACACGGCACAGACGCCATCGTGGTCACCTTCAGCGTCCTGACCTGCCGCGACTGCCCCTTCCAGAAGCAGTGCACCACCTCGAAGACCGGCCGTCGCATGCTCACCCTCAGGCCCGAAGAACTCCACGACAACCTCGCCAGGGCCCGCGCCGAGCAGAAGACCGACACCTGGAAGAACAAGTACGCCCTCCGGGCCGGCGTCGAGGGCACCATCAACCAGGCCCTCGACATCACCGGCATCCGCCGGGCCCGCTACCGCGGCCTACCGAAAGTCCGCCTCCAACACGCCTTCTCCGCCACCGCGCTCAACGTGATCCGGCTCGACGCCCATTGGACCACCGGGCCACTCGACCGCGCCCGCCACAGCAGGCTCGAACGACTCAGCTACCAACTCTCCGCCTGACGAATTACGCAGCAGAGTCGCCTCCCCGTCCAAAACCGTGTCTGGCCTGAGCACCATGCTGGCGACGGCCAAGTCCATCCAGTGCTGGGTGACGCCCCTGCCGGACCGGGCGTACAGCACAACGGTCTCGCCGGTACGACGCAGCACCATCCCGTGGCCGCCGTTCTCCAGACTTTGAGGTGTCTCATGAGACAGTCCAGCGGTGGTCTTGCCGGAAGGGACTGCGGCGGTGTCGTACTGTCCCGTGAAGCCATGGCGAGCTGTTGGTGCTGGTGCCCTCGCGCTGTGCAGTCGGGATGGCTGGACTTGGTCGAAGAAGGCGAGGGCTTCGGAGGGATCCGGGCTCACAAGGCGTTCCAGACCGGCCGTCGTGATCTTCGCCCACCTGCTGGCCCGTGCCCACATCTGTTCCTCGAAGGCGCGGACGACCTCGTCCAGATCTTCAGGGCCGGTGGCGATGGACTCGGCGAGTTCGGCGCCTTCCAGCATCGCGAGGTTCGCGCCGGCCCCCAGTGGGGGCATCAGGTGGGCGGCGTCGCCCAGTAGCGTCACTCCGAAGACGTGGGTCCAGGTATGGGACACGGGCAGGACGTAGAGGGGGCGGTGGACGAAGGCGTTGCCGTGGCGGAGGAGGTTGAGGACGGGAGCGGCCCAGCCGTCGAACAGAGCCAGCAGGCTCGATCGCACGGCCTCGACATCGGCCAGGTCCAGGTTCGTGTGCCAGTCCAGCGGCGCGCGGAACTGGGCGTACACCTTGGCGTGGCCGCCGCTGTTGCGCTGGGCGACGAGAGCTCGGTTCACGCCGTACACAGCCACGGAACCGTCGCCGATCAGCCGGGCGAGGTCGGGGTGGCGGGTGTCTACGTCGTCGAGGGAGGCCTCGACATAGGTGACGCCGGTGTAGTGCGGTGTCGCCGACGAGACCGCCGGGCGGATCCGGGACCAGGCGCCGTCCGCGCCGATCACGAGGTCGAACGTCTCCTGCCGCCCGTCCGCGAAGTGGACCAGTACGCCGTCCCGGGTCCCCGGCACCACCTGCGTCACGCCCCGACCCCACTGGACGTCGAGAGGGCCGAGCAGCAGGTCACGGAGTTGCCCGCGGTCGATCTCGGGGTTGGCCTGTTCATCTGGACGGGGTCGCCAGTCGCGCAGGACAGTTCCGTCCGTGTCCAGGATGCGCATGGCCTGCCCCTCGGGACGGGACAGTGCCTGGAACTCCGCCAGCAGACCGGCCTTGTCCAGTGCGAGCTGGCCCAGCCCTTCGTGCAGGTCGAGCGTGCCGCCCGGGGGGCGGGCGTCGAGGGCGGGATCGCGTTCGAGGACGGCGACGGGGTAGCCATGGCGGTGCAGGACACGGGCGAAGGTAAGGCCGGCAGGACCGCTCCCGACCACTGCGATGCGATGCGTCATGCCGATACACTGTATTAGTTCATTACGATGTATCGCAACGGTACAATGTCACCATGACTGTGTGGGACCGGCCGGAGCCGCCGACTCAACCCGTGCCGCTCGACCGGGAGCGGATCGTCGCCGCAGCCATCGCGCTGGCCGACGAGGGCGGGCTAGAGGCGGTGTCCTTGCGTAAGATCGCCGCCCGCCTGGACGCCGGCCCCATGCGCCTGTACAGATACATCTCCACCAAGGAGGAGCTGTTCGACCTCATGGTGGACGAGGTCCACGCCGAGATCCGCGCCGAGGAGCAGCCCGGTGACTGGCGGGAGGCGTTGCACGTCCTCGCCCAGCGCACCAGGCAGGCCGCCCTCCGCCACGAATGGCTGGCCGACCTTCTCGGCGGTCGCCCGGCCCTGGGTCCGAACCGCCTTGCCGTGACCGAGGCCACGCTGGCCGCCTTCGACGGCCTCGCGGACATCGACACCGTCATGCGCGCCGTGGAGACTGTCAGCGCCTACTTCATCGGCGCGACCAGGCGCGAGATCGCGAACCTGCGGGCCGAGCGCGCCACGGGCCTGTCCAAGCTCGACTGGCAGCGGGCCTCCGGCCCGCATCTGACGAGAATGCTGGCCACCGGCCGCTTCCCGGCGCTGGCCAGGGCCGTGTACGACGGCACGGACGTGGACGCCGAGGCATCCTTCGCGACCGGCCTGGACTGGGTCCTCGACGCCGTGGCCGTCAAACTCACCACGCCGCCGGCGTGACGCTTTGCTCTTGCCCGAGCGCCAGTCGTGGGCATGATGCCGGTGGTCATTCTCGCACTGCGTGCCCACGATCGACGAAACCGGCTCGACCGGGCGCATCGCCTCATCCAGCAGGATCGGCGTACCCGGAGGCACCAGACGCCGGGCGAACAGAGCTGACAGCTCTGCCTGACTCAATCCAGCGACCTGGCCGACCTTCCGTTGGTCGGTGAAGAACAGCTGCACGTGACCCCGCAGAAATGCGTCACCACTCTGGCAACGGTCAGTCTTCCGATGCCGGTCGGAAGTGTGCTGGGAGATGCCGCGATGCCACTCGGATGAGACAACTTCAAGTGTCTGGAGAACCGTCCAGCTTCGGCTCGTACCACCAGCCCGGCCCCTGGGGCAGGACCGGGACGGCCTGGGCCAGTGCCACCTTGGTCGGGAACTCCACGGAACCGATCCTGCGAGCCCGGCGCCCGAGAAGCGCGTCGGGCGGTCCGTACGGCCTACGCCTGCTTGTGACCGAAGTAGGTCCTCGCACTCACGATGGTTCCTCATCACCGGCGAGCCGAATGTTGATCGCGGTCTCAAGCTCAGTCATCGTGCGGCGAAAGGCGGTCTCCAGATCGACGTCAAAGCGGCGAGCCAGAATGAGCACCGACCACAGACAGTCCGCGAGCTCATGCTCCAGCGCCACTCGCCCGCCCGGCATGTCCCGAGCTCCCTCTTCGGCCATGACCAGCTTGGCCAGGTCACCGACATCGCCCACGAAGCCGAGCATGAACTCTTCCCGTGTCCAGACCCGGCCCCGTTCACGCCGGTTCAGCCGGTCGTACAGATCATGTACTCGCATCGCCTGCTGCTGCAGCGCGTCAAGGCTCATCCGCGCCTCCCGCCGGTCCACGTCGGACCCACATGCTCTCAAGCCGGGCGTTCAGCCACACTGCTCCAGCCCCGTCTCGGGCCTGCAGATCTGGCACGGCTCGATGTCCGGCTCGGCCAGCGCGATCATCGCCTCCTCTCGGTCGAGGAATCCACCCTCGACCGGATACAGCGCACAGTCCCCGCGGTGCACCAGAGCCACCGACGACGACCGCTGCGGCTGGATCTTCCACCGCATCGCGGCGTGCGCCTGCTCCCAACGCCGCCGCTCCTGCTGCTCCGCGATCTCCAGTTCCCGGATCCGGCCCCGGACCTGACGCAGCTGCCACTCCAGCCAGTCGGCCAGGGCTTGGTTCTTGTCCAGGTCGGATATGCCGCCGGACACGGCTACGCCTCGGCCGGCTCGTGTGCGTGCTTGAGCGCCATACGTGCCGCAACACGGTCGCCGGCTTCGACGGAATCCCAGAAGGGATGTGTGGACACAGCGATGCTGAGCTCCCGGAGCCGGGCGCGGAAGCGGGTGACTTCCGCGGCCTGGTCCTCGGTGTACCCCGGGCTGTCCGGCTTCGCGGAGATGTAGTTGCTGTGGAGCTGCTTGTCGCTCTCCCAGCCGGGCATCGGCTCAGCCCGACCACGGCAGGGTCTTGGCGTACTCCTCGGACGCGGCACGGGTCTCGTCGAGGGCGGCCTGGGCGTCGAGGAGGTCCTGCGGGAAGGGGAAGGATTTCGGCACGCCGCAAGGGTGCGTCTGTTCGAATTTCGGATGCGAGTGGCGCGCCGAAACCCTACAAAACGGGCACGATCAGGTCTGGAGCGAGCCACCCTCGCCCCAGACCCGCACCCCGTCGCGCGGGTCACATCTCCTCCGGGCGCAGGTCGCGAACCCACCGCCTACTTGGTCGTGTGTGTGGGGTAGACCTGAACGTCGGTGTAGGCGCCCTTGATGTCCCCCGCGCCCGCGGGCCACTTCAGGTTCACGGTGTGGGTCTCGTTCGGGGGCGTCACCAGGATGTTGGTCGGGGACGCGAGGCTGTCGCCGGTGTTGTCGATGTCGTAGGCGAGGTCGAAGACAGCGGCGTCACCGGGCTTCAGGGTGGTGATACGCGGCTGGGCGTGGCCGCGCTCGATGGGGTTCGAGGTGTTGTCGGCGTCCTTGATGTCGACGCCGGCGAAGCCCGTCGCCGAGCAGGTGGTCGAACCCCGGTTGATCATGGTGATGTCGATCCTGCCGGAGTCCTCGTCGGGCGCGGCGTCCATGGCGTCGATGGCCAGGTCCTGCGTCTTGCAGAACGTGACCTTGCCGCCGGTCTTCATCGTGCCGTTCGCGGCTGCCTTCGCCTCGGTGTCCTCACCGGAGCCCGACTTCGCGTTGCCGGCCTCCGAGCCGCCGGAGCCCGGGCCGCCCTGCAACTTCGAGCCACCGTCCGAAGACGAAGAAGACGAGGACGAGGACGAGGAGCCCTTGGAGGACGAGTCCTTCCCGGAGCCGTCGCTGCCACAGGCGGTGAGCGAGAGGGCGGCGGCGACGCCGACGGCGGCAAGAGCAGTGACGCGGGTGTACTTCACGGTGTTCCCCCAGGAATAACGCGGTGCATGCGGTCGGAAATATTTGTATCCCGCACCGAGTCACAGGCGGCCCTCCACGACGTCTTCGTTCCGTCACAGGCGTATCGACCTCACGGTCCGCCAAGGCGTCACCGTACGGTCACCCGCCTGGCCCGAGTTCGACCTCTGGCCCCGGTCGTAGCCGTGTCTCCACCGGCAACGCGGTCCGGTCCGGCACTCTGTGCCCATGACCGACGTCTTCGAGCACACCCCGCAGGTCTGGAATGCCTCGCAGCTTCGCGACGCACTCAAGGACCTGCCCGATGACGCGCCCGTCCACATCGGCGTGGCAGACGACCCCGGCGACTTCGACGGATACCGGGACTTCGTCCTCGTGGACGCTCATCAGGTGGAGAACTGGTGGCCGCCCACCTCCACAGCGCCGGAACGTACCGAGACAGCACAGGAACTGACGCTGTTCGCCGACTGGGAACCGGGCGCATACGACCGTCTGGACTGAACCGGGACCTACCGCGGCGCCTCGCCCCGGGTAGGGGGTCAGGTGGGGTTCAGCGGAGTATTGCCGGGTACCCGCGTACAGCTCAGGTTCCAGCGACAGGACCGTGAACGGCTCCCCCGCCTTCACCGCGTGAAGCGCGCGACTGTTGTCACCGTGGCCTCGATCGTCTCTGGCTCAAGCCGTGATCAGCCAGCCTCCAGGGCATCGGCCCGCCTTTTTAGGTTTGCCGCGATGCCGTCCCAGTCCGGTCCGTGAAGCCACAGGTTCTCGGCAGCCTCGCGCATCAGCACCGGCTCGTCCGGCCGTTGCAACAACACCAGCCGAAAGGCCAGATTCCGGACCCAGACCGGCAACTGGCCGTCGACCACGTGCGGACTGAGCTCACGCAGCATCGCGAGGATCGCATTCGCGTCCGCGAAGGTCAGCTCCTCAACGAAGTAGTGCTCCCGGTGTTCCTGGTCGCACTCCGGCGTGGGCCCGTACTCGTCTCCGTAGAGACACCACGCGTGCTCCGTCAGGGTGCTGTGCATGTCCTGGAGCCTACGACGCCATGATCCGTCGACGGCCTAGTGCCGGATCAGGCAACGTTTGCCCTGTTGTGATGTGACGCGCCGTCCGGGTGCTGTGGTGGACGGCGCGTGGCCGTCATTCTGTCCGGGTGGCAGAACGAGTGCGTGTCCGAGAGATCGATGACGATGAGGGGCGGCGGCTGCTGCGGATTATCCGCAGAGGCACCGGGTCTGTGGTGACCTGGCGGCGGGCCCAGATGGTGCTGCTATCCGCGCAGGGCATGCCGGTGGCGAAGATCGCCGAGGTGTCGTTCACCAGCGACGACCGGGTCCGGGACGTGATCCACAACTTCAACGCCGACGGCTTCGACTCTCTGTATCCGAAGTACTCCGGTGGCCGGCCCAAGACGTTCACGCTGCCGGAGCGCCGTGAGATCAAGAAGATCGCGAAGTCCAAGCCGGCCGAGCACGACCTGCCGTTCTCGACCTGGAGCCTGTCCAAGCTGGCGGACTTCCTGGTCGCCGAGGGGGTGGTCGACGACATCAGCCACGAGGGTCTGCGCATCCTGCTCCGCGAGGAAGGCGTCTCCTTTCAACGCCTGAAGACCTGGAAGACCTCCCGTGATCCGGACTACGCGGCCAAGAAAGCGCGGGTTGAGCACCTGTACGCGATCGCCGACGGCGAGGTCATACCCGAGAACGGCGAGCCCGAAGTCATCTTCTGTATGGATGAGTTCGGGCCGCTCAACCTGATGCCCCACCCGGGCCGGCAGTGGGCCGAGCGCGGCGGCAGGCACAAGGACCCAGATCGCGAACCGCGCCGACGGCGGCGAGCGACCTGCAACCGTTACGGCGGGGTGCGACACCTGTTCGCCGCTCTGGATGACTCTGCTGCGCAATTCCTGGGTCAGGCTGTGAGTCGGTAGGCGAGGCGTTCGAGCCGGCTGCTGCGGGTGTGATGCTGGTCGTGTCCGGTCCAGTGGGCGTCGAGTCTGATCACGTTGAGTGCGGTGGCGGAGAAGGCGTGTTGGAGGCGGACTTTCGGTAGCCCGCGGTAGCGGGCCCGGCGTATGCCGGTGATGTCGAGGGCTTGATTGATAGTGCCTTCCACACCCGCTCGCAGGGCGTACTTGGCCTTCCACGTCTCGGTCTTCTGCTCGGCGCGGGCCTGGGTGAGGGCTTCTTCTGGCTCTCTGGGGCGCAGGGTGAGCATGCGGCGGCCTTTCGCGGAGCTGGTGCATTGGTCGCGGAAGGGGCAGGGGCGGCAGGTGCGGACGCCGAAGGTGATGACGATCGCGTCCGTTCCGTGCTGTTTCACGGGGTTCCAGTGCGCGCTGGTCTTGCCGGCGGGGCAGCGGACCTGGCGGGCCCTCCAGTCGATGATGAAGGCGCTCTTGTCGAAGCCGGCGTGGGCCTTGGCCTGGGCGGAATGATCCAGCAGAACCGGGGTGACCATACGGGTGCCCTGTTTCAGCGCGGCGGCGATGAGGTCGGCGGATGGATAGCCGGAGTCGAGGTAGTGCTCGGCGGGCCTGATGCCGTGCTCGGCCAGGCGCTGTTGGACCGGGGCGGTCGCTTTCACATCGGGCACGGTGGCATCGGTGGTGCACACGTCCGTGATCAGATTCGGTGCCGCCCGGACACCGGCTTCGGCTTCGGCTTCGGCTTCGGTGGGAGTGTCGCAGGTCTCGGTGAGATGGACCTTGTAGCCCATCCAGAACAGGCCCTCGCCCTTGGCCGCCCAGCGTGCGTCCGCGTCGTAGGGGGAGGCGAGGCGGCGATGACCGGGCGGGACACCCTCGTCGTCGGCGGCCCGCTTCTTGATCACCTCCCGTCCCCTGGTGTCGGTGCTCAGGTAGTACGTCTGGACGAGGATCTGCCGCAGGATCTGTACGGACTCGATCTCACGGATCCATGGGGGTGTGCCGGGTGACCAGGCCGCCCGGCACAACGCCAGCGCGTCCTGGCCGAAGACCTGCGCGAGCCGGTCGCGTTTCGTCTGCGAGGCGGGCATGCGCCAGCCGTCCACCCGCGGCCCGTACCGGTGAGCGAACTCGGCGACATCGACCTGCCCGGCCAGCCACGACGGCGCCGCGACAGCCAGGGCCTCCAGCGCCGCCCGCACACTCTCCCCGGCCAGCTCGAGGCGGTTCAAGTCCCGCACCGCACTGATCACATGGGTGGAATCGGTCCGCTGCCTGCCCCCGGCCGCGACCAGCCCCTCCTCCACGCAGTACTCAAGGAGACGGTCGAAGACCACCCGTTCCATGCCGTTGTCGGACAGGCGGGAACGGAACCGGCTCAGCACACTGGCATCGAAGCCGGTGTCCGTCAGCTCCGCCCCGAGCGCGTACTTCCAGTCGATCGCCCGCACCGCCATCGCCGCGGCCTGCCGATCGGTCAGATCCTCGGCGAACTGCAACACCGTGACCAGGCACAACACCCCCGGAGACAAACCCGGAGCCCCACGCACCCCGAACGCCGACGCGAACGGCTCGTCCGCGAAAACCTCCGCGAGCCGGTCTCGCACCCGTATCGCCAGGCTCCCCTGCGGGAACGCCGCCCGCGCCACCATCACGGTCTGCTCCGGGACTTCCGGCAGCCCCTCCGGCCGCATCGACATCCACACCACCCCCACGGCCGCACGACAGGACAACGACCGTACAGACGATCATCCCGTGCCCACCTTCACCCCCGCACGGAATTGCGCAGCAGAGTCCTGGATCTATCCAAAGACACTCTACGGCCACATCAAACCGGTCAAGCGGCGGACTCAGTTCCTGGAGTTCTGCCGCTACCTGCGCAGCCTCTACCCGGCCGACGTCAGGATCGCGATCGTGGCCGACAACTTCTCCCCGCACCTGACCACGAAAAGGTGTCAACGGGTCGGCATCTGGGCTGCCGCGAACAACGTCGAGATCGCCTACACACCGACCAACAGCTCCTGGCTCAACTGTATCGAGGCCCAGTTCACGGCCCTGCGCTACTTCACCCTGGACGGAACGGACCACGCCGACCACAAGGAACAGGGCAGCATGATCCGCCGCTACATCATCTGGCGAAACCGCCATGCCGACGACCAGCGCCTACAAGCCGTCGTCGACAGGGCAAACGTTGCCTGATGCGGCACTAGTCACGGACTCGGCTCCGGCGTTGGTGGATGCGTTGGCGGCGACGCTGAAGCTCCTCGCACTGCCAGCACAGCCACCCTTCTTGAGGGGAGAGGACTGTTGCGTTCGAGCAGGACGGGCTTGCGCATTTTGTGCGTTGCTCCGGCCCGTCGTGGATGAAGACGCGCTTCTCACCGTTGCTCTGCAGGTCGTAGCCGGTAGGCCGCTCGGTCAGTACGTGGGCGTCGTGACGCAGGGGGTGGAAGGGTACGAATTCGTTGGCGACATGATCGGGGTCGTCCGTGTTGAAGTGATCGTGGCAGCGCTGGGCCCACCAGCGGCGTACGACGTTGAAGTCGGCGAGGTGCCAGACCCAGATGTTTCCGCCGGTGAGCTCGAGAACCTGCTGCCCCAGCCTGCCGGTGGCCTGTTCCTGGTCGATGCCGGTCAGTTCCCAGCGTCCTTCACTCAGGTCGCAGATTCCGTTCTCGCAGCGCTGCTCAGTGAGGGCGTCGTGGGCGATGCACTGCAGGTCCTCGATGGCGCAGGGTCCGATCCGAAGCGAGCCGTGACAGTCGATCACGTGGCGGATGTGCTGGACCTGTTCGGGGCCGGGGCTTTCGACTTCCTCCTCTGTGACGGTCTCGACGAACGGGACGAACTCGCCGCTCTCGATGGCGGTGCGCATCCGTACCGCAAGACGGCGGACGACGTCCTGCAGGTCAGAAGGGAGATCGGGGTGGTCGGCTGCTGGGCAGACTGCGGGGTGAGGGATCCGGCAGTAACCGCTGGAGGCATCGGTGCCTGGATAGGCCACTCCGCGGTGAATGTGCCAGCGCATCTTCGCCGGAATACGGCGGGTGGGAAACTCGCAGGTCAAAGGAATTCGCAACCCGTCATGCCGTTCGAACCACTCGACAGGGGTGCCGCAGTACTTGCACAGGGATGCGGCAGCCCTCCGAAGGACTTTCGTCCGGTTGGAACGGTGTAGGTGCATCGGCATGGGGCCCATTCCCGGCTGGCCTGTTGTGCTGCGTCAGTTACAGAACGACGTTCCTCTGACGCAGGACACGGCAGGTGAGGGCCTGCCAGCGCGGCACTCGGAGGTCAGTGCCCCGGTCCCCCAGGGAGCTCGTTCCTCCCGTCGTGAGGCCGGCGGTCGAGCGTGCTCCAGGCAGGGGAGGCCGTCAGCTAGGAAGATGTCCGGCAGGCATTACGGGGCCGCCGGTCCAAGGCTGGTCAGGCGCCAGGTCCGTACAGAGGGGCTGCTGGGCGAAGGTTCCTCAACCAGCAGCAGTGGTCCGTGGGGTGTGCCTGCCCGCGCCGCGAGCCAGGTGTCCAAGTGCTCAGTGTGCGGCCTTTCCCCGAGGCGGGTCCGGGGCACGAACGGCGTCAGCGCGCTGGCCGTCAGCAGCTCTTCAGCGGAAGTCGGCTCGGTGTGAGTGAGGTTGTCCTTCCATTCCTCAAAGAAGCGGTTCCACACATGATCCGGGTTGACGTCGTGCTCTGCTTGGACGGGGCCCGGGGTGGGCGCTGCCGGATCAGGTGCCTTCGGACAGTTCAGAGAGCCTCGCGCGTCACGCCACGCCCACGTCTCGTCCGTGTTGTAGGCATCCTTTCGCTCTTCGAGGTAGACGCCGCAGTATCGGCAGGGGCGGGCACGAAGCTCGAGTGGGCTGCATCGCGGACAGTCTTTCCGGTCAATCCTGCGCCTTCCGGGGCTGTAGCACTTTCCGCACCAGTCGGCAGGCAGAGGCTGGTGATCGCCTGGATAGATCGGCGTCCCCTGCTCGGCGGCCATCCTGATGGTCACCCCTGCTCTCGCGAGGCCGGCATACGCCGAAGCCGCGGCAAATCGGCCGGCTGCGGCGTGCTGCTCGGCTAAGGCGAGATACTCCTCGGGTGTCACCTGTTGTCTCCTTGACGATGGATTGACGGGACGACCGTGTCACTGGCGGCACAGGGGTAACGACGCGGTGGCGTGGAGGTTCTCGTTCCAGGTGCAGCGACCACTCCAGCGTTCACGGACGTGTCCGGCTCCTTCTGGGGTGGGAACCACTGACAACCAACCCCGGCCGCTTGTCGGCTCGGGATCGACGGGCAGGCCAGGAGCCTGCCTGCCCGTGCCGCGGCCAGCCCCTCGGCCACCTCCGGGCCTACTCCTGGGCGCGTGTATCGACCTGGGGCGCGGTCGCAGCCAGAGGTGTCGTCCGCGAGCAGGCACGTGCTGAGCGACAGACTTCCGGGTTCCATCCCTGCTGGTCAGCGTTGGGGCTCCTTGAAAATGGCTCTGCCCGCGACTCCGTAGCCGGTCTTGCCGGGCCTTCCCCTCAGCACGGTCGGCGCCGCCATCAGCATGACGTTGCTGCAGCCGCCGACTGCCCGATGACGATCCATCGCCCTGGCGACCGTGTGGAGTTCTAGAGTGAAGGGTCCGCCAAGGGGCGCCACTCGAATGTCGTTCCTCCCGTGCCGCGCGGTGCCCTCGTGATGTCAGGCGGCGCGCTTCACGTGGCAGACCAGCCACATCAGCAGGGCATCGAGGTCGGCGGCGGCCGAGAGGATCCGGTCGACCGCCTCGGGGGTGTGCAGCCACTCCTCGCAGCCGAGCGGGCGGGCTGCGATCAGCGAACGATGGCGCAGCAGGTTCGTACGGGGGTGGTCCGTCGGATAGCCATACGGGGGGCGTTTCATCACGTCCCCGGAGATGTCGTAGCCCTTCTTCCGTACGTCCTCGAGGATGGCGGACAGTTCGCGGCCGCTCCTCTCGGAGGCCACGGCTTTGCGGAACATGTCCACCTGGCCGGGATCGGGGTACCACCAGGCGCCTTGGATCCGCAGGCCGTCCAGGGAGAACCGGAGACCGATCTCGATCTTGCGGCCGAGTCGGATCACCGCGCCCTGGTGCTGCCACCACCAGGAGTCGGTGCGGTAGTGCCAGACGGAGAAGTCCTCGTACCGGGGGTCGGTGTCCGCGACCTCGTTGAGCAGGGCGATCATCGGCTGCCGGACCAGGCGTTCGCGGTCCGCGCGGTAGCGCTCGCGGGTCGCGTGGGTCGGTTCGCCCTGGAGCTGCCACAACACGTCCATGGCCTGCTCCGGCCAGCCGGTGAACTGTCCGCGCATGCGCGCAGGATAGCTCACCCATGATCCGCGCGCGGAGAGTGAGACGGGCAGGGATGCGTAACCCCTGACAAGGTGGGAGGTGTTGCGGCGGGGCTCGCCGGCCAGTTCGATGTGCCGTGCGCGGTGGGCGACTTCGTCGAGGAACATGGCGAGTGCAGTCGGTATGAAGCGGGCGGTGAGATTGTGCAGTCGACTTGAGATCCCACAGAACCTGTAGGATCTCGCGGCTCGTGTCATAGAGCATTGCGCTGACCAGCAGGTTCCTGATCTGTCTCAGGACGTTGCCCTATGCCTCTGTCTCACCTCCCATGGCATTTCCTCGCGGGGCGACACGAGCGTGCTGGATGATGGGGCGGTGCAGCTCCCCTACGTCTACCGCGTCACCAAGTACGACCCCGCCGACCGTGACGAACACGGGTATTACACCGGCAGTCAGGACACCGTCAGCGATCACGGCGAGGTCGAGGCGTCGTATCTTCAGGCGGTCGCGGCGTTTGCTGAGGACACCGGCGTCGATCACCTGGCAGTACGTGAACCACAGATCCCGTCCATCGCGCACTTCGGCGTGGAGCCTCCGGTGGACGGCTTTGGGTTGAACGGGCTCTTCCCTGGCGGCCCTACCGGTTTTCACGACGGGGCAGAAGTACCGCTCGGAATCGGTCTGGAACTGGTGCGAGCCATGTTGCGTGATAGCGGCGCCTGGTGCCGGCTGGAGGTGGAAGGCACGTTCGCAGTCCACGTGGGATGGGACCAGTACCTCTACATCAGCAGCAGCCGGCCTTGCGAGGAAGCGTTGGCCCATACCCGGGAGCTCGGACTGTTCCCAGAACGCCTGGACGCCTCCCCGTATGCCTTCGGGGCCGAAGAGGAAGAGCAGGTCATCCAGCGGCCCGGCGATGACGACTTCTGGGCCGACCTGCATTGGGCAGTCGTCACCGGCCGTGCAGGAATCCTGGAAGAGACATATCTCGAAGGTGCCTCACGATGGCACCACCTCACCAGCGACACCATCGACCCCGTTCGCGTTGGACTGGCTCCCCGGGCCCGTCTCGCCGTCTGGCCGTCCCTGTCCACCGACATCGACGCCGTCCTGAGAGCCCTGCCCGCTGATGGCCTCGTCGAAGTCGTGTGGCAGGACGACGACGGCAACATCCGCAGCGCCATCGCAGACGAGGACGAGTTCCCCGAACTGGCCGCCCGGATATCCCGTGCCCATGCCGCCGTGCTCCTGTCTGTATACGCGGGTGAATCTGTGCCTCTGTGCACTGCTGTCATGCCCGACAACGACGGAGTCCTACGGGCTCGTTGGCGAACCGAGCCGACGCCGAGCGACCGCGACTGGGCACTTCGTCAGGCCCAAGGGTGAGCGCTTCGACCGGCTGTCCTGTCGCAGTGCACCTGACAGACGGCGAGCTGCTGACCTACCGGGTTGCCACGTCGCTTGAGAGCGATGGCCCTCGGCATTCTCAAACGACGTGGCTTTCACGGAAGTTGCGTTCGCCGTACTGCTGGAGCGTGGAACGCGGTAGGGGGTTGCTGCGTTTCAGCGGTATGAGAAGCACTGTGATTGTGGTGACAGTCGGCGTCGCCGCCGGTGTCTGCCTGATTTTGGTGGATCGCGCTTTGCTGTGGGCAGAGCACCGTGGGTGGATCTATTACCGCAAGACGAAGGGGCGTACTTCTGCGCTGGTAGAGGGGTTCTCTCCAGCCGCGCAGGCGGTGAAGCAGGCGATGGAGCAGGAGAGGTTCCGCAAGAACGTCCGGATCGGAGAGGGGACGCCACTTGGCGTTGACCTGGACGAGGGCGTCGCGCGGGTCCGTCGCTCAGAGCCCGGTCGGCAAGAATCCGCCAACCCGAATGAGATCGAGTAAGAATCGGCCAGCTTGAATGCGACAGAGTGCCACCGATGTGCCATCGGAGCTGAGATTGTGCTGCGAAATTTGAGACCCTACAACCTGTAGGATCTCGCGGCCCGGGGCACCGCTCGACGCCGTGACCTGCGGCTTCTCTGGTTGTCTCATTGCTTGGCCAATGAGTTCTGTCTCACCACCGCGTCATTTCCTCTGCGGGGATTTTCCTGGCCGCAGCGGCCACGCGTTTCCCGACGCGGGTCAGCTTCACCGTCAGGGCAGCAGGACGACCTTGCCGAGGTTGGCACGGGCTTCGATGATCTCGTGCGCTCGTGCCGCATCAGCCAGCGGAATTTGGGCGTGAACGGCCGGCTGCAACTGCCCGGACAGGGTCAGCTTCCACAGCTCCTCACCATGCTGGTCATAGAGCTCGCGCTGAGTGTCGACAAACCTCGCCATGGTGAGCCCGGTGATGGTTTTCGATCCTGCCAGGAGGTCGAAGGCCGGAACGGTGCCGCCGCCCGAGTTGAAGAAGACGAGTCGCCCGCCGGGTGCAAGGGCGGAGACGGCGCGTGAGAGTAGATCTCCACCGACTCCATCCAGGACGACATCGACTGGCTCCCCCCAGTGCTCGCTGTCGTAGGTCACGATCTCGTCAGCGCCCAGACCGCGGAGGAATTCCGCCTTGGTGTGCGAGCTCACGGCCGCGACGACCCGTCCGATGCCCTGAAGCTTGGCCAGTTGGACCGCGAGATGCCCCACTCCGCTCGCGGCACCCGTGATCAGGACCGACTCGCTCACGAGAGGGCGGGCCGCGGCGAGGGCGGCGAGGGCGACGTGTCCGCTGCGCACCAGCGCGACGGCTTGGATGGCGCTCGCTCCGTCCGGTATGCGGCTCGCCATGAAGCCGGGGGCGATTGCCTGTTCGGAATACGAGCCGCCGCTGAAAGTGAGCGACGTGATGCGGTCGCCGACCTCGAAATCCGTCACGTCCGGGCCGAGTGCGATCACCGTTCCGGCGACCTCGCCTCCAAGGACTCCCGGTAGCGGCGTCCTGCCGCCTTCGCCGCGAACCTTGCGCACGGAGGGAAGAGTCACACCGATGGCTTCCGTGCGGACCAACAGTTCCCCCGGGCCGGGCTTAGGGGCCTCCGCATCTTCGACGCGGAGCACTTCCGGACCGCCGTACTCATAAAAACGAACCCGCCGCATGCACACCTCCAGGTCATTGGGAGACCCAACGATACCGAAGGATCATAGGGAACCCCAATGATTTTCTGGTTAGTCTGGCCCCATGTCCGACACCACCCGCGCTCCCGCCCGTATCCGCTCCCTCCCCAGCTGGCTCCTGGGTCGCGCCGCAGCTCGGGGACACCGGCTCGTCGCCGAAGCCCTCGCTCAGGTGGGCATGCGGATGATGCACCATGCCGTCCTATCGGCAGTCGCCGAACTGGGACCCGTATCGCAGGCCGAGCTGGGCCGCAGCCTGAGCATCGATCCCAAGGACATGGTCGCGATCCTCAACGACCTCCAGAACGATGGCCTCGTGACCCGAGCGCCGGACGCCAAGGACCGTCGCAAGAACGCCATCACCCTCTCGCCGAGCGGGAAACGTCGCCTGCTTCAGACGGAGAAACTGGGCCGTGAGGCGAACGATGAGCTGACCGCTGTCTTGACGCCTGCCGAGCGGACCCAGCTCATGGGTCTCCTCGCGCGCATAGTCCAGCAGGAAGAGCCCTGCGCTGAAACCGGCCCAGGTGGCGAATAGCAGCTCGTCACGCATGCCGGGAAGACAGCGAGGCAGCCGTCCCACCCTCAGGTCAGGAAGCCTCAGCATCGTGTCCAAATCCTCGGCCGACGCCTTCCATGGTCACGTTCCGGAGCCGGACTTTCGCACCGCTGCGGCAACGCTCCTGCCGAACCGGGTAGGTCTCATCCTGCGGCCGCGTTCGGCGCGCTCGATCAGGGGCCGGCCCAGGTCTCTCTCCAGGCGGTTGATCTGGGTCACCAGCGTCGACTGGTGAATGCCAAGGGCTCGGGCGGCTTCAGTGACGGTGGGGTAGGGCAGGGCGGCGACGAAGCGTTCGAGTCGCTGTCGGCCGGATGGGCTCGTGAGAGCGTCACGTAGGACGGCAGGGATGCCGGTGGCTTGCTCGCCGGCGCGGAGGGCGGCGTCGTGGCTTGCTCCTCCGCGGGGCGGAGAGGGATCTTGTGGGTGTGTGCCCAGCGGGCCATGTTCGCGGGGCTCATTCCCTTCTCCTGGGCGAGGTCGGGCAGGGTCCGGCGGTGAACGGCGTACTGCTCGATGAGCCAGTCGCGGTCGATGGCGCCGCGGCGCTTGTAGTCCTGTGGACCCTCGCGGAGCGGGATGCCGTACTCCTTGGCGAGGTCAGTCAGCACTCTGCGGGAGAAGCCTGTGAGGTGGCGATCTGCTGGAGGGACTGGTGTTCGTCGAGGTAGAGCCCTCTCTGTCAGCCTTGGGTGAGACATCCCGTTCTGCGGGGTTAGCCTGAGAGGGTGTTCGGTACCTTTTCAGGCTGCCGCGGGCGGTTTCGGGCGGAGGTATTGCCCGATTTGGCTCGGGCTCGCGGTCAACCTGCTGGCCATGGAATTGACCATGGCCCAGTGGATCATCGACCGGGACCGCTCCGGCAGCGCCTCGTAGTCACGGTGCAGACGCCGGTAGCGGCTCATGATCCCGAAAGTCTGCTCTACACGCCAGCGGACCTTCTGGACCACAAAGCCTTTCTGTTCCGCATCACGCGCCACGACTTCCACCTCGATGCCCAGGGCGGCCGCGTGCGTGATCATCTTGGACTTGTACCCAGCGTCCACCCACGCCTTCGTCACCGTGGGCAACTTCGCGGCCAGGGCGTCGGCAACGAGTTTGCCGCCGTTGGTGTCCTGCACGCCGGCGGCCGTGACGATGAGAACCAGCAGCAACCCGAGTGTGTCGGTGGCGATATGCCGCTTGCGGCCCTTGATCCGTTTGCCACCGTCGTACCCTTGCGTGCTCTCCGGCGCATTCGGTGACGCCTTCACCGTCTGGGCATCGATCACCGCGGCGGTCGGCAGTATCCGGCGCCCCTTCTTCCTGCGTAACTGGTCACGCAGGGTGTCGTGGACCTCCTCGGCGGTGCCGTCCGCTTCCCACGCCCTGAAGTAGCCGTAGACCGTGGTGTGCGGCGGGAAGTCATGGGGCAGGTAGCGCCAGGCCACCCCCGTCCGGGCAACGTAGAGGATCGCGTTGACCACCTCGCGCAGATCGGTGGTGGGCTCCCGCCCTTCGGCCCGCGCGGCCCGCCACTCCAGCAAAAGGGGCTCGATCAACTCCCACTGATCATCCTTGAGATCCGAGGGGTAGGCACGTCGCTCAGTCACAAGATGATCAAAACCGATGACCCCGACGTCGCGCTACGAGATCATGGAAACAAGTCCATCTCGCCACACCGCGGACCGGACAGATAGGGGGATCCCCCTACCGAACACCCTCTGAGAGGGCACGACAGGGGAACCGTCCCTTATGCCCAGCACAGAGCCCGTCGGGTCCGACCCGGCGCCGAGGCCGAAGCGCCGCACTTTCACCTCGGAGTACAAGCTGCGGATCGTCGCCGAGTACGACGCCGCGCCCAGGAACGAGAAGGGTGCGGTCCTGCGCCGGGAACGGCTCTACCACTCGCATGTCAAGGAGTGGCGGGCCGCCCGGGACGCCGGGGCCCTGGAAAACCTGGTTGACCGCCGGACCAGCCCGGCCCGGGCGAAGAAGTCCGCCGCGGAGGTGGAGAACGAAAAGCTGCGGCAGCAGGTGGAGCGCTTGCAGAAGGACCTGGCACGGAACAAGGCCGCACTCGAGGTGATGGGAAAAGCCTCCGCGCTCTTGGAAATGATCTCCGAGAGCGCGGACTGAAGCCTGCCGCCGACCCTGTCGTGGACGAGGCGTTCACCGGCGTCGAGGTTCAGCTGGGCATCACGGCCGCCTGTCGGCTGACCGGCCGCTCCCGCGCCACGCACTACCGCCGGCTCCGGCCCCCGCCACCACGCAGAACACGTGCCCCACAGGTGCAGCCGTCGGCCCTGACGGCCGAAGAGCGGGCTGCGGTACTCGAGTTGATGAACGGCGACGAGTACGCCGAGCTGGCGCCCGCGCAGATCTGGGCCCGCGAGCTGGATGCCGGGCGCTATCACTGCTCCGTCTCGACGATGTACCGGATCCTGCGCGAGCAGGATCAGTCCGGTGAGCGCCGACGGCAGGCCACCCATCCCGCCAAGGCGGTGCCCGAGCTGGTCGCCACCGGGCCCTCACAGGTGTTCACCTGGGACATCACCAAGGCGGCCGGACCGGCCAAGAGCGTCTGGTATCACGCCTACGTGATCATCGACATCTTCAGCCGGTACATCGTCGGCCACACCGTCGAGCGAGCCGAATCAGCTGTGCGGGCCGAGGAGCTGATCCGCGAGACCATCGCCCGCAACGGCATCGTGCCCCAGACCGTGCACGCGGACCGCGGCACCTCGATGACGTCGAAGAAGGTGTCCCAACTACTGATCGATCTGGGCGTGACGCGGTCGCACTCGAGGCCGAAGGTCTCCAACGACAACCCTTACAGCGAGGCTCAGTTCAAGACCACGAAGTACATGTCGGACTATCCCGAACGGTTCGATTCGCTGGCCCACGCCCGCGAGTGGTTCGACGCGTTCATCGCGTATTACAACCATGAGCACCGGCACTCGGGTATCGGCTGGCACACACCCGCCTCCGTCCACTTCGGGACTGCCGAGGAGGTCCGCGACCAGCGCGCGGTCACCCTCGCCGAGGCATACGCCCGTCACCCCGAACGCTTCGGCCGCCGCCCCAGACCACCCGAGATACCCCAGACAGCCTGGATCAACGACCCGGCCAAACGCAGGGAACCCACACCACAAACTTCATAGCGTCACGACCGTCTCACTGGACTTGAAATCTTCCGCGAGAACAGTCATCAGCCGACGAGGCAGCGCGAACGCGCGATGAAGGGCTTCCGCAGTACCGGCGGGGCCCAGCGGTTCCTGTCCGCGTTCAGCGGCATCTCACCGCACTTGCGACCACGCCGCCACCTGATGGCCACCGAATACCGCACCGAGATGACCACCCGCTTCGCCATCTGGGACGAGATCACCGGCGCCACCGACCAGCCCATCGCAGCGTAAGCCAGGCCCCCACCCGACCCCTACACACCCTTAATCGATCAACGCACCAATGTGACAACGTCCTCGATGCGTAGCGAGCAGAAGGGCCGGATACCGTGCGGTGTCACCGAGCGCAGCCCCTGGGCTGGGTGTGTCACGGCGCGTGTCGGTCAGTCGCGATTGGGGTGCGCGGTGGCGGAGTAGGCGTCGTGCCAAGCGGCTTTAGCGCCTGAGTCGCCGATTCGGTAGACCTGTACGTCGGCACCCACGCCGATGATGAGGGACAGCACCGCGGCGGTGATACGGAGCGGCGTGCCCACCGTGCTGGTGGATCCCTCCGCCTCGGGGGTGCGGTGGGCGGCGCGGCGGTAGAGCCACCACACCGCTGCGGACACCAGGAAGAGCCCGATGGCCCAGGGGAGCAGTTCGTCGCCGAGTTCGGTGTGCTTACGGACCAGGGGATCGCGGTCCACGTGCCGTTCCAGCCACTCGCCGGCGTTGGTCGTCAGCGGCACGCTGATCAGGGACACCAGGGCAAGGGCTGGCAGGGCGAGGCCGAACCTGCGCATGACGGAGGGGATGGCGGCGCACAGGATCAGGGCGAGCGCGGTGAGGGGTACCAGGACCACGACGACGTGCACGAACAGGACGTGTGCGGGGATGCCGTTGATCAGGTCGAGTCCCACAAGGGGCTCCTTCGGAGGGTGGTGTTCAATGCTGGACAGGGACGAGTCGGGCTCCTGCGGCGACATAGGTGGTAAGCCGCGGCCGCGACCGGGAGGCGCCCGTTCCCTGCGCGCGGGAATGACGCTGTGTCGCACCTCATGACCCATAGCGGCTGAATCCTGGAGTTCGCCATTCCTGGCCGTCGGGCAGAACCGCGAGTGCTTCGTAGCCGTCCAGTGTTTCCACCCAGCCCTGTGCCCCGTTGCCTCGGGCGAACGCGGCGGTGGCGTAGGTGTCGGTCAGCGTCAGGCGGGGCCCGACGAGTGTGAGGGAGGCGAACGTGTCGGCAGGTCTACCGGTGTGCGGGTCGACGATGTGATGGCCGCGTTCGGCGGTGCCGGAGGTGGCGACGGCCAGGTCGTGGCTGGCGGTGATGACGGTGGCCAGTTCACCGGGGCGTAGCGGGTGGGCGATGCCGATGCGCCACGCAGTGCCCGGGCCCGCCTGTCCGCGGAGCTGCAGGTCACCTCCGCCGTTGATGCACGTGTGGTGCGCGCCCGCGTCGTAAAGGAGCTGGGATGCGGTCTCGGTGGCCCAGCCTTTGACGAGCCCCGAGGGGTCGAGGGTTCTCGCGGGGATGATGCTGAACCAGCCATCGCTGGCATGGGCGGCCTGTGCGCACAGGGACAGGACTTCGTGGACTTCGGGCGGGCAGTGCTCCAGTCGGATCTCGCCGCGGTCGAGGCGGCTGATGTGGCTGTCGGGCCGGTAGGTGGAGAACACGGCATCGACCTGGTGGAGGTGGTGCACAGCCTCGACGAGGGCGCGGCGGATGGCGGGGGTCGGCTGGTCGCGGATGTCGAAGGAGAAGACGGTGCCCATGACGTGCTCGACGTGGCGCAGACCCTGTGTGGTGTCAGGCATGGGCCTGGTCCAGGGCGCTCTGGAGGGACTGGATGTAGCCCTGGCTGGTGTAGCTGGCGCCGGAGACGGCGTCGATGTGCGCGCTCTGGGCTCCGATGGCCTCCTGGGTGAGGCGGGGCAGGGCGTAGGCTGCGATCTCCTGGTCACGGCCTCTGTGGTCGGGGGCCTGGAGGACCTTGATCGAGGTGATCTTGCCCTGGTTGAGGGTGGCGGCGACCTGCACGGTTCCGTACTGGGTGTCGATGGGATCTCCGGTGAACGTGCCCGTCCCAGTGGATGTGCCCGGCGAGGCGTCTGCGGGAGTGTGCGAGGCCGTCGGGGAACGGGGAGCCGCCCCGGCCAGGGCGGGGAGCTGGTGGGGTTTGAGGGCGAGCAGGGCGACGATCAGGGCGCTGATCCCGGTGGTGGTGAGGACGGCTCGGCGCATGGCGGTTCTCCTCAGAACGCGAAGGACTCGTGGTGGATGCGCCGGGCCGGGACACCGGCTTCGCGCAGGGCTCTGATCGCGGCCTCGGTCATGCCGGGCGGGCCGCAGAGGTAGACGTCGTGCGCGGCCAGATCGGGGACCAGGGTGCTCAAGACCCGGGCGGTGAGGGGGGAGGCGTGTCCGGCCGGTTCGTCGACGATGTAGTGCACGGTGGCCCGTCGGCGGGAGGCTATCGCGTCGAGTTCACCGCGCAGGGCGAGGTCGACGGCGCGGCGGGCCCGGTAGACGAGGGTCACCTGGCCCGGGAGCGTCTCGAACAGCGCACGCAGGGGGGTGATGCCGACCCCGCCGGCCAGGAGCAGGACCCTGGGGGTGGTCCGGCGGTTCGCGGTGAAGGCGCCGTAGGGTCCCTCGGCCCACACCCGGGTGCCGGGCCTCAAGCGGGCGAGGGCGGCGCTGTGCCCGCCGGCGGTCTTGACCGTGATCCGCAGGTGGCCGGGGTGGGCGGGGGCCGAGAGGGAGTAGGGGTTCGCGGTCCACCACAGTCCGCGGGTCAGGAAACGCCAGCGCAGGAATTGCCCCGGCTCGCCCCCGAGGTCGTCGAGGTGCTGGCCGGTGAGGTGGACGGAGACCACGCCCGGTGCTTCGGGGTGGACCGCGGCCACGCGCAGGCGGTGGCGCAGCCCTCGCCGGACTGGGACGGCGAAGCGGTACCAGGCGACCAGGGCCGCGACCCCGAGGAACAGCGTGTACCAGGCGGCCTGCGCGAGGCGGTTGCCGACGAAGTCGGCTCCGTTGGAGAGCTGGTGTCCGAAGGTGAGGAAGACTGCCAGGTAGGTCGCGAAGTGCAGGTAGTGCCACGTCTCGTAACTCATCCTGCGGCGGGCAGCGCGGGCGGACATAATCCCTGTGGCCACGAGCAGCAGGAAGCCGGCCGTGCCCTTGAGCAGGTCGGGGTAGTGAAGGACGAGTGTGGAGGTCTGGCTGACCACGTTCGTGTGGGAGGCCAGCGAGTAGCCCCAGATGATCAGCAGGGTGTGGGCAAGGGCGAGGGACACGGTGCAGCGGCCTCCCCAGGCGTGCCAGCGGGCGAGCCGGTCGGTGCCGATGGTGTGGTCCAGGAGCGGCATCCGGGCCATGAGCGCCAGCAGGACCGCGCAGGCGTATCCGGCCAGGAGACCGGTGATACGTCCCGCGCCGGTGAGCCAGCCCGCCGAGCCGACCACCGAGTTCGTGTCGCTCCACCACAGGCCCAGCACTCCGGCGGCGCCGGCCCAGATCACCAGCGGCACCAGGAACGGGACGAGGCTGCGGCGCGGGCGCCGGTGGCGCATCCCGCGGCTCGCATACGTCGTGGTGGTGAACGTGGTGGTCATGGGGCTCCTCCGGATATGGCGCACGCTCCGGCGATGGGTGGCCAGCCTCACAGCCCAACCTCTGTGTACCTTCTGAAACAGCGTGGTCGACCGCTCTCAGCTCCGATTCAGAGGAAACTCAGAGACACGCCTCACCCCTGCCGTGGCCTGCGCCGGGGGATGCTGAAGGAACCATGGACGAGCCGCGTACGACATCGCTTCTGCACCGCCCCGACGGAGATCCCGTACGGATTCTCGTCGTCGACGACGAACCCGACGTCACCGATGTCCTGGCCGGAGTCGTGACCGGCGAGGGCTGGCAGGTCCGCACCGCCGCCGACGGCACAACCGCACTCGAGACGGCCCGTGATTTCCGGCCTGACGCGGTGGTTCTGGACTGGATGCTGCCCGACCTGGACGGCCTCCAGGTCCTGCGGGCCCTCAGACGTGAGATGCCCAAGGTGTGTGTCCTGTTCCTGACCGCCCGCGACGCAGTCGAGGACCGCATCGCCGGGATCACGGCGGGCGGCGACGACTACGTCACCAAGCCCTACAGCCTGGAGGAAGTCCTAGCCCGGCTGCGCGGGCTGCTGCGACGGGCCGGAATGACCGCCGGGCCGGGCGTGAACCTGCTCACCCTTGGGGACCTCAGCATGGACGAGGAAGCCCGGGAGGTCCGGCGCGGCGGTGTCACCGTCGAGCTGTCCCGCACCGAGTTCGAACTCCTTCGCTTCCTCATGCGCAACCCGCGCCGGGTTCTGTCCAAGGCCCAGATCCTGGACCGGGTCTGGGCCTACGATTTCGGCGGACGCGCCCACGTCGTCGAGCTTTACATCAGCTACCTGCGCAAGAAGATCGACGCCGGACGGGCTCCGATGATCCACACGGTGCGCGGGGTCGGCTATGTGCTCAAGCCGGACTCGCCGTGAGGCGCCCGGTGCCCCGCACCCTGCGCAGCCAGCTCACCGCCGGACTCGTCACCCTGCTCGCCCTCGCGTGCCTCGCCGTCGGGATCACGACCGCCCTCGCCCTGCGCGGTTTCCTGATGGGCCGTCTGGACGAGCAGCTCGCCGCCTCGGGCGGCCGGTTCGCCGCCAGCCTGGAACACGAGGCCACGCCTGACGCCGACAACCGCCCCGACACCCGGGGTCAGGCCGAATCGACGTTCGGCGCCCGGCTCCTGGACGGCACCACCACCCAGGCCGCCGTGGTCCACGACGCCACCGACCGCACGGTCCGGCTCACCCCCGAGGACCGCCGCGCCCTGGCGGGGGTGCCCGTGGACGGAAACGGGCACAGCATCCGCCTCTCCACTCTGGGCAAATACCGGGTCACGGCCGTCGACGGCGACGATCAGGACGTCATGATCACCGGTCTGCCCCTGCACCCGGTGGAAGAGACCGTTCACCGCCTCGAAGCGGTCGAAGCCGTGCTGTTCTGCGTGGCGCTCCTGGCCACCGGCATCGCGGGGGCCCTGTGGGTGCGGATCTCCCTGCGCCCGCTCCAGAGGGTCACCGCCCGGGCGGCGGAGGTCGCCGGGCTGCCGCTGGCCAGTGGCGAGGTCGCCATGCCCGGACCGCTCCCCGACACCGACCCCCGCACCGAGGTCGGCCAGGTCGGCGCTGCCCTCAACCACATGCTCGGCCACGTCGAAGACGCCCTCACCCGCCGCCACGCGAGCGAGGAACGGCTCCGTCACTTCGCCGCCGACGCCAGCCACGAACTGCGCACCCCCGTCGCCAACATCCGCGGCCACGCCGAACTCGCCCTGCGCCACCGTGGCCCCGTCCCCGCCGAAGTCCGCCACGCCCTGGAACGCATCGGCGGCGAGTCACAGCGCATGACCCGCCTCGTCGACGACCTGCTCCTCCTTGCCCGCCTGGACGCCGGACGCCCCCTGGAACACGAGCCGGTCGACCTGACCCTGCTAATCCTGAACGCGACGGACGACGCCCGCGCCGCCGGCCCCGGCCACCACTGGCTCCTCGACCTCCCCGAAGAACCGGTCACCGTCACCGGCGACGCCCACCGCCTCCAGCAGGCCATCGGCAACCTCCTCGCCAACGCCCGCACCCACACCCCGCCCGGCACCGACGTGACGATCTCCCTCACGACGGAACAGGCCACCGTCTGCGTGGACGTGAGTGACAACGGTCCCGGCATCCCCGACGAACTCCAGCCCGAAGTCTTCGGCCGCTTCGTCCGCGCCGACCACGCCCGCTCCCGCAGCACCGGAAGCACGGGGCTGGGCCTCGCCATCGTCCACGCCGTCACCACCGCCCACGGCGGAACCGCCACCGTCACCAGCAGACCCGGACACACCACCTTCCGCATCACCCTCCCGGGCTGAACCCGGCGCCCTGCCAGCACACCCCGGCGGCCCGCAGAGAGACGATCACCCCGGAGCCTGTCGCAGTGGGCGTCGAACAGCGTGTTCGCACGGTATGCCTCGGTGATCTCGGCCTCGGTCACCGGCCGACGAATCCACCGGTAGTAGTGCTGGCGGGCAAGCCCCAGGACCCGGCACGCAACCGCGACAGGGATCTTGTCGGCGGCGAGCTCTCTCACGAGCGGGTAGAGCCTTTTCCCGGCAGGTTCGCCTGCGACAGGTAGGCCGCCGCGCGGCGCAGGACCTCGTTCTCCTGCTCCAGCAGCCGGATCCGCTTCTTCAGCTCCCGGTTCTCCGCCGACTCGGACCTGGCGACGGCGGGCTTCTCGCCGTCGTCCACAGCGGCCTGGCGCAGCCACTTCGACAGCGTCATCTCATGGACGCCGAAATCCTTCGCGATCTGCGCAAGGGTGACGCCCTTCTCGCGGTTGCGCGCCACGCGCACGACATCGTCACGGAACTCTTCGGGATAGGGAACAGGCACAGCAACATCCTTCCAGGCCGCCCTACGGGCAAGCCAGGCTAGGTGTCACCTCAACGTGCAGCAGACCCAACTGTTCCTAAGCCTCGATCCGCCGACGTGGGGTTTGGCTGTCGGGTGATCAGCAGGTCGTCGTGCGGACGGGCACCAGCTCGGTACTCGTCCTGCGGCGGGTTGCCCTGCGGGCGGAGCGGTCGGAGACCAGACCGGCGATGGCGCGGTGGGTCTCGTCGTAGTCCTCACGCCGTCCGGTGTAGCGCTGGAGCGGGCGCCACTGCTTGTACTCGGCATTGGTGTGCTCCACACAGATCCGAGCCGAGGACTGCCGGCGTCGCTGTTCGCGCCAGGCCCGCCTCTCGCCGTCACACACATCGTCCTTCGGCTTCCTCGGCGGAGCACTGACCTGGTGTGGGAATTCGTTGGCCAAGCCGCGGTAGCCCTCGTCCACCTCGACTTTCACATTTGGGCGGAGGCGGAATTGCTCGGCGATGCCCTCGGTGCGCACGGCGGTCTGGTCGTGCACGCGGCCGGGCCGCGTCACGCCGGAGAACAGGGTACGGCCTTGGTGATCGCTGAACGTAGTCGTCTTGATGGTGTTCTGCTTCTTCTTGCCGGAGACGAACGCCTTACGTCCGGCGCGCCCGGCCTTGGGACGTCTGACCTGGACTTCCGTGCCATCGATGCGGAGGTCGACGCCTTCGGCTTCGGCGTAGGCGAAGACATCCTCCAAGGTCCGCAGGCGCAGGCCGGGCCGGTCGGGGACGGCGAAGCCACGGGCCGCGAGCAGCGGCCGGACCTCGCGGATCGCAGTGGAGATGGTGGAGCGATCGACATCGAACAGCTCGGCCAGGGCGGCATGCGGAAGCCCGAGCCGCAGGTGGACGAGGGTGGCCAGCAGCCGGTCGGGGAAGACCAGCTTCTGCTTACGGCCCGCCCCAGCCGCCCGGCTCCGGGCACCCCCGCGCCGCTCGTGCAACGCGGACTCGCGGACCGTCGTCCACCTGGGCGCGAGGTCTTGGAGCAAATCGCCGAAATGTGCGCGGGAGACCCCGGACAGGGCAGGATGGGAGCAGGCTGTACGGGCCCAGGTCAGCTTCACAACTCACCTAACCCGTACGGCCCTTCCTCTGTCACGGCCTGATCTGACCCGCTCGCATTCGCCCGCGACGCTCGCGCGGATTCACACCGGGCGACGTGACGGCTGCCCTCCAGGGCACCATGCGAGGATCGAACGATGAGGAATCCCCGCCGTGAGTTGCTGCGCTGGCAGTTCGACATGACCTGGTCACTGTTCGAGTACCACCTGGAGCGGCTCGCACCCGAGGCCTTTCTGTGGGAGCCCACTGACCTGACCTGGACAGTGCGCCCGGACGCCGCCGGGAACTGGTTGCCGGACTGGGCCAACACCGAGCCCGACCCCGTTCCTGTTCCCACCATCGGCTGGGTGAGCTGGCACATCGGCTGGTGGTGGAGCACTGCCATCGATCACGCGCAGGGACGTACGCCCCGGGAGCGTACCGACATCACCTGGCCCGGCAACGGACCGGCGACCGTCGCCTGGCTACAGGATCTGCGTACCCAGTGGCTAGCGGTCCTCGACAAGCTCACCGACGCCGATCTGGACGCCGCCTCCACGCTGCCGTGGCAGACTCCTCCGGACAACACCATCGGACACATGATCGCCTGGCTGAACGCCGAGCTGATGAAGAACGTCGCTGAGATCGGGCAGCTGCAGCTGATCTGGGCGGCCTCGAAGTCGCGACCCAAGAAGCAATAGGGCTCAGCAGAAGGAACGTCGTCCAGCACGGCAGCCGCGACGTCGAGCCCTATTGCTCCCCAGGTCGTTAGGGCCCGTAAAGAATCAAGGTGTGGGTTTTGCCTGTGGTGTGAGGGTGGCGCCGTGTGCGGTGGCGTAGACGAGGAGGCCGGTGAGGGTGCTCAGGTGTGCCGCTGCGGTGCCGGGGGTGTGCCCGTACTGGTCCATCAGCTGTCTGATCTCGCCGGTGGCATCGCGGATGGTGTCCTTGCTGACGGTGAACAGGCGGGCGAGCACGGCGGGCGGCAGGGCGAGGTGCTGGTGCAGCGCGGTGGCCAGGACGCGGTCGGCCAGGTCGAGTTTGGCTTTGCGGCCGCCGCCCGGGGCCCGGCGCCGGGTGCCGCCGTCGCGTCGGGTGGTGCGGTCCTGTGCATGCAGTGTCTGCCAGGGAGTGGTGAGGGCCGCGGTCAGTTCGGCCAGTTCAGTGCTGGTCATGCCGGTCAGGGCGGGGTGCTCCAGGGTCTGACGGTCGATGCCGACGGCCGGTGCACCGGGGTTCGCCGGCTCGGTGGGCTGGGGGTGGTGAAGTCGGCCCGAAGCGCGGTCTCGTCTTTCGATCGAGCCGTTTCTTCGGGCCGCTTCCGCACCCGGCGTGCCACTCTCATGGCACCGGGCGCTCCACAAGTCCCGCCTTGCTGTCGATGATCCTCATGCCGTGGTCGGCCAGGGGGAAGGGATGGTCGCGCCCCGGTAGCGGTAGCGCGTGGTGCGCACCTTTCCGGGATCGAACAGCGTCCGTTCCTCCCCGACCGGCCACCAACCACCCCCGCAGTAGCGGCGGCGGAGGTCCTTCCAGGTGATCCGGCGGTGTTTGCGGCGCAGCCATTTCATGACCTGGCTCCATGTGTACGAGCTCAGGTATTGGAATGTCGCGCTGGACACGCCGGGTTGGAAGTAGGCGCACCAGCCCGGCAGCATCCGGTTGAGATGGATGAGCAGGGTGTCAAGTGGCTGGTTCGTGGCCATCCTCCGGCACGCCGTCTTGACCTTGGCCATCACAGCCGCGAGGGCTTTGCGTGCGGGGTAGGTGTAGACGTAGTACCGGCTGGTTCCTCGTTTGCGGTGGCGCTGGATGTGCCACCCGAGGAAGTCCAGTCCCTCATCGATGCGGGTGATCAGGGTCTTCTCCGGGGACAGGCGCAGGCCCATCGTGGACAAGACCCCAGCGATCTCATCGCGCAGGGCTTCGGCGTCGCCTTCGGTGCCGTGGACCATCAGACACCAGTCGTCCGCGTACCGCGACAAACGGTAGTTGGGAAGACCTTGACGGCGACGCTGTTCCCGCCCGAGCTTGCTGCTTCCGGGTCCTCCCGGACCCTGGGCGACGTACTCGTCCAGGACGGAGAGGGCCACGTTGCTGAGCAACGGCGACAAGATCGAACCCTGTGGGGTTCCGGCGCTGGTTTCCCGCAGCACGCGATCCTCACCGAGGATGCCCGCCTTGAGGAACGCCTTCACCAGGTCAAGAACGCGTTTGTCCCCGATCCGAAGCCGCACCCGGTCCAGCAGGGCCGGATGCGAAATCTCGTCGAAGCAGGCTTTGATGTCACCCTCCACGATCCACTCATACCCGTGGGACGTGAAGTGGCGGACCTCGGCCACCGCGTCGTGAGCCCGGCGGTTCGGACGGAACCCGTAGGAGCACGGGAGGAATTCCGCCTCGAAAATCGGCTCCAGCACCAGCTTCAAGGACGCCTGCACCACCCGGTCGGTGATCGTCGCGATCCCCAGGCGACGCAACTTGCCGCCCGTCTTGGGGATCATCCGCTCCCGCACCGGCAGCGGACGGAAACTACGGTCCTTGATCGAGCCTCGTAGTGCGTCGAGGAACTCCTCAACGCCCGTCCTCGCCGCGATGGACGCCGCCGTGCGGCCGTCCACCCCGGCGGTCTTGGCACCCTTGTTACCCCGCACCCGATCCCACGCGACAAGCAAGAACGCGGGATCGGCACAGAGGTTGAAGAGGTCATCGAACCTGCGATGAGGATCATCACGGGCCCAACGGTGCAGCTTGGCCTGGATCTCCAGTACCCGGCGCTCCGCCTCATACGTGGCGTGCTCCAGTTCGTCGGTATTCACCGATGACCTCCCGGTATTCCAGTTCCTCGACTGCTGATTTGCTGGCCCCCTTCGCCATGTGCGCGCCATTAACGCGCTCGGACTACTACGGGGCCTCCGCCACGTTCTGACGTCGTCAGCCGACGACGGGCCTTGCCCTCCGCCTGACTGGCTGCCAGACGGGAAGGGCGACATCAGAACGCTTCCCACGTTCACCACCAACCGGTCGACGAGCGAGCCGCCCAGCTCTACCCCGACAGCATCGCCACGCCTACGCCGCAGGCTTTCAACGTGGCCTCCCCACCGACACCCTAAATTCGGCTTCGGAGTCGCCACCCGGAGGTGGCGTGCGCTGCACCCGGCCCATATCCTCCAGATTGGAGCCGGAGGAACTCTTACGGGGCGTCAGACACTGGTTCCTCTCGTACGGCGTCTCGTCTTGCTTGCCGGACCCGCGTCGTCTGGAAGTGCCGACGCGTCCCGTCGTTGTCAGGGCTGCTCTCACCTCCGCGTGCATCTCCACGCATCGGCTGCCCTCAGCTTCACCAGCCTGCTGCGACAGGCCGGCGGTAGGGGTCTTTCACCCCTACCCGGTATCAAGTGGCGCCTCGTGGCGCACCACGGTGTAGTTCCACTCCCCGTGGAAGGCGTGGCCGGTCAGGGGCACCGCGTTCATCTCGGCGTCGCTGACCTTCACACCGGTGGGGTAGCGGCCGGGGTCCAGTTCGGCGTGGACGGTGAGCCCGGTGCGTGTGGTGGTCGCGGCGATGCTCTCCACGATGACCTCGTAGCTGGTCAGCGGGCGGCCGCGCCAGTTCATCGTGATCGCGGAGAACAGTCGGTGCTCGATCCGGTTCCATTTCGATGTGCCCGGAGGCATGTGACAGACGGTGACGGCCAGGCCGGTCTCGGCGGCGAAGGCAGCCAGTTGAGTCTTCCAGGCCCGGGTGCGGTAGCCGTTGGAGCCGCCCGCGTCGGCGGTGATCAGCAGCCGGGTGGCGCCGGGGTAGTCGAGGCGTCCTTGCCCGTTCCACCAGCGGCGGATCGACTCGACCGCGAAGGCTGCAGTGTCATGGTCGCATCCGACGCTGACCCAGCCGGTGTTCGCGGTGATGTCGTAGATCCCGTAGGGGGCGGCCCGGCCGAGCTCCTGGTCGGGGAAATCATGGGTGCTGACCTGCCCCGGCCGGCCTTTGGGCCGCCATTCGAGGCCCGCGTTCTTGAACTGGCCGACGACCTCCTTCTTTTTCGTGTCCACACTGACCACCGGCTCGCCCCCCGCCTGATGGTCCTTGGCCTGGTCGTTGATGTACCGGAACTGCGCGTCCCGGTCGGAGTGCTGAGCGCCCTCAAGGGTCTTCGCGTTGGCCTGCAGACTGAAACCGTTCTCCCGCAGCAGCCTGCCCACGGTCGGCGCTGACGCGGCATGGCCCTGCCGCGTCAGCTCCCCGGCCAGAGACCGCAGCGACTTGGTCGTCCACCGCAGCGGCGACATCGGATCGCCCCGCTCATCCGGCTCGACCAGCGCCAGCAACGCCGGAACGAGCAGCCGGTCAAGCTTCTCGGCGCTCTTGCGACCGCCGCCGTCCCGGCGGACCCGGCCATCGGGCAGTGGGTCCTCACCGCCCTCCAACTCGAAGACACCCTTCCGCACCGTCGTCTCGCTCACCCCTGCGGCACGCGCGACGGCCCGGACCCCCCGTGCCCCAGCAGCCGGGCCTCGGCGGCCAGCATCAGCCGCTGCTGCCGCTCATTCAGATGAGGGAACAACACTCCGAATCTCAGGGCAAGTTGGTCACGAACCTCACTCGGTATGCGCATACCACACCAACGACAGGGAGACCGTGAAGCAACGTGTTGATTCTTTACGAGCCCTTACCTGGGCACCAGCCCCCGAAAGACCGACTGGTTCCCGTGCACGGCGAGCGGAATGCGATGCGGGAACCGCCGTGGTGCCGGACCGGGCTGCCGGCTGTTGCGCAGATGCCGGTTCGATCGTGGGAGGTACTCATGAATGGTGACGTGGTGTGGACCGAGGAGCAGCGCGGCAAGGTGTATTCCACGCGGGCGCGGGTCAAGTCCGGACCATCTGACCGAAGGGCTCGAGCGAGGGCCGTGCTGGCTGGCGGCGGCGCCGTTCGACGCCGCGCGCTGCTTCGCCGAGGCGCGTGACAAGAGCCGTCACGACGAGGGCAGAGGCTGGGAGTACGCGGTCCACCAGGTGGAGAAGGGGGCGCGGCACGCGGCGCCTTCGATGGCCGCACTCGGGCTGCGCGCGGCGGCGCTGTACCGCAGCGGTGAGCGTCCGGACGTGCTCGACCTGGACGTGGAAGTGGCCATGGCGGAGCTGGAGTTGCAGCCCTCGGGGGACGCGGTGCCGTTCTGGCTGGCGGCCGAGGGTGTCGTATGGACGCTGCGCGCGATGCTGCGGCTGCACGAGCTGGCCCACAACCGGCACAAGGTCCACTACGACCCACGGTGGGAGTGGAGCGGGACCTGGCTCATCGAGACCACCGCACATGCCTCGTTCCAGGTGGCCGAGTGCGCCTCGAGCCGGCGGCTGCTGCGGGGCGTGCTCGCGGTGGCCGACGAGGCGGACCACCGTGCGGCGCGCGCGGTCGCGGAGGCCGCGTTCGACGCGGCGCCGGTGCCGGTGAAGGCGGCGCTGTCCTTCGTGTTCCCCGACGAGCGGGAGTGGGCCGACCGGGCGGCCGAGGACTGCCTCGCCCAGGGCGGTGGCGGTGACGAGGTGGTGCGGATGTTGGTCACCACTGCCGGTGTCGACTGGGGCGAGCGGCTCGTCGAATGGCAGCCGTCTGGACGAGGCGACCCTGCTGACCCTGCTGGCGCGGGAAGGGGCGGGCGCCGCTCCCGTTCTGGACGCGGCGATGGGCCATGCCCGCGGCAACAACGAGCGGCTGGTGTTCGCCCGCCATCTCGCCGTGATCCGCACGCGGGACGCGGGGGAGCGGCTGGCGGCCTGGCGGGGCAACCGCAGGCTCGCCCCGCTGATCGAGGACTACTTCCGGCAGGCGCCCCACCCGGAGCCCTCGCCGTCCGGGGCGTCGGAGCCCCGCATACCGGCCGAGGAGGGCTGGCTGGATCCGACCGGCGACCTCAGCC